>DATFRY010000071.1:0-4967 GCA_035262925.1 Kofleriaceae bacterium | reverse complement strand
CTGTCCAAGATCATGGAGTACGGCCTCGAGCGGCTCTACTACCTGGACAACATCGGCAGCAACGTCCGCGTCACCAAGAGCATGTTCCCGCGCATGTACCGCAGCCTGTCGTGGGGCTGCAAGATCCTCGACATCGAGGAGCCGGAGCTCTACGTCACCGTCAACCCGGTGCCCAACGCGTGGACCTACGGCCACACCAAGCCGTTCATCACGCTCACCTCCGGCCTGGTCGACATGCTCGACGAGGAGGAGTGCTTCTTCGTCATCGCGCACGAGCTCGGCCACATCAAGTGCGGCCACGTCCTCTACACCCTGGTCGCGCGCAACATCGCCGCCATCGTCCAGCTCATCGGCCAGGCGACGCTCGGCATCGGCGCCCTGCTCGGCCAGGGCCTCGTCTACGCGCTGCTCGAGTGGGCGCGCAAGGCCGAGCTCAGCGCCGATCGCGCGGGCCTCCTGTGCGCGCAGGACCTCGACCCCGGCGTGCGCACGTTCATGAAGCTGGCGGGAGGGTCCAGGGAGCTCTACGCCGAGATGGACCGCGAGGAGTTCATGCGCCAGATCCACGCGTTCGAGGACGCCGACCGCTCCGCGCTCAACCGCGCCTACAAGGTCCTGCTCACGGCGGGCCAGAGCCACCCGTACGCCATCCTGCGGGCCAAGGAGCTCGACGAGTGGCACGCCGGCGGCTTCCAGGAAGTGATGACCGCGCGCGGCGCGGCGCCGCCCTGACCGGCGCGCGCCCGCGTCAGTCCTCGTCCCACGGCACGATCGGGCGGATCTCGACGCTGGCCCACTCGGCGTCGGGGTGGCCCGCCGCCCACTCGATGGCCTGGTCGAGGTTGTCGAGCTCGAGGATCGCGACGCCCGCGATCTGCTCCACCGTCTCGGCGAACGGACCGTCGGTGACCATGCGCTTGCCAGCCCGCACGCGCACCGTGGTCGCGCTGTCGACCGGCTCCAGCATGGCGCCGCCGCGCAGGACGCCGGCCTCGATCATCTTGCGCCCGTAGGCGGCGTAGCGGGCCGCGATCGCCTCGCGCTCGGCCTCCGACAGGGCGCGCCAGGCCGCCTCGTCCTTGTTGATGAGGAGGAGGTACTTCACGGCGGCGCGCCCCCGGCGGCCATGCGGCGCTTCATCTCGTCGGGCGTCAGGTCCTCCTGGTGGGTCGCGATCTGCCAGATGTTCCCGAACGGGTCCTCGACCATGCCCCATCGATCGCCCCAGAACATGTCGGCCAGCGGCACGGCGACCTTCGCCCCGGCCGACACCGCGGCGGCCACCGTCCGGTCGGCGTCGGGCACGTACACGAACAGGTTCGCCGCCGTCGGCACCGCGAAGCCCTTGGCGTCGGACAGGAACAGGACCGTGTCCCCGATGCGCATGTGGCCGTGCATGACGCCCCCGTCCGGCGCGGGCATGAGGTCCATGACCTCCGCCCCGAACGCGGCCTCGCAGAACGCGATCAGCCGGCGCGCGTCGGCCACCACCAGCTGGGCGGTGACGGCACGCAATCCCTCGGGAATGTGAGACTTCGCCCTCGACTTCGACAGCGACATCGACATCTCCTTTCGCGGCCCGTCTGGCCGCATTCCCCCCCATGACGCGCGAGCCGCCTCCGGAATCGACACCGCGGCCGAGAAAAACCGCTTCGAGTAGACTGGGCCCGCTCATGGACGCGCAAGCCGTCGCCCGCGAGGAGGTCGAGGCCGCATTTCGCGGCGAGCACGGCCGCCTGTTCGCCATGCTGGTGCGCATGCTCGGCGACTTCGACGCCGCCGGCGACGCCCTGCAGGAGGCGATCGCCGGCGCGATCGAGGCGTGGCCGCGCACGGGCATCCCGGACCGCCCGGCCGCCTGGATCGCGGTCGCCGCCCGCAACGCCGCGACCAGCGCGCTCCGCCACGCTGCGGTGGTGCGCGGCAAGCAGCAGCAAGTGGCCGATGCCCTGGCCCCGCCCCCCGACGACGACGGCGCCATCCCCGACGAGCGCCTGCGCCTGCTCTTCACCTGCTGTCACCCGGCGCTGGCCGAGGAGAGCCGCGTGGCCCTGGCGCTCCACACGCTGTGCGGCCTGTCGACCGACGGGATCGCGCGGCTGTTCTTCACCTCGGAGGCGGCGATCGCGCAGCGCCTGGTGCGGGCCAAGCGGCGCATCAGGGCGTGCGGCATCCCGTTCGAGGTCCCGTCGGACGAGACCATCGGCGAGCGCCTGGAGACCGTGCTCGCGGTCATCTATCTCCTCTTCACCGAGGGCCACGCGTGGCGCGGCGAGACGCCGGCGCTCCAGCTGTGCGACGAGGCGATCCGCCTGGCCCGCCTGCTCTGCCACCTGTGCCCGCGCCACGCCGAGTCGCGCGGCCTGCTGGCGCTCATGCTCCTCCACCACGCGCGCCGCGACGCGCGCAAGGGCGACGGCGACGAGCTGGTCGCGCTCGACCAGCAGGACCGCGCCCGCTGGCGCCGGGGCGAGATGGACGAGGGCGAGCGCCACCTGCACGAGGCGCTCGCGCGCGGCCAGCCCGGCCCCTACCAGATCCAGGCCGCCATCGCCGCCCTTCACGCCGGCGCCCGGCGCGCCGCCGACACCGACTGGCCGCAGATCGCCTCGCTCTACGCCGAGCTGTGGCAGGTCCAGCCGTCGCCGTCGGTGGGCATCGGCCTCGCCGTCGCAGAGGGCATGGCGCTCGGCCCCGAGCGCGGGCTCGAGCGGCTCGCGGCGCTCGAGGCGGCCGGTTCGCTGGCCGGCTCGAGCCGGGTCGCGGCCGCGCGCGCCGACTTCCTCCGCCGCGCCGGCCATCTCGAGGCCGCCGCCCGCGCGCACGACCTCGCCGCCGCCGCCGCCCCGCACGAGCGCGAGCGCCGCTACCACGAGCGCCGCGCGGCCGAGTGCCGCGCCGGCGCGGCCGCCCCTGCCGCGTCCTCGTGATCGTCGACTCCACCGCGCCGCCGGCCCGCCCGGCAGCCGGCCTGCCTGCGCTCAGAGCGGCCAGCCGCTCTCGCGCGAGTCGTCGGCCACCGGCTGCGACGCCGACGGCGCAGGCGACGACGGCGAGCAGCCGAGCAGCTCGGCGTAGTGCGCGCGCACCGCGGTCATGTCGACCTGGTTGAGGAACGCGGAGTAGGCCAGGTAGGCGGCCAGGAAGCGCAGGTCGGCCGCCCACGGCGGCAGGAAGCGCGGGTACTCGCACAGCCCCTCGGACGCCAGCATGGCCAGCGCCGGCACGTCCTCGATGTCGATCTTGCCGCAGAACAGGAGCTGCAGGCAGTCGATGCGCCCGAGCTGCACCACCGCGCGCAGGAAGTTGTGCACGCGCAGGAGGCCCTCGAGGTAGACGCCGTCCTTGGTGAAGGGCGCGCCGCCGGCCAGCACGCCGCCGCGGAACACGCGCCGCGCGTTCTCGAACGCCTGCTGGAGGTTGTGGGTGCGGCCGAGGAAGAAGCGGTACACGTCCAGGAAGTCGGCCCCGTCCATCGCCATCTGGATGGCGATGACTCGATCGCCCAGCCGCCGCAGCCGGTCGAGGTCCATCGACCCGCTGATGAACTCGCCGAACACCGCCAGCCCCTCCTGGGTGCGCGTGGTGCCCGGGTGGCCCGCGGCCAGGACCGGGAAGCTCCGCTGCTCCACCCCGTTGAGCGTCGTGCCGATGTGCACGTAGGCCTCGTGGTGGATGAGCTGCTGCACGTCGCGGTCGGAGAACAGCGCGCCGCGACGCAGGCGGATGTAGCGCGCCCCGGCCAGCGAGTTGGCCGACAGGTTGTCCACCACCTCCACCTCGGGCGCCTTGTCCTCGAAGTGGCGCGTGACCGCGTGGCGCAGCGCGACCGCCACCGCCTCGACGTCCTGCCGCTCCGGGGTGGGCATGAGGTTGCTGTCCAGGAAGTGGTCGAGCGTCTCGTCCAGGTGGCGGGCGAGGTCGAGCGGGCACAGGATGCCGTCGGTGATGCGCCGCGTGGGGGTGCCGTAGAGCTCGCACGAGCGGCGGTGGAACTCGCGCGTCCCGACGGCGGCCAGCATCTCGGCGCCGGTCGCGATCGCGCGGGCCACGCGGGCCAGCCAGCGGTGCACCGGCGACGAGCCGTCGATGAGCCGCCGCGCCGCCTCCACCTCGGCCAGCGCCGGCCCCGGGTCGGGCGCCGCGTACATCACCTGGGGCAGGTCGCGCGCCCCGCGCTCGAAGAAGCGGGTCGCGACGTCCGCCGGCCAGGCGACGGTGCGCAGCACCCGCACGCCGCGCTCGGCCTTGCGCAGCACGGTCGCCGCCTGCGTGAGCTTCTCGCGCTCGCGCTCGCCGAGGCGTGTGGCGCGACCGCCGACGGGTGCTGATACGCCGGATTCGCTCGTACGCAGCATGGTAAGCCAGGATTGCAAATCGACCAAGATCAACCGACTTGGCGCCCCCCGCTCACCGGGCCACCATAGGCATGCCTCCGTTGCCCTGGCTTCACGACGTCGCCGAGCAGATCCGCTGGCAGGACATCGCCGACGTCCTGATCCTCACCGCCGTGCTCTATCGGCTGGTCCTGGCGCTGCGCGGCACGGTCGCGCTCCAGGTGCTGGCCGGCATGCTGGCGCTGGTCGCGGCCGCGTTCGCGGCCAACGAGGTCGGGCTCTTGCTCACGGCCTACGTCCTGCGCGCCCTCGGCGCGATCGCCACCCTGGTCGCGGTCGTGGTCTTCCGCAACGAGATCCGCCGCGGGCTGCGGCGCTTCAACCCGGCGCGCTTCTGGCGCGAGCGCCGCGCCCGGCCGGGCGCGCGCCCGCCGGTCACCACGGTCGAGGTGCTGGGCGCCGCCGCCTTCGCGCTCGCGCGCCGCCGCCTCGGCGCGCTGTTCGTGGTCCGCAACGTGGACGCGCTCGACGAGCACCTGACCGGCGGCGTCACCCTCGACGCCGCCCCCTCGGTGGAGATCATCGAGGCGCTCTTTCACCTGGCCAGCCCGCTGCACGACGGCGCGCTCA
>DATFRY010000070.1:0-19306 GCA_035262925.1 Kofleriaceae bacterium | reverse complement strand
CGGTACGAGTCGTCGCCGAGCGCGGTGAAGACATCGTTCGCCCCCGTCATGTGGACGGTGATCGCGCCATGGAACACCGGGTCCCCGTCGACCAGGCGCTGCAATGTCACGTGGCGAACGTCGCTGGCGGGGTCCCGGTCGACGCGCGCCACCGCGAAGCTCGCGATCTCGGACCCGTCGAGCAGGAAGGCCTCGTGGTGGTCGCCGAGGAACCGCAGCGCCGCCGCGGCGGGATCGGCCTCGTTGTTGCCGGGCACCGGGAACCCGGGCGCCGTGGTGAGGACGCGCGTCGTCCCCGTCTCCCCGACCTCGACGGTCACCTCCGCTCCGGCCTCGAGCCCCAGCTGCTCCAGCCCTCGCAGGCGATCCGGCTGCCCGTCGTCGTCGGCGGCGACGCAGGCCGACAGCAAGAGCAGCGTGGCCAGGATCGGTCGAAGCGCGCTTCCTCGTGGATTCATCAGGCTATTCCTCGAACGTTGGGGGATGTGCCGGGCTGTCGAGCAAGGCGCGGGCCAGCCCCTTCTCATCGCAGGTGGGCGTCACCGCGTCGGCGCCGCGCCGCGCCGGCATGCCGATTCGGCATGCCCCGACGCGCGAGCGCCGAACCGGCACGCCGATGGCGGTCGGCGTGTAGCCGGCCTGCGCCTCGGCGACGAACGGCGCGGGTCGACTTTTTTTGCGACCTGGCCGTGGTCGCCTCCTCATCTCTCTGTCCGATCAGGAAGGAGAGGAGCAGAAGCCCGTGCACGTTCACGCTTTCATGATGGGTCTCGCCGACATGGCGAGGACAGAGGGGGATGGCCGCGTCCTGTTCGTCATCGCGGCGCTCATCGCGATGGTCGGCATCGCGATCTCCTTTCACGGCGCCACCGACCCCCGCCGTCCGAGGTGATCGGCCACCGCCGGCGCACCGTCGGCCGCACCGGCCAAGCGTGACAGCGCACGAGCGGCATCGTAGAGTCGGCGGGCACGCAACCGCTGGAGTCGCAGCCGTGTCGGCCGGCTCATACACGTGGGACAACGCGATGGTCGAGGGGCGCCGGCGGCTGGCGCTGCTCGAGCATTCGCTCGATCCGATCACCTTCCGCCGGCTCGATGCGATCGGCGTGCAGAGCGGCTGGCGCTGTCTCGACCTCGGCGCCGGCGGCGGCACGGTCTGCGAGTGGCTGTGTCGGCGCGTCGGCGACACGGGCCTCGTGGTCGGGGCCGACGTCGACGCGCGCTTCCTCCGCGCGCTCGACCACGCGAACCTCGAGGTTCGCGAGGAGAACGTCGTCACGTGCGCGTTGCCGGGCGGCGCGTTCGACCTGGTCCACACGCGCTGGACATTGATGCACATCCCCGAGCGCGAGGAGGTGCTGCTCAGGCTGATCGACAGCCTCAAGCCGGGCGGAACGCTCTTCCTGGAGGAGCCGGACATCTTTCCGGTGGTCGGGCTCGACCGCACCGGCTGGCACGACGTGATGATGCGGGCGTTCGACATCGTCGCGTCGCGCGGATCGCACATGGAGTGGGGGCGTCACCTTCCCCACAAGCTGATGTCGCTCGGCCTGGCGGACGTGCGCGCGGAATCGGACTTTCCCTACTTCCAGGGCGGCTCGGAGCTGGCGGCGTTCTGGAAGATCAGCTGGGGCCGGCTGCGCGACGGCGTCGCGGCGACGGGCGGCGACGTCGCTCCGTGGGATCGCGAGCTGGCCGAGCTCGACGATCCGAGCCGGCTGTTCGTCGCGCCGATGACCGTCGCGGTCACCGCGCGAAAGGGCTAGCGTCGATGCCGGCCGCCCAGGAGTGCCTCCGCGAGCGGGCATGACCTGAAGCGAATCTCGCAGCCGGCGCGGCGCACGCGCGGCGATCAGAGCGTCTTCTTCGGGCGCGGCCGCGGCTTGCCGGGCTCGGGCTCGGGCGCGGTATCCGCGGTATCCGCGGCATCCGCGGCATCCGCGGCATCCGCGGCATCCGCGGTATCGGCGGTATCGGCGGCGCGCTGGGCGCGCTGGGCGCGCAGCGCTTCGAACTCGGCGCGCGCATCGCGGTCGGCTTCCTCGCGGGTCTTCGGCGCCGGCGCCGCTCCCGGCGCGGGCTGGTCGTCCGGCGGGCGGGTCAGGCTCGCCTGCGCCTCCAGCTCGCGGATGTGCTGGCGCGCCGCGTCGAGCGCGCGCTGCTCGTCGGTCACGAGGATCGGATCGCTCGCCATCGCGCGCGTCACGACGGCGCGGTCGGCGTCGGCGCGGGCCTGCTCGCCCAGCCCGCGCAGCTCGTCGAGCTCGGCGAGCGCCGCGCGATACTCCGCGTCGGCCCGCGTCAGCTCGGCGGCGAGGACCTCGGCGCGACCGGCCGCCGGCCCGGCCGCCAGCTCGGACTCGAGCTCCTGTTTCCTGACCAGCAACGTCGCCGCCAGGCGCCGGTTCAGCCTGAGCGCCTCGGCCACCGCTTCGCTTGCGTCGCTCATCGGGCGATTCTATGCGACCAGACTCGCTGGAGGGTGACGCCGATGCGGGCGGCCGCGCTCTCTGGCACGATGCACACCGAGGAGCCGCCATGAACATCGCCGTCCTGGACGACTATCAGAATGTCGCGCTCGAGCTGGCCGACTGGTCACCGCTGGAGGAGCGCGGCGCGACCATCACCGTCTTCAACGACCACGTCTCCGATCCGGATGCCGTGGTGGAGCGCCTGCTCCCGTTCGACGTCGTCTGCGTCATGCGAGAGCGGACGCCGCTTCCGCGCGCGATCATCGAGCGCCTGCCGAGGTTGAAGCTGATCGCCTCGACGGGGGCCCGCAACGCATCCATCGACATGGCCGCGGCCGCCGAGCGCGGCATCGAGATCGCCGCCACCGGCTACTTCGCGGAGCCGACGGTCGAGCACACCTGGGCGCTCATCCTGGCCGGCGCGCGCCAGGTTCCGGCCGAGAGCGCGGCCGTGCGCAGCGGACGCTGGCAGGAGACCATCGGCGACGACCTCGCCGGCAAGACGCTGGCCATCCTGGGCCTCGGTCGCATCGGCGGCAAGGTGGCGGCGATCGGCCGCGCCTTCGCCATGGAGGTCGTCGCCTGGAGCCAGAACCTCACCCGCGAGATGGCCGAGGCCGCCGGCGCCCGCCTGGTCGACAGGGGTGATCTCTTCCGCCAGGCCGACATCCTCACCATCCACCTCGTCCTCAGCCAGCGCACCCGAGGTCTCGTGGGTGCCGCCGAGCTCTCGCTCATGAAGCCGACCGCGCGCCTGGTGAACACGTCGCGAGGGCCGCTGGTCGACGAGGTCGCGCTGGTGGACGCCCTGCGCGCGCGCACCATCGCAGGCGCTGCCCTGGACGTCTACGACACCGAGCCGCTACCCGGCGACCACCCGCTCCGCACCCTCGACAACGTCATCGCCACGCCGCACATCGGCTACGTCACCCGCGGCCTCATGCGGACGTTCCATCGCGACACGGTCGAGAACGTTCGCCGCTGGCTCGACGCCCATCCCGACCGCTGATCGGCGGGCCCGACGTCGATTCGCGCCGGCGCGGTCCGGTCACCTCGGGTGGGCGACCGCGACCGGCAAGGACGGATTGTGATGATCGTGCACGGCGTTGATGCCGCGGCAGAACTGCACGAGGATGGCGGGGCCGGTGAAGAGCGTCAGCGCCGAAACGAACGGGATCAGGCACATCACGCAGTGGGCGAGGAACAGCCCCGGGCTGGCCCGGAAGCCGCTCACGCGCTGCCGGTCGGCGAACGCGTTGAACGCGGTCCCCCAGCCGCCGATCGCGATGAACACCCAGTAGATGTTGAAGAGCGGGATGAAGAGGAAGCCGAGCGCCTGGCCCGGGGTGGTGCGCGCGTGGCCGTCCTGGATCGCGGCCCACGCCTTGTAGAGAAGGACCCAGAACGCGATGATCGCGATCAGGAGCGGGGCCCACGACACGAAGATGAGCTCCTGCACCTTGCGATCGGCCATCGCAATGCCCGTCATTGCTCCGCCGCCGACGATGCCGACCAGGTAGAGCGTCACGTAGAGGCCGGCCGACACGCGCTTGACGGGCGAGCCGCCGCGGAAGGGCTGCGCGGCGTGATGTGGATAGCCGCCTTGCGGTGGATAGCCGGCCTGCGGTGGATAGCCGCCCTGCGGTGGATAGCCGCCCTGCGGCGGATAGCCGCCTTGCGGTGGATAGCCGCCCTGCGGTGGATAGCCGCCTTGCGGTGGATAGCCGCCCTGCGGTGGATAGCCGCCCTGCGGTGGATAGCCGCCCTGACCCTGCGGCGGATAGCCGCCCTGCTGCGGATAGCCGCCCTGCTGCGGATAGCCGCCCTGCG
Organism: Kofleriaceae bacterium; assembly: GCA_035262925.1. GTDB lineage: Bacteria > Myxococcota_A > Polyangia > Haliangiales > Haliangiaceae > DATFRY01. The sequence goes on along the minus strand of DATFRY010000070.1, from coordinate 15,005 downwards.
GCGGATAGCCGCCCTGCTGCTGCGGATAGCCGCCCTGCTGCGGATGGCCGCCCTCCTGCGGATAGCCTCCTCGGTGATCCTGCGGCGGGTCGCCCCCGGGATAGCTGTCTTGTTGTGGATAGTCCGGTGGTGGTCCGCGGCGGTTCGAGTCGGTCATGGGCGGCTCGTACAGCCTACACCTCCCGGCCTGGCCACCGCGCAGGAACGGCATGCCGATTCGGCAAGGCATGCCGGATCGGCATGCCGCGGCGAGCGCCGGCTTGCGCTATCGGCGCGCCGTTCCACGCGGGGTGGTGGCGCCGGTCTTGCTCGAGTGCCGGACCCGTCGGCTCAACGCGACCGCCGGCGAAGGACGGCGAGACCCCCGTGGAGACCACCCATCCTGCGAACCTCCATCCCCTCGTGCGCGAGGGGGGCCGCTCTCGCAACGACGGCGGCCGGGAGACGCCGTGAGCCCGCACAACGTGCGCGCCGCTGCCGTCGTGCCGGACCTCGACGAGTTCCACCTGGTGCGCACGCTCGGCCACGGCGGCATGGGCGTGGTCTTCCTCGGCCACGACACCGTGCTCGACCGCATGGTGGCGATCAAGGTCATCCGCGCGTGCGGCCCCGACGAGCAGAGCCGGCTGCGCTTCCTGACCGAGGCGCGCGCCATCGCTCGCCTCAGTCACCCCAACGTGGTCACCATCTTTCGCGCCGCGACCACGCGCGACGGCCAGCCGTACATCGCGCAGGAGTGGATCAGCGGGACCAGCCTCGACCGCGTGGCGAAGCCGATCGCGCCGCAACGCGCCGCGGAGATCGCCCTCGGCATCGCGCGCGGCCTGGCCGCGGCCCACCGGAGGGGCATCCTGCACCGCGACGTCAAGCCGGCCAACGTCATGATCGACGACGCCGGCACGCCCAAGCTGCTCGACTTCGGGCTGGCCAAGCTGTCCGGCCTCGCCGGCCTCGCCGGCTTCGATCGAGATGCGCCCCTCGAGGCGAGCGCCCGGTCGGCGCGCACCGCCGATCCGACGCCGCCGATCGCCACCGGCTCGCCCCAGCCCGCGCTCGCCAGCACGATGGACGCGATCGCCGGACGCCGCACCGACCTCGCGGCCGCCGTCGCCGCCGTCGCCGCCGACGCCGCGACCTCCGACGCCGCCGCCGAGACCCGGCCGCTGCCGGGCGCCGTCGCCCCCGCGCTCGCGGCCCGTCCGCCGCTGCCCCCGACGCCCGACACCGCCAGCGGCGCCGTGCTCGGCACGCCGCGCTACCTCGCGCCCGAGCTGTGGGCGAGCGCCGCGGCCACCTCCCGCAGCGACCTGTTCTCGTTCGGCGCGCTCCTCTACGAGCTCCTGACCGGCGCTGCGCCCTACGCGCACGACAGCCGCGAGGAGCTGGAGACCGCCATCTGCCGCGGCGACCCGCCGCGCCCGATCACCCTCGCGGCCCCCGACATCGACCCCGAGCTGGCCGCGCTGGTGACCGACTGCCTCGCACGCGACCCGGCCGACCGCCCCGAGTCGGCCGACCACGTCGCCCACCGGCTCGAGCGCATCCTGAGCGGCGCCCCCGCGCTGCCGGCCGGCAGCCCGTACCCCGGCCTGGCCCCGTTCGACGCCGAGCACCGCGCCGTCTTCCACGGGCGCGGCGCCGACGTGAGCGCCGTGGTCGACCGCCTGCGCAGCGATCCACTCTGCGTGGTGGCCGGCGACTCGGGCGTCGGCAAGTCGTCGCTGTGCCGGGCCGGCGTCGTCCCGGCGGTGCTGGGCGGCGCGCTCGGCGACGGCCGCCGCTGGCAGCTGCGCGCGGTCACCATCGGGCGCGATCCGGCCGCGGCCCTGCGCGCGGCGCTCGGCCTGGAGGCGCTCGCGCCGGGCGCGGATGCGGCCGAGCTGGCCCATGCGCTGGCGATCGAGCCCGGCGGCGGGCTGCTCGTGCTCGTCGATCAGCTCGAGGAGCTGTCCACGGTGGCCGAGCCGGCCCGCGCGCTCGAGGCCGCCGCGCTCCTCGCCGACCTGGCCCACGATCTGCCCGGCGTGAAGCTCCTGCTCGCCGTGCGCGGCGACTTCCTCACCCGGATCGCGTCGCTCCCCGAGCTCGGGCGGCGCATCCCGCCCAGCCTCCATCTCCTCCCGGCGCTCGGCCCGGACGACGCGCGCGAGGCGGTGGTCGCCCCGGCGCGCGCCAAGGGCGTCCGCTTCGAGAGCGACGCGATGGTCGGCGAGCTGGTCGCGGCGCTGGGCGGCGACCCGGGTGCGCTGCCCCTGGTCCAGTTCGCCCTGGCCGAGCTGTGGCAGCGGCGCGACGCCGAGCGCGGGCTCCTGCCGCGGGCCGCGCTCGATCAGATCGGCGGTGTGACCGGCGCGCTCGCTCGCCACGCCGACCGCGTGCTGACCAGGCTCGGCCCGGCCGAGCGCGCCGCCGCGCGCCGGATCCTCCTCGCCCTGGTCACCGCCGATGGCACGCGCGCCGGACGCGAGCGCGGCGAGCTCGTCGCGGCCGGCGACGCCGCCGCCGCGGCCGCGCTCGAGGCGCTGGTCGGCGGCCGCCTGGTGAGCGCGCGCGACAACGCCGGCGGCGAACCGATCTACACGCTTGCCCACGAATCGCTCATCGGCGCGTGGACGACCCTCACCGGCTGGCTCGACGACGCGGCCGGCCAGCGCGGCCTGCGCATCCGCCTGCACGCCGCCGCCGACGAGTGGATCCGGCTGGACCAACCGCGCGAGCTCCTGTGGGAGCGCGCGCAGCTGGTCGAGGCAGCCGGCCTCGACGACCTGACCGCGCGCGACCGCGACTTCCTGCAGGCCAGCCGGCGCGCGCTGCTCCGCGGCCGGATGGCGCGCGCCCTCCTGATCGCCGTCGTCCCGCTCGCGGTCGCGGCCACGTGGGTCAGCCTCCACATCGAGGACCGGGCGCGGCGCGCCGACCTGGTCGCGAGCCACCTGTCGGCCGCGGCCGGAGAGCTCCGCACCGCCCACGCCGGCGGCACAGGCGGCCGCGCTCACCGCGACCGCGCGATGGCCTTCTTCGACCGCGACGACGACGAGGAGGCCGAGGTTATCTGGAGCCAGGCCCTCTCCGAGCTGCTCGGCGCGCGCGGCGCCTTCCGCCGGGCGGCCGATCAGCTGGAGGCCGCGCTGCTGGTCGATGTCCGCCGCGCCGACGTGCGCGCCCGCATGGCCGCGGTGCTGTACGAGCAGGCGCTCCTCGCCGAGGACCAGGGCGACCGCGCCACCGCCGACGAGGTCCTCCGCCGCATGGCCACCTTCGACGATGGCAAGCTGCTGGCCCGCTGGCGCGAGCCCGCTCTGCTCACGATCACCGCGCCCGGCGCCGCCCGCCTCGAAGTGCGCCCGTACGTCGAGCGGGGCGGCCGCCTCGAGCTCGGCCCGCCCGCGGCCGCCGCCGCGTCCGCGCGCCTCGAGGCGTCGCTCGCGCCCGGCTCGTACCGGATCGATGTGCGCGGCGTCGACGGCCTCGTGGTCCGCGCCCCGGTCCTGCTCCGCCGCGCCGAGCGCCTGCCCCTCCGCCTGCCGCTGCCCCGGGCGCAGCAGGTCCCCGACGGCACCGTGTACGTGCCGCCCGGCCGCTTCCTGACCGGCACCCGCGGCGACGAGACCTTCCGCCAGCAGTTCCTCTACGCGGCGCCGCTCCACGAGGTGACGACCGGTGCGTACCTGATCGCGCGCCACGAGGTGACGTTCGCCGAGTGGATGGAATACCTGGCCGCGCTGTCGCCGGCCGAGCGCGAGGAGCGCAGGCCGCGCACCGCGGCCGGCCAGCGCGCGCTGTCGATGCGGCTCGAGGGCGACGGCCCGTTCGAGCTGGTCCTCGAGCGCGGCGGGCAGATCACCCGCGTGCGGCAGGGCGAGCTGCTCCACTATCCGGACCGCGAGACCCACCGCGACGTCCGCTGGGAGAGCGCGCCTGTCACGGCGATCACGCTCGGCGACGCGGAGGCGTTCGCCGCCTGGATGAGCGCGAGCGGCCGCCTGCCGGGCGCGCGCCTGTGCAGCGAGCTCGAGTGGGAGCGCGCCGCCCGCGGCGCCGACGGCCGCAGCTATCCGCCCGGGAACGACGTCTCGCCCGGCGACGCCAACTTCGACGCGACCTACCAGCGCAAGCCGACCAGCTTCGGCACCGACGAGGTCGGCTCTCATCCGCGCTCGGACAGCCCGTTCGGCGTGTCCGATCAGATCGGCAACGCCTGGGAGTGGGTGCGCGGCCCGAGCCCGGCCGTGTTCAAGATGCGCGGCGGCAGCTGCTACCACGGCCTCGCCTCCGCGCTGACCGCGAACCGCGAGTTCGGCGAGGCGGCGCTGCGCTCGCCGTGGACCGGGCTGCGCCTGTGCGCCGACCCGCCTTCGATCAGTGATCCGGCAGTCCCCATCCTGTCTCCGTGAGAGGACCCATGACTCGATATCCGAAGATCGTGATTGCCTGTCTCCTCGCCCTCGCCGCCACCGCCTGCGCGACCGTGGGAGAGGATGACCCGGCCGCCGACGACTCCGACCCCGGACTCGGCGTTGCGGAGCTGGGCTGCTTCCAGCCCGGCTGCCAGGAGCAGGGCCGCACCCTCCTCAGCGCGGTCCTCGACACGGCCGGCTACCTCTCGTTTCCGCTCACCGGGCAGGTGGGGCCGGCGCCGTCGACGCAGGTCCCGCTCGCGATCGGTCCGGCGGGCCTGACGCTCGCGAACGGCGGCCCCCTGCCGTCGGGGCTGAAGCTCACCGCGAGCAACGGCGCGGTGGTCGAGATCCTCTCGGTCACCTCGCCGGCGGGCGAGCCGGGGCCGCAGTACGAGCTCTGGTACACGAAAGGGCGCACGAATCGGAATCCGTGCGTGAACGGCACGGCGATCGCCATCGACGGCGACTTCGACGCCACGGGTCACCACGACGAGAACACGGTGGGCGTCCCGGCCGCCTCCCATCGCTTCAGCTTCGCGTGCAACCGCGAGGGTGTCGCCTACAAGTGTGTGGACTGGGGCTACCCGTCCGGCAGCGATCCCACGGCCGACGCGTGGAAGGCGCACCAGGTCTGCACCCGCGCCGCGCGCGCCGACTATTGCAAGAATGGAACGACACACACCCTCGACGAGACCTTCGTGCGCGTCTGGGACAACTACCCGGGCCTCGGCTTCGATCCGGTCCCCGGGCCATTCCAGGGCCTGGGCCAGTGGCCGCCGCCTCCCGGCGTCTACAAGTTCGAATCGGTGTGGCCGGAGGACGAGAAGAAGCCGCCTACCTGCCTCGGCAAGGACCGCTGGCAGTCGCTGGAGCCGGGCGAGCTCGACACGTGCGACGTGCACCCGGCCGATCCGCGCAACGACACGACGGCGGCGTTCTGCGAGGTGATGGGCCACGACGCGATCCCCCGCCACTCGATCGTCTTCGAGTCGAAGTACACCGATCTTCTGCTCGAGGACTGGGTCAACGGAGACGACCAGGCCGTCAGCGTGACCGGCTATTTCCCGGGGGCGGGAAGCTCCGTGGTCGGCAAGAAACCGTTCGACAACGCGGCAGGCTTCACCCACGTGCAGACGCTCGGCACGCTCCTCCGCTCGCTCCCCGGCAGCATCAACGAGGAAGACGTCATCGACGTCTACACCTACGACGATGGCGGCTCCGACCACGTCCTTGCCGGCCCGACCGGCATCGGCTGGACGCCGCCATTGAACGGGACGATGACCTGGGAGGGCATGGTGTTCATCACTCCACCCGCCATCCCGGCGACCGTGCCGCTCTACGCGTACGAGCACACGCTGCCCGGCGGCGGCAGCGACTTCTACAACGGCACCGAGCCGGCGGACCCCGACGACGACGAGCAAGGTCTCATCGGCTACATCCTCGCCCCGCCCGAGTGAGGGCCCGACGCGATGCGCGAGTGAGAGCCGGTGTGGTCTCGAGCGGCCCTGGGCACGCCCGAGCGGGTCGCCGGGATGGCCATGGCCCGGCGAACGAGCGAAGATGCGTTCGTGGATGATCGCGACGACCGCGAGGGCGAGAGCAGGCGACAGATCGCGCGCCGCGCGCAGCGCACCGCCGGAGAGAGGTCGGCCCGGCTCGCCCAGGCGCTGATGAAGCTGCCGGCCTCGGCGCTCGGAAAGCTGGGGTTGGACGAAGACCTTCGCGGTGCGGTCGACCGCGCCCGGGCCGTGACGGCCCACGTCGCGCGCCGGCGCGCCGAGCGCGCGCTCGCCGGCGAGCTCCGCGGCATCGATCTGGTCGAGCTCGAGGCGAAGCTCGCGCGCGTGCACGCGACCGGAGCGGCGGACGCGCGGACGTTCCACCTGGCCGAGACCTGGCGAGCCCGGATGATCGAGGGCGGCGTCCCTGCCGCCGCCGAGTTCCCGGGCGGTGCGGGCGATCCGCTCCCACGCTTGATCGAGCAAGCCCAGCGCGAGCGTGACACCGGCCGCCCACCCGGCGCCGCCCGCGCGCTGTTCCGCCACATCGCGGCCGTCTTGAACGCCAGGCCGGCCGGGGACGACGAGTAATCGACCACATCGAGATCGCCGTCGCCGACGTCGCCTTCGCGCCGGCCTTCAACGCCCGTTCGCCGCGGCGGGTCTGAGCTCGATCGCCGATCGCCGATCGCCGATCGCGCGGGCGGGGGGGCGCGGCCGCCCGGCCAGGCGGGGGGTGTCGCTCAGCGCGGGTCGCCGGGCCGCAGCATCGTCTCGAGGGTGGCGATGAACGCGGGGGCATGCGTCACCAGGGCGAAGTGGCCCGCGCCCTCGATCACGATCATCCGCTTTCGCGGCGCGTCGATCCGCTCGAAGTAGGCCATCGCGGGCAGGGTCGGTGTGAACAGGTCGTCGCGGCCCTGGATGACGTAGTACGGGACGCGAAACTGCAGCGCGTCGCTCGAGAGGCGGGTCCGCATCTGGATGGGCAGGAACGCGCGCCCGGAGAGCTCCATGCCGTCGGCGAGCGACTTCAATGCCTGCTCGCCGCCGCCGGAGCGGCGCACGAGATCCGGCAGCCCGGCGAGCCAGGCGGTATCGGCGGCGCCGAGGAACCGGCGCAGGGGGCGCGTGAAGGCGAAGTACTGCCGGGCGTCGGCCGGGTCGGGGCGCCCGATCGCCTCGAGCTGCGCGAGCATCCCGGCGTCGCCGGTCTTTCTCGCTCGCGCCTCGAGGAACTCGAACTGCGCCTGGACCGACTCGGCCCAGCTGGCGATCTGGCCGGTCCCGACGTATGCGGCGTAGAGCTCGGGCCGGGCGCGGACCATCGCCGTCGCGATGGCGGTCCCCCAGGAGTGCCCGAGCAGGATGATGGCGTTCCCGCGGAAACGCCGGCGCAGATATCCGGTCAGCTCGATCCCGTCCCTCGCGACCCGCTCGAGCGTGAGATCCGGCGTGTCGACTCCGTGGCGGCCGAATGTCCTGCCCGCGCCGCGCTGATCCCATTGCACGAGCACGAAGTCGCGCTCGTACGGGGCGTAGGTCGACACGAGGCTCGACTGGGCATCGCCCGGCCCTCCGTGGAGCAGGAGCAGCACCGGGTTCCGGTCGTCATCGCCGCGGATCGTGACCCACTGATCCAGCCCGCCGAGCCGCACGAACCGCGCGTCCTCGACGCGCGTGCCGCGCCGGCCGGCATCGCGTCGCGGCGCCGACGCGCAGCCGGCGAGGCAGGTCGCGACGGCCAGCGATGAGAGCAGTGCGAGGCGCTCCATTCGTCACTCCGGGGGACATCCGCTGCTACCCGCGCGGGGCCGGAAAGGTTACCGGGCGCCTGCCCGGCGACGGCCCGGCCCCATTCGCGGTCGACGCACCTCTCCGGCGGTGGCATCCTCCATGACGGCGTGAAGCCGAGCAGCGCGGTGTTCGTGCGGCGCGTCCTGCGGGCGCTGGAGCGCGCGCGCGGCCCGGCACGTCGGTGGCGAATGGAGGACCCGGTGGCCTGCCTGGTGGGGACCATCCTCGCTCAGGCCACCAGCGACATGCTCGCGGAGCGCGCGTACCGCTCGCTCCGGCGCCGGTTCCCGACCTGGCGGCAGGTGGCGGACGCGCCGGCGACGGAGGTCGAACGCGCGATCGCGATGTCCGGGCTCGCCGCCCGGAAGGCGCGGGGCATCCAGGCGTTTCTGCGCCACCTGCGCGACACGCGCGGGCGCTTCTCGCTCGCCGACCTGCGCCGGCCCGACCTCGACGTGGACGCGGCTCTGGCCGAGCTGTCCAGCATCCACGGCGTCGGCATCAAGACCGCGGCGATCACCTTGATGTTCGGCGCCGGCGTCTCTCTGTGCGCGGTCGACACCCACCTCGCTCGCATCCTGCGCCGCCTCGCGATCGTCCCGAGCAAGGCGTCACCCGAGCGCGCGTTCCGGATCCTCCGGCCCCTCGTCCCCGCCGGCAGGGGCATCGACCTCCATCTCCAGCTCATCTACTTCGGCCGCTCCACCTGCCAGGCCCTCCGCCCTCGCTGCTGGGAGTGCCCGCTGACCGCCATGTGCAGCTACCCCGAGAAGGCACCGCAGCCGCCGGCCGGAGCCCGGTAGTTCGGCCCGATTCCGGACGTCCTCTCCACCGCGTGTTCGGGACGGGCGTCTCGGCCGCTCAGCGCGCGATCTGGACGACGCGGTCGCCCGACAGCTTGCAGCGACCTTCCGGCGAGGGCTCGCCGACGGTGCGCAGGACGGCTCTCGGCGCCGCCGACTCGCCGGTGAGCTCGAACATCACCATGCGGCGCATGAGGTCGTCGAGCTTCTGCACCGAGTAACAGGGGATGTGCGGCTCTGCGTGTGAGCCCCCGATCCCGGAGTCGTCGGTGAGGAAGAGGTAGCGCGCCTGCGTGAGGGCCGCAGTCAAGCGCATGAGGTACTCGGCCTCGTCCGCCACGCCGCTGGCGCCGACCGGGTAGACGTGGACGCCGCGACGGCGGAGCTTGTCGACACCTTCAAGGTAGGCGGCGGCGCGCTCGGTGTGCGGCGGAGCATCGGCGATGAGGAACGCGACGCGCGCGACGTCGCCCGTCCGCCACTTCAGATCGCCGAGCGCGGCGATGCCCTGGTCGAGCGCCTCGGGATAGTCGCCGCCGCCACCTGCCTGCTGCGCCGAAAGGTTGCTGCGGAAGGCGTCGAGATCGCCGGTGAACGGAAAGACGCGCGTGACGTACTCGTCGCCCTGATCGCGGTAGACCACCAGGGAGAAGCGCAGCGAGATGCCGGACGAGGCGGCGCGCACGCTCTCGACGATGCCGCGGACCTCCTCCTGGACGTACGCGATCTCGTCGCCCATGCTGCCTGTGGCGTCGATGAGGAGGGCCAGGTCGAGGGCCTTCACGGGGGCGGAGTTGCCGGCCACCGAGACGGCCCAGCTGTCGCCGCGAGGGGCCTGGACCGTGACCGGGCGGGCGCCTTCGCGAGCGAGCGCCGCGGTCACCGTGAACGCATCGCCCGCGCCGCGCTGTCCGCAGTCGTGGGAGGGGAAGAAGAGGAGGCGGCCGTCGGCGCCGGTGGGCGCGGTCAGGCACTCGCGCTGACCCGACCGCACCGTCACCTGCGCATGGCGCGCGGGAGCCCCGCCCTCGTCGGTGACGCGGATGGTGACACGGCCGTCCACGGCGATCGCCGGGAAATCCGGTCGCGCGCCTCGGAACGCCGACAGGTAGCTGCGAAAGAAATCGAAGTTGAGGTTGTCGTCCCAGTCTCCGGCGGTGAGCTGGCCCGAGGTCGCCTGCCCCTGGGTCGGCTCGTCCCTGTGGCCGGCCGTCTCGTGAGCGGACACCGCGCCGGCCTTGCCGCCGCCGAGCCTGGCCTTACCGGGGCCGCGGCGCTCGAGACCGGCTGCCACGCCGGGGCCGGCGGCGGGCCGCGACGACACGGCCGCCCCATCGCCGCCGGCTGCGGTGTCCGGCTTCGCGGGCGGTGCCAGGTCGGCCGACGCGGGCTCGCTGGCGACGCCGGTGACGCCGGTGCCGGGCGTCGGCGACTCGCCCCGGGGCTGGGACTCCTTGCACGAGACCGAGACAGCGAGCACTGCCGCGAGGGCAGCGAAACAGACGACGTTCGGCGCAATTCTGGGCATCGAAGCCACCTCCGAACACGCCCAACGCGCGTCCCGAGCGGCCGGTCTGCGCCCAATTGTCGACAATTGTCGCCGCCTGACGGGCCGGACCTGGCGGGTGCTTGCGGCCGGGGCTGCGCCGGAGCGCCGCGCGGCCACCCCGAAATCGTCGAAGCCGGCCTCGTCGCCGGGGGCGAGGGTCGCGCCCCGGTTGCGGTGAGCTCCGTCGGCCTCGCTCTCGCCTCCATGCGGACGGATCCGCTCGCGGAGGCGCCGGCATCGTGGAGCCGCCGTCGACGGACCAGCGGCGCTCGTGTTGCAAGCCATCGACCGGCCGGCCGCAACTCCTGAACCTCGCGCAGGCGGATCGATTCTGCTCGGGAGGGAGCCGGCGACGCGGACGCGGGACCTGTCTTCGGCGATGATGCGAAATCCATGATGTCATTCGACCACCTTCATCGCATCCTCATGCCGCAGGCTCGTCCATGAGACGGCGCACCATGTGCTCGGTCGCCGCCGCGATCTGGTCGCTCGGCGCCGGCGTCAGCGCGCGTCACGCGTCGGCCCAGGGCTGGCCCCCCGATGCGCCGACCTTTGCGACCATGGACCGCCAGGATGGCTCCTCGTTCATCGGGGCACAGCTCGGATTCACGTTCCTCGACCAGGTCGCGCTCGACGGGCCAGACGCGCCCGACGCGACCGGCCTGCGCCTCGATCTGTACGGCCAGTACGTCAGCCGGAGCCGGCTGGGGGTCTACGCGGCGCTGCCCCTCTCGCACGTCATCCTCGAGGACTTCGAGGACGAGAGCGCGATCGGCAACGTGGAAGCCGGTGCCATCTACATCGTGCGGACCGGCCCGGGGACGGAGCTCGTGCTGCACGGGGGCATCACGCTGCCGACGGCCGACGACGGACCGGGCGCCGACATCAGCAAGGTCGTCACCAACTTCATCTCGACGTGGCCGCGACTCACCGACATCGCCCACGCATGGCCTCACGCTCTCTGGGTGCGCCTCGGCGTCTCCCCGATCATTCAGCGCGGCTACCTCATCTTGCGCGCTGACGCGGGAGTCGACGCAGCGCTGTCCTCCGATGACGACTTCGACGACCCGAGCGCGATCGTGCGCTTGAACGTGGGTGGCGGCGTGGACACCGGACGGGTGGCCGTCCTCGGTGAGCTGGTGACGCTCGCCAACGCCGAGGACGAGGCGGGCGAGGACCTCGTCCACACCCTCGCGCTGAGCGCGCGGTTCCGGGCGGGCGGCATCGAGCCGGGGCTCGCCATCGGCGTTCCGCTCGACGACAGCGTACGCGACTTCATCGACCTCTTCGTCATCGCCGGGCTGCAGGGGCGGATCTGATCGCCGCGCCGTCGCGCGCGGGCGCGAGGCCTCCAGAGCCGTGGAGGGCATCCGCAGCGCGGCGGTGATGCTCGAGCGTCACCCGATGATCGGCAGGATCGTTTTGAGTGAGCTGCGAAACGTCCCCGGCGGCCGCCCGGCCGGTCGGGCCGAACGAGCGCCGTGCGGCGCCGCCGCTCGGCTCGGCGCGCGTAGCCGATCGCGATGGTCACGTGCCCACTCCGGATGCGTCTCTCGCTCGTGAGCGTGGACTGACCCTCTTGTTCGTTATCATCCAGTTCGCGTCGCGAGACGAGATGACCCGGATGAGATATACATTTCCTCTGTTCGATCTGTGAACGTTCACACGGTGGTTGAGATGGCGGTCCGGCATGCTCGCCGCGTGGTGGGGTTCGGCACGGCGGCGGTCGAGGACGGCGGCGCGCTGTCCCGAATCAGTCCATGAGGGAACGGCGCGGGCTCGGCGAGTGCCCGCGTCGAGCGGAATTGTGAGCGCTCACATGGCGACATCGATCGGAGAGGAGATCCCATGACTGCTCGATCAGCACCTGGACACATGAGAAAGACACGACTGCTGGCGGGTGCAGCTCTCTCGCTCACCGCAGCCATCCTGGTCGGCACCTCCGGCATCTCCTGGGCCGGCCCCTGCGATATCTACGCGTCGGGGGGTACGCCGTGTGTGGCTGCGCATAGCACCACGCGAGCGCTGTTCGATGCTTACAGCGGTCCTCTGTATCAGGTGCGACGGTCGTCGGACAACGCCACTCGAGACATCGGGCTATTGAATGCGGGCGGGTCCGCCGACGCCGCTGCACAGGACTCGTTCTGCGCCGGTACCACGTGCCTGATCACGATCATCTATGACCAGACTGGTCGGCGTAACCACCTCACCCAGGCGCCGCCCGGAGGATTCCCCGGACCGGCACCGGGCGGATTCGACAATCTGGCCAACGCCGCTGCCGCCCCGATCACGATCGGCGGCCGCAAGGCCTACGGCGTGTTCGTGGCGCCCGGCACCGGCTACCGGAACAACGCCACGTCGGGTATCGCCACCGGCAGCGCGCCACAGGGGGTCTACATGGTGGCCGCCGGCGGGCACGTGAACAGCGGCTGCTGCTTCGACTACGGCAACGCGGAGACCAACTCCCGGGACAACGGCAACGGGCGCATGGCGGCCGTCTACTTCGGCACGTTGTGCTGGTTCGGGGGCGTCGTGCCCGGCCAGTGTATCGGGTCGGGCCCGTGGGTGATGGCCGACCTGGAAAACGGCCTGTTCGCCGGTGCGAACGGCACGAACACCAACAACACCGGCCGCAACAGCCCGTTCGTCACCGGGATGATCAAGATGAACTCGACGTCCTACGCGATCAAGGACGCCAATGCGAACTCGGGCGGGCTGAAGACCGACTACAGCGGACCGCTGCCGACGACGAGCGGGTACACGCCGCTGCGCCTGGAGGGGGCCATCATCCTGGGCATCGGCGGGGACAACAGCAACGGCTCCGCCGGCACCTTCTACGAGGGCGTGATGACGGCCGGCTTCCCGTCGGATGCCACCGAGAACGCGGTGCAGCTCAACATCGTGGCCGCCGGCTACGGCCAGTCGGGTGGCGGCACACGGACCGGCCCGATCGTGTCCGGTCTCAACACTGCCAAGTGCATGGACGACAACAACGGTGCCGCGTCGCCAGGCAACAAGGTCCAGATGTGGGATTGCAACGGCTTCGCTGCTGCACAGAGCTGGACCGTCAACAGCAACGGAACCATCACCATCAATGGTGGCTGCCTCGATATCACCGGAAACAACACCGCCAACGGAACCCTCATCGAATGGTGGCCCTGCAACGGCGGTGCTAACCAGCAGTGGCAGGGGGTCAACGGACAGCTGGTCAATCCAGCCTCCGGCAAATGCCTGGACGACCCCGCCCGCAATACCGCCAATGGAACACAGCTCGTCCTGTGGGCCTGCAACGGCGGATCCAACCAGCAGTGGCGCCTGCCGTAGAGCGAATGGACGCGTGAGCGGATCGGGGGCACCTACCGGCTCATCTCGGACAAGGTGCGCGCGCTGCGCGACCGCTTGCCACGCTCACGCGAGCGGTACGCGCGGGCGATGGAGCACGACCGCGCGGTCGCGAAGCTGCTCGAGGCGGGCAGGGCTCCCCGCCGCCATCAAGGGGCTCGGCGGGCACGCCGGCAACGTGGGCCGGCTCCTGACCGGCGTCACGCGTGGATCTGGCGCCCGCCTCCGAAAGCCCAGTTCTCCCAGCTCGTCTCCTTGAAGACGACCATGACGTTCTCGGGATCGGCGCCGGGGTCCTTGCGTACGCCCGCCATGATGTCGGCCAGGATCTTGCGCTTCACCTTCACGCTGCGCCCGACCGACAGCAGGATCTCCACCAGCGCGAAGTCGCCGTCGCGCTTCGACGTGAGGTCCGGGTAGCCGTCGTCGTAGCGGAAGTCCTCCGCCTCCAGCTCCAGCACGCGGTGGAAAAGGTCCTTCTCGGGCACGCCGGACGCGACGAGCGCCGAATGCACTGCCCGGAGGAAGGCCGACTTGAACGCGGCGGTCTTGGGCTTGCGGACGGTGAGGGTGACCAGCGGCATTTCGCTCTCCTCGAGTTCGTGACAATGCCAATCTAGGCGCCCCACAACGGATAAGAAAACGAATACTTCGTCCCGTCCATTCACGACGCTGATGGCGCACCCTCGGCGAACCGCTCGATCGCAATCTGCCGGCGTCAGCGTGGGGGAAGTCGCCCAGGCTGAGCCATCCACGACTCTCCTTGCTTGCATGCATAGCACTGCTATGTATAATGCCTCTATGTATAGTCGGCGTCGGCAGTCAGATCGACGCCGGGAGAGCCGTCGCTCATGGAGATCAACAAGGACCTGATAGCCGCCTCGTCTACCCCGATCGTCCTCGCGATCCTGGCCGAAGAGGACAGCTACGGTTACGCCATCCTCAAGCGAGTGCGAGAGCTATCCGGAGGGCGGATGGAGTGGACGGATGGGATGCTCTATCCGGTCCTGCATCGGCTCGAGCGACTCGGTTTCGTCGAGGCCAGGTGGCAGGTCCCCGACGGCGGCCGCCGCCGCAAGTACTACCGGATCACGACCCAGGGCCTGGCTCAGCTCGCCGACGAGCGCAGGCAGTGGCAAGCGGTGGACGCCACGCTGCGGCGCATCTGGCGGGTGCTCTTCGTTCCGGTCCCGGCCGCCGCGCCGGCCGCGCCGCTGCTACAGGGAGCATGGCGATGACGGATCCTGCCGACACGACAGCGCTCGAGGACCAGATCGACCGGTGGCGGAGCTACCTGCGGCGGAGGCAGGCGATTCACTCCGTCGACGTGGCGGAGCTGGAGGACCACCTGCGCGAGGAGATCGCGGCGCTCGTCGACGCGGGGCTCGCCACCGACGAGGCGTTCCTGATCGCCGTCAAGCGCATGGGCGACCTCGACTCCCTCTCGCGGGAGTTCGCGCGCGAGCACTCGGACCGCCTGTGGAAACAGCTCGTCGTGTCCCCCTCCGACACCGGGGAGACCCACGCCGCGGCGCGAACGGACGCCATCGTCGCATTCTCGCTCGCGGTGGCCGCGGCCCTCGCGATCAAGCTGCCAGCGCTCTTCGGGGTCGAC
>DATFRY010000069.1:0-4081 GCA_035262925.1 Kofleriaceae bacterium | reverse complement strand
GCTCGCCGACGCCAGCGCCCGCGAGCGGGTGGAGGCCGCGCGCATCAAGGGCGTCCCGCCCACCGAGGCCGACGCGCTGCACAACGCGATCATGGAGCGCGAGTTCGCGCGCACCCCGCAGGCGGTCGCCAACGAGCGTGCCGCGCTCGAGCAGGCATTGGGTCAGCGCGGCGAGGCGGTCGGTGCCCAGGCCGCGCCCAGCCAGCGCGAGGCGCTGCTCGCCGCGCTCGAGCGTCAGCGCACCGCCCACGGCACCGAGGTGCGGTCCGCCGAACGCGCGGTCACCGCCGCCGAGAAGCAGCTGACCGCCGCCCGCGAGGCCGAGGCGCACGGCCGTACCGCCGGCGCCGTCGCGCGCCGCGAGGAAGCCGAACGCGAGCTCGAGCGCGCCCAGGCGGTGCACCGCGAGGCCCGCGAACGCTTCCGTCACTTTGAGCGCGAGGCCGCCTCGAGCAAGGCGATCAAGGCCACCGAAACCTACGAGCGCGCCGCCGCCGACACCGCCGCCGCGCAGCGCAGCGTCAAGGCGCTCGACGAGCTCCCGGGCATCCGCGCCGACGAAACGCATCTGCAGTACGTGCGCCGCCTTCTCGGCCCGCTCGGCGAGGGCCACGACGCCGGCCTGCGCGCGCTCTACAAGCACGCCGAGGACTACGACCTGCCCGAGCTCAAGGCGCGCATCGTCAAGCTCATGGGCAAGCGTCCCGACGAGATCGCCAGCCGCTACTTCCCCCACGAGTACGACCAGCGCATCGAGGAGACCGTCGGGCGGATGGCCGGCATGGCGCAGGGCGGGCACGCCAGGGGCCGCGCCGCCAGGACCGGACGGGTGCCCAGGATCACCGCCGGCTTCGAGCGCCAGGACCGCCGCACCGTCGCCGCCCAGAACGCCGAACGCGCCGAACGCGGCGAGGTGCCGATCTCCACGCAGGCCGACCTCGCCGCCTTCAACGCCTACCGCGACATCAACCGCGCCGCCGCCGAAGGCCAGTACGCCAAGGATCTCGCCGAGATCGGCCGCCCGATCCGCAACGCCAACGATCTGCAGAACCTCGCGCCCGGCGAAGCGGTCTACCGGCTGGGCTACAAGGACCGCCAGTTCGCGCTGCACGAGGCCTCAGACCTGCGCCAGGTCAAGTTCCCGCGCACCGCCGAAGCGTTGGCCGCCGGCGCCGAACGACGCAGGCTGCTCGAGCGGCTCAAGGTCGTGTCGGACAAGATTCGCCGCGACAACGACGCGGTCGCGCGCACCGGCCGCCCGCACCGTGCCGACCTCGGGTCGCTCAAGGCCGAGCGCAAGGAGATCGACAAGCGCATCGCCGCGATCGAGGACGAGCACGGTCTCGAGAACCTGACCCGCAAAAGCCCGGTGGAGCGCGGCGGCCAGTACGTGGCGCTGCACAAGGGGATCGTCGATCACTTCGTCGCGCGTCAGGCGGGACTGGCCAACCAGCTGGCCGACGAATCCAAGATCGCCGCGCTCTACGACAAGGGGCTGCAGAAGTTCAAGGCGACCGCGATCGCCACCCTCGGGTTCCACATCCGCAATGCGCTGTCGGACCTGCACCTGACCTACCAGGCGCACCCGAACGCGCTGACCATGGGACGCAACCTGTACGCCGGCATGCGCGCCGCTCGCCGTCACGCGGTGCTGGCCACCCAGATCAGTCCGCGCACCGAGGTGGGCGCCCGCGCCGCGCTGGCCAAACGCACCGTCAACGTCGCCGGTAAGGACCAGCCGATGGACGAGTTTCTCCGCGGCGCCCAGGAGCGCGGCGTCGTCGACTCCGGCTACATCGGCGGCGAGCTTCACGACATGGTCGACACCGCCGGCGCCGCGCGCAGCGCCGACGAGCTCGTCGACCAGCTGCCCACCACCCGCCGCGGCATGCTCAAAACGCTGCGCCACAAGGCGCGCGCCGTGTCGGCCGGCCGCGAAAACCTGTTCAAGCTCGCCACCTACAAGGCGATGCTCGACAAGGGCATGAGCGCCGACGAGGCGGCCGCCGTCGCCCGCGAGTTTCACGTCGACTACCGCAACATCAGTCCGCTCGAGCGCCGCTTCCTGCGCCGCATCATGCCGTTCTACACCTGGCCGGCACGGCAGGCGGCACTGCAGACCAAGCTGCTGTTCCAAAAGCCCGGCAAGGCCGCCACCTACACCAAGCTGACCCGCGACATCCAGAACGCGCTGAGCGGGATGTCGGAGGAGGAGCGCCAGCAGGCGCTGGACCCCTACGCCCAGCGGCAGGGCGCGATCATCATCAGCTGGCACGGCCGGCCGATCACGCTGTCGTGGGGCGACCCGACCGCGATGGTCTCCGAGTTCCCCGGCGCCCAGACACTGGCGTCGCACAACCCAATGGAGCTCGGCCACGACCTCGACGAAATGGTCAAGTTCTGGGGGACCGGCAACCCGCTCATCAACTCGATCGTCGGGCTGTACACCGGCAAGAACCCCTACACCCGCGGCCCGATCGCGGAGTCGGGGAAGGGTCCCACCGACGCCGGCCCGCTGCGCGCGGCACCGAGCCTCATCGGGCCGCTGTCACACCTGTTGCCCAGGCAGGTCCGCGACGGGCTGGGGATCGTCCCCGACTTCCGCGACCCGAAGACCGGCCGCAAGGGCTGGGGCTGGAACGGGCGCGCCGACTTTCTCTGGGATCAGCTGCAACTCGGGTGGCGCGGCCAGCTGGCGCAGGTGCTCGGCTCGGGGCGCACCCCCGGTGCTCCGCTGTCCCAGCAGGTCGGCGGGTTCGTCGGCATCGGCGGCAAGCCGGTCACCCCGCCCGGCAAACGCGCCGACCAGGCCGAGCGCGAGAAGATCGGCAACGTCCAGCTGCGCCTGCACACCCTGCGTCAGCGCGGCATCGACGCGGCGCATCCCAACGCCGAGTACCGGCGCCTGCGCAAGCTCGTCAACGCCAACCAGCGCAAGGCCTACCAGAAGGCGCACCCGGCGCCGAAGGGCGCGATCAAGGTGCCGTCGGTCACCGTCCCCAAGGTCGACGTCCCCACCGTCAACGTCCCCGCCATCCCCAGTGGCTGACTACCGCAAGGCCGCGCGCCGCGCCGCGCAGCGCTACGGCCTTGACCCCGATGTCTTCGAGCGCCAGATCGAGGCCGAGTCCGGTTTCAATCCGAACGCCGTCTCGCCCAAGGGCGCCACCGGCATCGCCCAGATCATGCCGGCCACCGCGCGCGGCTGGGGCGTCAATCCGCGCGACCCGATCGCCTCACTGAACGCGGCGGCCGAACACATGGCCGCCGACGTCAAGCGCTACGGGTCCTACGAGAACGCGCTGCGCGCCTACAACGCCGGGCCCGCCGCGATCCAACGATCCAAGAGCTACGCCGAGACCAACGCCTACGTCGCCAAGATTCTCGGCGGCCGCACGCCCTCCACCTCGGGCGTGGGCGGATCGACCGGTGGCGAGGGCGCGTTCGCCACCACCACCCGCAAGCTCGTGGCGCCGGCGCAGGACCTCTCCCAGGAGCGCGCGTTGCTGGCGCTGTCGTTTCTGTCGCAGCAGAACGGCAACCCCGCGAACTTTGTCGCTCAGCTGCAGGGCCTGCAGGACGTCCCCGCCCAGTACCAGACCACCCGCACCGTCGGGCAGACAACCCCCGAGAGCTTGACTCCGGGCTCGAGCTCGAGCGCCGGCGGCCGCAAGGGGACCGCAAACTTCGAGGGCACCAAGGTCGCCGGCTGGATCGCCCCGATCCTGCAGTACGCGCGCGAGCGCGGCTGGCAGGGCAAGGTCAACTCCGGCTTTCGCTCCTACGCCGAGCAGCAGCACATCTACAACTCGGGTGTCCGTCCCGCCGCCGTGCCCGGCACCTCCAACCATGAGGGCGACGAGTTCCCCCGCGGAGCCGTCGACGTCTCCGACGCACAGCAGCTGTCACGCATCCTGCGCAACTCGCCCTACGCCACCAAGCTGATCTGGGCCGGCGCCAAGGACCCCGTTCACTTTTCGCACCCTCACAACGGGAGCTACTGATGGCCGACAACTACTCCAAGCTCACCGACACCGAAAAGTGTTACTGGAATGCGTACACGCGTCTGCGCGAATTGAGT
>DATFRY010000068.1:0-4150 GCA_035262925.1 Kofleriaceae bacterium | reverse complement strand
CGCACCCCGACGCCCGGCGCGCGATGGGCGAGGCGGCCCGGCGCCGCGTCGGCTCGCACTCGGGTTGGGGCGCCTATGGCGACGCGGTCGAGCGCCTGTATCGGCGCTTGCTCGACGGACGGAGCGGCGCATGAGGGTGCTCTACGTGGGACCGGACGGCGGGACGTCGCGGCACCGCGCGCACGCGCTGGGCCGGCTCGGCCACGACGTGCACGTGGTCGATCCGCGCGTGAGCGTGTCGCGGCCGACCTGGCTGGCCCGCTGGACGTGGCGCACGGGCGCCCTCGGGCTCGAGGGCATGCTCCGCCGCTCCGTCCTGTCCCGTGTTCCGCCCGGCGCCTGGGATCTCGCGCTGGTGGATGGGGGCGAGCTCGTCGGGCCTTCGCTGGTGCGGGAGCTCCAGCGGCGCTGCGGCACCGTGGTGAACTACAACCTCGACGACCCCTTCGGGTCGCGCGACGGCCGGCGCTGGCGGCTCTACCTGGAGTCCGTCCCGCTCTACGACTGCCTCGTCGTGGTCCGGGAGATCAACGTGACCGAGGCGGAGGCCTGCGGCGCCCGGCGGGTCTTGCGCGTCTTCCGCAGCGCGGACGAGGAGGCGCACGCCCCCTCCACGCTCGACGCCCGCGAGCGCGCCCGCTGGGCACAGGACGTGCTGTTCATCGGGACGTGGATGCCCGAGCGGGGCGCGCTCGCCGTCGAGCTCATGCACCGCGGGGTCCCGCTCGCCATCTACGGTGACGGCTGGCAGAAGGCCCGCGAGTGGCTGACCCTCCGGCCCTCGTGGCGTGGGCCCTCCATCTACGGCACCGACTACACCAAGGCGATTCGCGGGGCCAAGGCCTGCCTGGGCCTGCTCTCGAAGGGCAACCGCGACCTCCACACCCAGCGCTCCATGGAGATCCCGTACGCGGGCGGCGTGCTCTGCGCGGAGCGGACGAGCGAGCACCGCGCCCTCTATCGCGAGGGCGAGGAGGCGCTGTTCTGGAGCGACGCGCGCGAGTGCGCCGAGTGCTGCCGCGAGCTGGTCGCCGATGGCATGAAGCGGCGCGAGCTCGCCGAGCAGGGACGGCAGCGCTGTCTCGACAACGGACACCTCAACGAGCGCGTCATGGCGCGGATCCTATGCGCAGCGACCAGCTGAGACTGCCCGAGCCGGAGGTGCTGCTGCTGGGCGGCCTGCTCGCGGCGGCGGCCCTCACGCTGCTCGCCAACGACCTCGCGGGGCGCGGCCTGGTAGAAGGCTACGCGGTGCTGGCCTGGCTCTTCATGGGGGCCGCATTCGCGTACTGGGCGTACTGCTACTACTTCCGGCCCGGGCGCCTCGGCCTCTGGACGGTGCTGCTCGTGTCCACCGCGGTGTTCTTCGCGGCGGGCGGCGTCGTCGGGCCCCGGTCCACCGGGGTGTCCTCGCTGCGCGTGGGCTATGCCGTCCAGGCCCTGCTGCTGCTGGCCGTGGGCCTCTGCGCGGCCCGCGCCGGCTTCCGTCTCGTGACCCCGGCGGGCGGGATCGGCATACGCAAGGCGACGGTGTGCGCGCGTGTCCAGGCGACGCGCCCCGTCGTCGTGCTGGGGCTGGCCGGTGTCATCTGGGCGCTCCGCGTCTATGCGGCGTCGCAAGGTCTGGTGCTCTCGCATGCCGGCGACATCATGACCGAGGTCGGCACGGGGGCCTCGATCGCCATTCAGCTGAGCCTGCTGGGGCGCCCGCTCATCGTGATGCTCGGCGCCGTGCTCGCCATGGACCGCCGGCCGGCGCGCCGGGCCCTCGGCCTCGTGATCGTGGGGGGCGAGCTGCTGTTCTCGGTGCTGTGGGCCCGGCGGTTGCTCCTGGACATCATCGTGGCCCTGCTCCTCGTGGGGATCTGGACCGGGCGACGGCTGTCGCCGCGCCGGGTCGTGGCGTACGCGGCGATCGCCGCCTTCACCACCCTCTTCATGTGGCCCTTCATGTTCCACCTGCGCACGGTGGCCGACCAGGCCGGGCTCTACGGCTCGGACTTCACCAGCCGGAGCGAGACGCTCATCCACCAGGTGATCCCGGAGGCCATCGCCACGTTCGACTGGGCGGACTCGTTCGCCGCCGACAGCCCCTATGTCGAGAACGTCCACGACCGAACCCGCATGATCGATCTCCTCCTCGACATCGCCGAATCCCACGACGAGGGGACGCCGGTCATGCGCGGGCAGGTCTTCGCCGCCGCGCTGGTCTCCACGATTCCCCGGTTCCTCTGGCCCGACAAGGAGCGGGTGATGTCGGCGGAGACGTGGCAGGTCGAGGAGCTGATCGAGGAGCACTTCGGCCTGCCGCTCGTCGACATGGCGAGCACCGTGCTCACCCACGGCTATGCCGACGGGGGCGTGCTGGGTGTCATCCTCTACATGGCCGGCTTCGGGCTCGCGCTGGGGTTCTGCGAGCGGTTCCTCGGCGGGGCGCGCAGCGCACTGCTCGGCCTCGCCGCCTACGCGATGGGCATGTCGCTGGCCGTCCAGGTCGAAGGCAACGTGACCGATGTCCTCGCCGTCGGCCGGGTCGTCCTGGCGCTGGTCGTGCTGGACCGGGTGGCCGGCCGATTCATCGAGCGCTCGGTGGCCGTGCGGCGTCGCGCGCCGTCGCTGGCGCGACCCAGGTGGGCGACATGAGCGCGTGGGCCGGCTCGCGCGCGGCCCCGGAGGGCGAGGGGACCATGCCCGCCCGCAAGGTCCCGCGTGTCGCGCATCTGGTCTCGCACCCGGTGCAGTACTACGCGCCGCTCTATCGCGAGCTGGCGCGACGCGAGGCGATCGACCTGACGGTGTTCTTCTACTCGGCGGCCACCATCGCCGCGTACCACGACCCGGGCTTCGGCCGCACCGTGCGGTGGGACCGCGAGCTGCTCGACGGCTATCGCGCGCGGTTCTGCCCGAGCGCGTCGCGGACGCCGGCAGGCGGCGGCTGGCGCCGGCGACCGAACTGGGACGTCGTGCGCGCGGTGAGCGGCGGCGACTTCGACGCCGTCTGGCTGCACGGCTACAACCATCCCACGAGCCTGCTCGCGGCGGCCGCCGCCCGCGCGCGTGGCGCCGCCCTCCTCATCCGCGACGACCAGACCCTCTTGCATCCCCGGCGGTGGTGGCGGCGCGCCGCGAAGGCGCTCGTCCTCCGCGCGCTGTTCCGCCGTGCCACCGGCCTCTACGTGGGGGCGCAGAGCCGGCGTCACTTCGCCCACTACGGCATTCCCGCCGAGCGCCTGGTGGCCGCGCCGCACTGTGTCGACAACGACTTCTTTCAGTCGCGCGCGGAGGCGCTGCGGCCGCAGCGCCGCGCCCTGCGTCAGGCCTTCGGCGTCCTCGACGACGCGCCGGTCGTGCTCTTCAGCGGGAAGCTCATTCCCAAGAAACAGCCGCTGGCCCTGCTCGACGCCTACGCGCGCGTCCGGCGGGAGCGCCCGTGCTGGCTCCTCATGGTCGGCGAGGGCGGCGAGCGCGCGGGCATCGAGGAGCGCGTGGCGCGCCACGGCCTGCCGGGCGTGCGCCTGGCCGGCTTCCTCAACCAGTCCGAGCTGCCCACCGCGTATGCGGCGGCCGACCTCCTGGTGCTGCCCTCCGGCTGGGACGAGACCTGGGGTCTGGTCGTCAACGAGGCGCTGAACTTCTCCTTGCCCGTGATCGTCTCCGACCGGGTCGGCTGCGCGGAGGATCTAGTGCGCCCGGGGTGGAACGGCTTCGTGGTCGACCACGCGGATGTCGGGGCCCTCGCGCGCGCCATCGGCACGCTGGTCGCGGAGCCCGGCGCCCGCACCATGCTGGGGGCGCGCGGCCGCACCCTGGTCGACGGTTACAGCGTCGAGCGCTGCGCGGACGGTATCGAAGCGGCGTGCCGGCGCGCGGTCGCGCCGAGCCGTGAGGCCGCGGCATGATCACTCGTCCCGTCGCCACCGCGCTCCGGGTCGGTTTGCTCCCGACGTTGCCGTTCCATGCGGGCGTCAGCATGCAGGTGTACGCGAGCGGGCTGATGGAGGCGCTGGAGCACGTGCCGGACGTGCGCGCGGAGCTCCTGACGCCTCCGTTCCTGGGCGGATCTCCGCCGAGCTGGAGCCGGAGCCGGTGGATCCGCTATGTCGCGTATCCGTGCTGGGCGGCGCGCCAGCAGGCCGACGTGTATCACGTC
>DATFRY010000067.1:0-9556 GCA_035262925.1 Kofleriaceae bacterium | reverse complement strand
GGGTGTGCGCGTCGTGTGGGGCCTTGTGGCCGGGGCCCGTCGGCGACGAGACTCACCACGGCAGGCTCCTGTCCCTGCCAGGGTGATGCGAGATGGCTCGACTGCTATCGGTCAATGTCGGAGTTCCGCGTGAGGTCGAGTGGAAGGGTCGCACGGTGCGCACCGGGATCTGGAAGCAGCCGGTGCCGGGGCGCTGTCGGGTGGGCCGGCTCAATCTGGAGGGAGACGGTCAAGGGGACCTGGCGGGGCACGGAGGTGAACAGCGGGCGGTGTTCGTGTACCAGATCGAGTCGTATCGCCACTGGCAGGCGGAGCTCGAAAGGACCGACTTCGTCCATGGTCACTTCGGTGAGAACTTCACGATCGAGGGGCTGGCCGACGATGCGGTGTCCATCGGCGACCGCTTCGAGATCGGCAGCGCGCTGTTCGAGGTCACCCAGCCTCGCGTGACGTGCTACCGCGTCGGCATCCGGACCGACGAGCCGCGGATGCCGGCGCTCCTGACATCCAGCGGACGGCCGGGGTTCTACTTCCGGGTCCTGCGGGAGGGCGAGGTCGGCGCCGGCGACGAGATCGTGAAGGTGGGCGAGGCGGAGGAGCGGATGACGGTCGCCGAGGTCAACGCGCTCCTCTACTCGCCCGATCACGCGCGCGATCGACTGGAGCGCGCGCTGCGGATCGAGGCGCTCTCGCCCGGCTGGCGCGCGTCGTTCGAGGCGCTGCTCCACAGCCCGGCGCGCGGCGCGGGGAGCGGCAACGCGGGGCTCGCGCCGGCGGCGGCTGCGCATCCGGCGGCACCGGGATTCCGGCCGCTCGCGGTGACGGCGATCGATCGCGAGTGCGCGGACGTGCTCTCGCTGACCCTGCAGAGCGCGGAGGGTGAGCCGCTGGCAGCGGCTCTGCCCGGCCAGTACGTGGTCCTGCGTCTTCGACCGACGGCGGGCGGCGGGCCGCTCTACCGGAGCTACTCGCTCTCGGGCCCGATCTCGACGGAGCGCTATCGAATCAGCGTGAAGCTCGAGCCGCACGGGGCCGGGGGAACCTACCTGCACGAGCATGTCAGGGAGGGCGACGTCCTCGACGTCAGCTCGCCGCGCGGCAGCTTCATCTTGATGTCCGGGCAGGGGCCGGTGGTGCTGCTCAGCGCGGGGATCGGCGCAACGCCGGTCCTGGCGATGCTGCACGCGCTGGCCGCCGCCCGCTCGACCCGGCAGGTCTGGTGGCTCCACGGGGCCCGCGATGGGCAGCATCACGCGTTCGCCGCCGAGGTCCGCTCGCTCGTGCGCGCGCTCGCGAACGGGCGCAGCCGCGTCTGCTACAGCAGGCCGGGCGCGGAGGACGAGGTCGGTGACGACTTCGACGCTGCCGGTCACCTCTCGCGCGCGGTGTTCGGCGAGGTCGGCGTCCCGCGAGAGGCGGACGTCTACGTCTGCGGGCCTGCGCGCTTCATGGCGGAGATGAGAGACGAGCTCGCAGCCCTGGGCGTGACGCCCGCGCGGATTCACGTCGAGCTCTTCACCGGCAGCGAGTCGCTGACCCCGGGCGTGGTCGGCGCGGCGACGCGCGCGCCGCATGTGCCCGGGGACGATCGCGACACCGGTCCGCTGGTGTCGTTCGCGCGGAGCGGCGTCGCCGCGCACTGGAACCCGTCGACCTACCAGAGCATCCTGGAACTGGCCGAGGCGTGCGACGTCCCGGTCCGCTGGTCGTGCCGGACGGGAGTCTGTCACAACTGCGAGAGCGGGCTGGTCTCGGGGGCGGTCGCCTACGGACCCGAGCCGCTCGACCGGCCCGCCGACGGCAACCTCCTCGTCTGCTGCTCACGGCCGGTCCGCGACGTCGTCATCGATCTGTGATGCCATGCCCGGCGGCGCTCGAGGTGCGGCCGTGGCACCGTCACGACGCGCTGCCGGGGACGTCCGGCCGCAAGTGGAGGACCAGGGCGGCGCAGATGAGACCGAAGCCGACGCGCGGGGCGACGAACGCAACCGCCACGGCAGCCATGAAGACGGCGAGGACTGCGAGCGATCGGCGCCTCGCCAGGCGCCGCGTGCGCTCGGACACCTGCATGGCGTCCGCCCGGATGAGGACCTGTCGCTCGAAGATGTTGTAGGCCACGTCGACACACACGAAGAGCCCCGCGTAGAACGCGACGGGTGACGACGCGAGGCTGGTGCGCGCGACCCACGCGGTGGCAAAGGGCAGGAGCGAGACCAGGAAGAGGTGGACGAAGTTGATCCACATCAATCCCAGCGTCGGCGGACCGACGAGCCGCATCAGGTGATGGTGGTTGATCCAGATGATGGCGATGAAGAGGTAGCTCACCGCGTAGCTGACGGCTGTCGGCCACAGAGGCCAGAGAGCCGAGAATGCCGCCTCCTCCGGAGCTCTCAGCTCCAGCACCATGACGGTGACGATGACCGCGAAGACCGCGTCCGAATACCCGACCAGCCGATGCGCGGTTTCCTTGTCTTCAGGCATGGCGCGCTCCTTTGGAGTGAGCAGGATGTCATCGACCCTGGCGCGGTTTCCCGGGATTCCGCCGCGGGAATTCCGGAGATGCCGGCGCGGATGACGGTGCCCCGGCGTCCGCGAGGGCGTCAAGACCGAGGCGCTCGCGGATCGGACGGGCGCGTGGTCGGGTACGCTCCGTCGCCTCATGCGACGCTGGATCGAGGATGCGGCGGGGCCGCCGCCCTTGCCCGAGCAGCGGGTGGCGACGTTCATGTGGGGGCTGGCTCAGCCGCTGCTCGGGTTGCAGATGCTGCGGCGGCACCCGGATCTGCTGCGGCCGGCGATCCTGCCGGTGGTCCTGGTCGCCGCGTTCTGCGTGCTGTCCGCGATCGGGGGACCGGACGCGTCGGTGGGTGGCGTGGTGATCCGGTTCTATGCGGCGCTGGCCGGCGCGGCGTCGGCGCCGCCGTTTCTGTTCGCCAACACGTATGCCCGGGTGGCGGCGCGGGCGCACGAGCGGCTCGGGCTGGGGCCGGCGGCGCCGCATCTGACGCGCTTCTTCTCGCGGGTGTGGCAGCTCGTGCGATTCGCGCTGGTCATCGCGGTGCCGATCGCGCCGGTGCTGGGCATCCTCGGTGCGGTGCCGCTGGCCGGGGCGGCGGTCGCGTTCGCGGTGAGCGCGCTCTGGACGCTGCACTGGATCGTCGTCGAGGCGCTCGACGGTGCCAGGGTGGCCGGCGAGCCGGGCGATGCGCCGCCGGAGTGGCCGTGGTTCGTGGCGTGGGCGGGGCGGCCCGGATTTGCCCGGGTCCCGGCGCCGGTGCGCGGGCCGCTCGGCTGGTCGGCGCGGCGAGTCCGGGGGCTGACACGCCCATGGCACGAGGAAGCGGCGCTGGTCGCCCAGCACCCCATCCTGTCTGCGGGGTTCGGACTGACCGTGGCCGGACTGCTCGCGGTGCCGATCGTGAACCTGCTCCTCCGCCCCGCGCTGCTGGTCGGGGGCGTTCACGTCCTTGCCCGGGTGCGCGCGAGGTCGGGTGACGGCGCGGTGCCGGCGGGCGGCGCACAACCAGCGCCGCAGCGGTCCTGAGGGCCGACGCGGCGAGCACGGGTGGACCGGCCCACAGCGCCCGGCGGCATCGCGTGTCGCTTCGGGGCGGCGGCGGGTCGCAGGGCGCCTCGCCGTGCGGCGTGCCGCGGAAGGCCTACGGGCCCGCGGCCAGGGACTCGCAGGCGGCGGCGCGAAACGACCCCCCGAGCTGGCCGCCGCCGGTGAATGTGGTCGAGAACATCCCGGCCACGCACGCGCCGGTCGAGTCGACGGTCAGCGAGCCGGACATCGCGCTGGCGACGTCCGAGCCCCCTTCCTCCTCCAGCAAGCCGGTCGCGACCGCGAGGTCCGGACAGGGCTGCTCGGGCAGGTCCTCGAGCCCCACCATCGAGTAGTCGCGAGCGGCGGCCGGGGCGCAGAAGATGAACACGAGCGACTTTCCGGCGCCGGTGGGTGGCGCGTCGCACGTCATGGTGCGCTCGTCGATGACCAGCGCGAAAAAGCCATCGAAGACGGGATGCGGGCCGTAGAGCGCCGACACGGCGTCCACCGTGCGCCCCTCGACCGAGCCCTGCACCGTGGCCTCTCCGCCGGCCTTGCACTCCTCGTCGCCGCCGCAGCCGGTCGCCCAGGAAAGCAGGAGGGCGCCCACCCGGCCCATCATCATCATCGTCGCTCTCATCATTGCCTGATGACGGACGCCGCTCGCGGGGCCGCTCTCGCAGCGTCCGACCGATGGCTCACCGCCAGAGCAATCCGCGCGCCAGGGCTCGTCTCCCGGCAACTGCGCGCCCCGACCCGCCGACGCTCGCGGGGACGGGCAAGGGTTGCCGGCCACCGGCACGAGTTGCTCGCACGAGCGTCGGGCATCCGGGCCGCGTGTCGCGCCGCGCCGGCGGATCGGACGGTCAGGTCGCCTCGGACCTCCGCTTCGCGCGCCTGAGCGAGCGCGAGCGGCGGGAGGCCGTGCGGCGCCTCGCCGCCGTGCGGCCGCCCGTACGCCGCCAGGATCTGCGCGGGTCCGGTCGGGGGCGGCCGGATCCGCTCAGGGCCCCGCTCACTCGGCCGTGAGGCGGCGGGTCGCCACGAGCGCTCCGCCCGCGCCCTCGACCGTGGCGGTCACACGGGCGGTGGCGGCGGAGTCGAGCGAGACGACGATCTCGCTACTCGGTGCGGAGCGGAACCAGACGTCGATCGGCGCGCCGGCGGCCCAGGAGGCCGAGACGCCGGCGACGAACCGACCGTCGTCCGTGCGCCCCACGACGTCGACGCCGACCGGCTCGTCGACGTCGACCTGGTCCGCGGACACCAGCGCGCCGTCGCGCAGCACCATGGTCACGAGGTCGACCTCCGCGGGCGCGGCGATCACGTCGATCGGGATCGAGGCCGCGAGGCCGCCGGGCAGCTCGGCCGAGACGGCTCCCTGGCCGGGCGCGCCGAAGCGCAGCGGTGCGCTGAATCCCGGCTCGAACGCCTCGGAGATGCGGCTCTCGACGGTGGTGGCGTCGCCGACCTCGACGCTGTCTCCGGTCGCCGAGAACGGGCCGACGCCGGCGAGGACCTCGCCGTCGGCGTCGAGGTAGACGATCTTGATGGAGTCGGTCGTGTCCCGCAGCGCGGCCAGTCGCTCGACGGATCCGTCGACGACCGGGCGGGTGCGAAAGCGAAACTCGATCGCGTCGGCGGCGACCACCTCCAGCGGCAGGACGGCCAGCTCGCGCTCGTCGTCCGCCGACCGGGCCATCAGCGACGCTCGCCCGGGGCTGCGGGCCAGGAGCCGGATCTGGTCGCCGTCGCGCTCGGCCTCGAGAACCGACGGATCGGTCGACACCAGGCGAAACTCCGCGCCGGTCGCGTAGACGATCGCGAGCTCGGTGTCGGCGGCGAGGCGCGCGACGGACGTGTCGAACATGAAACTCTCCTCGACACCGTCACCGGCGGGTTGATCGGGATCGCCCTGCCCGGGGGGCCCGACGTCCTCATCGCCGGAGTCCAGGAGAGCACAGGAGGGAAGCAGCAGCACCGCGAGCGGCAGGCTGTAGGCCTTCACGTTCATGTGCCGGCCTCGGTTGCAACCGTCGTTCCCGGGGCGGCGTCGCGGCAGATCGCAGCACCGCCCGCGACTCACCGGCAGCGACGGGCAATCCTGATCCGGTCCCGTGTTCACCACCGTGCAATCCTCGACGCCACTCGCCCTCTGCGTCGCCATCGCGCGCCCTTCCGGTCTCCCGCGACGTCCGTTCCGACATCTCCCCCCGCCCGGCGGCCGGTCCGCGGACCGCAGCCGCGCTTGCTTTCGTGCTACAAGGGGCGGAATGGGCCGCACGCGCCGTATCGGCTGCGTCCTTGCGCTGCTGTCGGCGTGCAGCTTCAACCCGTCGGCGCCCGGCGGGGCCGACGGCCAGGATCCGGGCGGCCGCGATGGCGGTCCGGGTCTCGACGGGGCCGGCGCGCTCGTGGACGCCGCGCTGCCCGCCGACGCGGGGACCGCCGATGCCGGGGCCGGCGACGCCGGGGCCGGCGACGCCGGGCCGCCCGACGCTGGGCCGCCCGACGCCGGCGACGCATGCGAGCAGGCCTGCGCGGCGGCAGGCGGCTCCTGCACCGGCGGCACGTGCATCATCATGTGCACGGCCGCCAGCTGCTCCGGCCAGGTCATCTGCCCGCCGGGATTTGCGTGCGACGTGCAGTGCGCCGAGACCTCGTCGTGCGCCGGCGGCGTCGACTGCAGCGCGGCGACCCAGTGCAGCGTGACCTGCGGCGGGACCGACTCGTGCGGCGACCCGATCCTGTGCGGCGACGGTCGCTGCGCGGTCGAGTGCACGGGCGGCGGGTCGTGCGAGGGCGGCACGTCGTGCGACGGGTCGTGCGCGTGCGACGTCACCTGCTCGGGGCCCGGCTCGTGCGCCGCGGAGGCGGACTGTCCCGGGACGCCGGCCTGCGACGACGGCGCCGGGTGCCGCAGCGATCCTGGCTCCTGCGACTCCTGCTGATCGGCACGCCGCCCCGCCGGGGTCACGCGGGCGCGCACGACTTCTGCCGCGCGTCGCGCGCGCGGAGAGCACGGGCTGGCGCGCGCGCAGCGGGCGAGGCGACAATGGTGGCGTGCGGGCTGGTCACCGGTTGGTC
Source organism: Kofleriaceae bacterium (assembly GCA_035262925.1). GTDB lineage: Bacteria > Myxococcota_A > Polyangia > Haliangiales > Haliangiaceae > DATFRY01. Next base: position 2,922 of record DATFRY010000067.1, on the reverse strand, counting down.
GTCCTGATCGCGGCGATCGCGTCGCTCCTCCTCGCCCCGGGCTGTGGCGGTTCCGGAGACGGCGGCGGCGACGGCGATGGAGGCAGTGACGACGGCGGCGGCGGCGGCGACGACGGCGACGACGACGGCGTGTCGCCGCCCGTCGCGGTGTGCGCCGATCCGATCGACCTGGTCGACACGTCGCGTCCCGACCACGTGGTCGGCGACGGCAGCGCGGCGAGCTGCACCGAGGCCAGCCTGGCCGACGCGCTGGGCGCCGGCGGAACGGTCACCTTCGCGTGCGGTGATCAGCCGGTCACCATCGTCGTCACCGCGCCGCTCATGGCGGCAGTCGACGCGGTGATCGACGGCGCCGATCTGGTCACGCTCGACGGCGGGGGCACGAGCCGCATCCTCCAGGTTCCGTCCACCTTCGATGTCGATAGCCCGTCGCTCACGGTCCAGCGCATGCGCTTCGTCCGCGGCAACAGCACGGGGGGCGGCGACGACACCGAGGTCGGCGGCGGCGCCATCTACAAGAGCGGTGGGACGCTCACCGTCATCGACTCGGTCTTCACCGACAATCACGCGCCCGCGACCGGCCAGGACGTGGCCGGGGGTGCCATCTACGGCTTCGGCGGCGGGCCCATCGTCATCGTCGGCAGCGCGTTCTCGGGCAACTCGGCCTCCGACGGTGGGGCGGTCGGCAGCCTGCAGACCGACATGATGATCGTGAACAGCACGCTGGCCGACAACGCCGCGACCGGCACCGGCGGCAACCCGGGCGACGGCGGGGCGGGCGGCGCCGTCTACCTCGACGGCACCGACCAGGCCGCGGTCCTGTGCGGCGCGGTGCTGCGCGACAACACCGCGGGCGCGATCGGCGGCGGCCTGTTCCGCGTCTCCAACACCCACGACGGCACCTTGGTCATGGATTCGAGCACGGTCAGCGGCAACCGGGTGCCGGCCGGCGCCGAGAGCAGCCTGGCCGGCGGCATGTACCTCGAGGGCCTGGCCGTCACCATCACCGCCAGCACGGTGTTCGACAACGAGGCCGACTACAACGGGGGCGTGTGGCTGGGGCAAGCCACCACCGTCGAGATGACCAACGTGACGATCGCCGACAACCGGGCGCTCCTCTTCCACGGCGGCGGCCTGTGGCTCGCCGGCGAGCCGACCGGCACGCTCCTCAACGTGACCATCGCCGGCAACCGCTCGAGCGGAGAAGACGGCCAGGCCGGCGCGATCTTCGGTCCGGCCGAGGGGCTCACGATCAAGAACACGATCATCGACGGACAGGCCGTCGGCAACCCGTACAGTGTGATCAGCTGCGATCAGGTCCACGCCGACGGCGGCGGCAACGTGCAGTGGCCCGTCCAGCGCGAGGCGGGCGGCTCGGACGATCCGGACCAGCTGTGCGCGGCCGGCGCCCTGGTCGCCGATCCGCTGGTGGGCGAGCTGTCCGACAACGGCGGGCCGACCCTCACGGCGGCGCCGGCGGCCGGCAGCCCCGCCGTCGGGCTGGGCACCGACTGCCCCGAGACCGACCAGCGCGGCAACCCTCGCGGCGAACCCTGCACCAGCGGCGCCGTCGAGGCCGATGTCGCGGCCGGGGCCCAGCCGCGCTGATCGCGGCGGTCAGTCAACGCGGCCGCACCTCGCGCCGTGAACCCGGTCAGCCTCCGCGGCGGAGGTTGTGCTGCACGAACACCAGGGTGGCGATCGGGACGATGAGCGGGAAGGCGACCTGGAAGAAGATCACCATGCTCGTGGAGCCGAGGCCGGCGCTGATCACGCGCATGAGGCACTCGAGGTCAGCCCAGATCGAGGCGACGATCCCGATCGTCGCACAGGCGGCGTAGGCGGTGGCGGCGGCTCGGCGGCGGGGGGTGGCGCCGAGCAGCTCCAGGGCCACCCAGAGCTGGGGCACCGACACCAGGAGCTGGAGCCACGCCGACCGTGCGCCGGTCAATTGATCCACGACGTCGCTGCTCTGAGAGGCCCAGCTCTTCACCATCCACATCCCGTTCGATCCACCGATCACGGACAGGAGGGCGAGGGCGATCTGGAGCGCCGCGGTTGCGAGGAGGAACCAACCGAGAGCGCCGAGAGCTGCGCCCGCCCGGCGCGCCTCGACCGGCGGCGCGGTCGTCGATGTCTTGCGCGTCCGGACAAACTCGTGAAGCAGGACCGGCCAGACGGCGATCACGTAGGCCAGCAGGAGGTGTTCGGCGACCGCGGTCGACGAGAAGTAGTAGTTGAAGACGCGGTAGCCGAAGCGCCAGTCCCGATAGGTGCCGTAGCGCTCGTACCACTCCCTGGTCGATACCACGTCACCGCTCAGGTGCATCGCGATCGCCGCACCGGCCAGGGCCGATGCCACCAGGCCGACCACGACGTAGACGGCAACGGCTCGAGTCCGGCGCTCGTCATCCCCGCGTCCGGCGCCGCGGAAGCCGGCGACGAGCTGCACGACGGCGCGGACCAGGAAAAGGCCGCAGATGACCGCCACCGCGGTGGAGCCCATCGCGGCATGTTCCGGTCCGCCGAACCTCTCGATGGACGAATAGACGGCGAAGAGCGCGACCATCGAGCCGACCAGGCCGAGAAAGACCGCGAGGGTCGCGACCTCGTCGGGCGCGGTGTCGTCGGTGGCGGCAGGCCCACGGCGAAGGGCATGACGAAAGCCGGGCCTCGCGGCCGCGGCGATGAGACAGATGGGCCACGCGGTGCCGACGAGCGCGGCGATGCTCCACTGTAGCGTCGCACCGGAGAAGTCCTCGTACAGGAGCGCAAGACACAGGCCCGTGTGAGCGAAGGCCGCCGCGAGATAAGCCGAAAGCGCGGGGAACGCCCCGCGATGGCGGTAGAGCATGGCGCCGCCGGCGCGGCGATGGAGCAGCGCGCGGACGATGCCCCCGGTCAGCAGGATCGCGAGATGCG
>DATFRY010000066.1:0-24630 GCA_035262925.1 Kofleriaceae bacterium | reverse complement strand
CACGCGGCGCCGGCCGGGCGCACCGGGATGGCCGAGTAGTTGAGATCCATGGCCGCCACCGCGGGCTTGCCGTCGATGGTGGGCCCGTGCGGGCGCGCCGAGTTGCCGCGCAGGGCGCGCGCGTAGTCGAACGTGGTCGACTTCATGCCGAGCGGACCGAAGACCATGCGCTGCATCGCGCGGTCGTAGGCCGCCCCCAGCTCCAGCTTCGGGTAGACCACGTGGCCGGCCACGAAGCCGGCGGCGGCCGCGAGCGGGTTGGAGTACTGGAACATCTCGCCGAACTTCGAGGTCGGCTGCATGGTCCCGAGGTTCGCGAGCACGCCGTCCGGCTTGACCCCCTCGAATTGGAACAGCCACTCGAAGTCCTGGCGCGGCAGCCCGGTGCACGCGCAGATGAGGTGCTTGACCAGCACGCTCTTCGTGGTGGCCTCGTCGCCGAGCTTGAAGCTGGCCAGGAGCGAGGTGACCGGCGTGTCCCAGGTCAGCTTCTTGTCGTCGACCAGCTTGGCCAGGAGCAGCGTGGTCATGGCCTTGGTGTTCGACGCGATCATGAAGAGCGTCTTGCCGTCCGCTTTGGCCGGCTTGCCCAGCTCGCGCACGCCGAAGCCGCCGGCGAACACGACCTTGCCGTGCTGGACGATGCCCACCGCCACGCCGGGCACGCCGAGCTCCTTCTGCCCCTCCTCGATGTACTTGCCGAGCTCGGCGATGCGGGCGGCGTCGAGGTCGTGCGCGGTCTTCCCGGCGAACGACTCGCGCGCGTAGCCCCTGGGCAGGAGACGGCCCACGATGAGGACCACCTGGCCGAGCCGCTTCTCTCCCACCGCCCGGGCCATGTCGTAGATGCCGACGGTCCAGGCGCCGTTCGCGTGCAGCACGCGCGCGCGGACATCGCGCCGCAGATTCGGCGACACCTGATACTCGTAGTTGCGGATGTCGGTCCAGCCGTCCTTGGCCGGCAGCTCGGTGGTCACCTTGAGCGGCCACTTCGCTGCCGGATCGTATGCGGCCCACGCCGCCGCCACCGCCGCGTCGGCGTCGGCCGCGCGGACGTCGACCAGCGCGATGCGCGAGCCCTCCTCCGGCGGGGCGAGAATGGTGGCCGCCCCGCGCACGGTGATGCTCCAGCCGGCCGGCGCGATGAAGGTGTTGCCGAGCACCGTCGTGCGCGGCGTGTCGGCGGTCATCTGCTCAGCGAGCGGGGCCGGCGCCTGCCGTGCAGGCGCGGATGGCGGCGCCATCGGCGCGGCGGCGGCCGGCGTGCGAACGGCATGTGACGCCGGCGAGGAGCAGGCGGCGGCGAACAGCAGCGCGAGGGAGGCGAGGGACGCGGCGGACGCGAGGGCGCGCATGCGCGCACGGTATCAGGCCGCGGTCGGGCCGGCGCCGGTTTCTCGCCGCCGGCGGGAGCGTGCTGCCGCCGCGCGCGCCCGCGATCGCGCTACCATCCGCACATGACGGATCGCGAGCCGGTTCGCTTCCTCTTCGACTATCTCTCGCCCTACGCGTACATCGCGTGGACGCAGGTGCACGCGCTGGCCGGCCGGTACGGGCGCACCGTCGAGCCGGTGCCGATCCTTTTTGCCGCCCTGCTCGGCGCGCACGGGCACAAGGGGCCGGCCGAGATCCCGCCCAAGCGGCTCTACACGTTCAAGCACGTGCTGCGGCTGGCGAGCCGCTTCGGCATCCCGCTCTCGCCGCCGCCCAGCCACCCGTTCAACCCGCTGCTCGCGCTGCGCGTCTCGTCGCTGCCGATGCCCGACGAGACCCGCCGCGCGCTCGTCGATCGGCTGTACGCCGCGACCTGGGCCGGCGGCCCCGGTGTCGAGGACCCCGCCACCGTCGCGCGACTGGCCGGCGAGGCCGGGCTCGACGGGGCCGCCGCCGTCGAGCAGGCCCGCTCCGACGAGGCCAAGGCGCGCCTGCGCGCGCAGACCGAGGCCGCGCTGGCGGCGGGAGCCTTCGGCGTGCCCACCTTCCTCGTCGGGCGCGAGCTGTTCTGGGGCTGCGACTCCATGCCCGACGTCGAGCTGCACCTGCGCGGCGAGGACCCCGTGAGCGACGCCACGATCGCGCGCTGGGCCGGCCTGCCCGCGACCGCGTCCCGCATCTGAGGCCATCGTGCGCCATCCCGGCGCGCCCTGCCGGCGGTCGTGAATCGCTTGTGGGCGCTGGCGGGGGCTGTTATAGGTGCCCCCGATGATCCCGGCTCGCGTCTACCGCTTTCGCGACCCGACCGCCGTGGTGCTCGGCCTCGAGGAGCTCGGCCAGCGCGGGCTCACCCCGCGCGGGGTACTGTTCATCGCCCTCGACCCGCGCGGCGAGACCCACATCGCGATCCCGGACGACGCCAGCACGGTCACGCGCATCCGCGTGGGCGACAAGCTCACCCTCAAGCCGCCGTGGGAGGGGCGCTACTTCCACTTCGACGCCATCCATCGCCTGCCCGGCGGCTCGGTCCTGTGGAACGGCGATCGCCGGCTGGGGGACGCGGGCAGCGCGACGGCGGTCGCGTGCGCCGTGGCGGTGTGGCTCAAGGGGCTGAGCGCGCGCAGCGTGTTCCTCGGCTGCACCCCGCACCAGGCCGGCTCCTGGTGGACCCCCGGCGAACGCGCCGCCGCCGTCGATCTCCACGCCAGCGGCTACGACAGCACGGTGGTCACCGCGTCCGGCCTGCTCGCCCGCCGGACCGGCGAGCCGTCGCTCTATCACCTCCCGAGCGCGGCGGTCCGCCAGGGCGGTCTGCGCACCGGCTGGACCGACGTCTTTCGCAGCGAGCTGGGCAACATCGTCATGCTCGAGCGCCGCGTGCTCAACGACAGCCTGGTCCTGACCTGCGAGCGCGGCCTGGTCGAGGTCGACGTCGCCGGCCTGCCCGACCAGGTGCGCGAGGTGGCCCGCGTGGAGATCGAGCCCGGCCTCGGCGTGGTCGGCCGCATCGACGGGGGAGCCTTCGCCATCACGCGCGGGCGGGTCGAGCCGTGGGGCCTCGCCGACGTCATGCCCGCCCTCCTGGTCGGCTCGCCCAACCAGGGCCTGCGCGATCTGCCGGCGGCGCTGACCGAGCCCTGACCGCGGCGGCGATCAGCCGCGCAGGCTGGCGCCCAGCTCGCCGCCGGAGCCCGGGATGGGGAGCTCGACGACGAAGCGCGCTCCACCCAGCGCGGAGTCGGTGACCGCGATGCGGCCGCCGTGGTCGCTGACGATGCGGTGGACGATGGCCAGGCCGAGGCCGGTCCCGCCGGACGCGTGCTTGGTCGTGTAGTAGGGGGTGAAGATGCGCTCGCGCTCGTCGCTGGCGATGCCGGGCCCGCTGTCCTCGACCACCAGCGCGACCGAGCGGCCGGGCCGCATGACCCGGGTCTGGATGCGGATGCGCGCCCTGGCCCCCTCGGGCAGCGCGTCGCGCGCGTTCTCCAGCAGGTTGAGCAGGAGCTGGCTCAGCTGGTCGCGGTCGGCCTCGATGTGGGGCAGGTTGGCGGCCAGCTCCGGCTCGACCGCGATCGAGCCCTGGTAGAGCGACACCGCGGAGGTCACGATCTCGTTCAGGTCGAGCCGCCGCTTCTCCGGCTTGGGCAGGCGCGCGAACTCGGAGAACTCGCTGACGATGCGCTTGAGCCGCGCCGCCTCCTCGAGCACGGTGCTGGTCGACTCCTCGAAGATCTCGTCGAACGAGGGGTGCTGGTTGGCGCGCGTCTTTCGCAGGGTCTCCACCGACATCTGGATGGGCGTGAGCGGATTCTTGATCTCGTGGGCCAGGCGGCGCGCGATCTCCTGCCAGGCCGCGACCCGCTCGGCGATGACCAGCTTCTCCTTCGACTCCCTGAGGTCGTTCATCATGGTGTTGAACGCCTCCGCCACCGCGCCTATCTCGTCTCGCGTGCGCACCGGGACCTGGTGGTCGAGGTCGCCGCGTGAGGCGGCCTGGGCGCCGACCACCAGCCCGTCCAGGTCGCGCGTCATGCGGGTGGAGACCAGGAGGCCGAGGAGGACCGTCACGACCAGCGCGGCGGCGCCGAGGCCGGCCGACAGCAGGGTGACCTGGCGCAGCACGGTCTCCAGCTCCGCCTGCGACACCGCCATCTCGATCCAGGCCACCGGCTGTCCGTCGGCGCCCTCGAGCGGGAGGCGGATGATCGGGCCGAGCGCGGCCCAGTTGTGGGTCACCGCCACCAGCACGGTCCCGCGCCCGTCGACGATGCGCGCCGCCACCGCCTGGTCCTGGCGCAGCGCGGACAGCGTGTCGCGGTCGATGATGCGCCCGCCGACCACGGTCACCTGGTAGGGCGAGCGGCTCTCGTTGCGCGCCGACTCCACCACCAGCTCCTGGCTGATCTGATCGCGGCGGATGATCGACTCGCGCGCGAAGAACGGCCGGCCGCGCGTGCGCGCCGCCACCTCGGTGCGGGCGCGGGCCTGCTCGTGCTGGGCCGGCCGGTAGTGCGGCGCGATCAGCACCATCGCGTCGCTGTCGGTCACCAGGAGCATGTCGAGCTCGAGCGGGCCCATCAGCCCCAGCGCCTGGTCGTTCAGGCGCCTCAGCACCTCGCCCAGGCGCGGCTGCTCCAGCCGGCCGCTGACCTTCTGCAGATCGGTGAGCAGGCCGTCGACCATGCCGCTCGGACGGGCCAGCGACTCCACCCCCTGCTCGACGTTCTGCTTGACGCGGTCGAGCTCCTGGCCGGCCAGCCGCTCGGCGCTCTCCTGGCGCTGCTGGTAGCCCTCGCGGTAGTTGTCCGACAGCACCTGGCGGGTGCCGAACGCGGCCGCCGCGATGGGCAGGACCGCGGCCAGCGCGAACCAGACGGTGAAGCGGCCGCGCAGCCTCACGGTCGGGCCCCGCCCGCGCGCCTGTCAGTAGCCGCCGAAGAGATACATGGAGCCATAGCGCAGGAGCCCGCTGGCGTCGAAGCCGATGCGCCTGACATCGGCGCGATGGTGCACCCGAATGGCGCGGTGAAAAAGCGGCACGATCGGCAGCCGCTGCCCGAACGCGGCCAGCGCCGGGTCGACCTCCAGCTGGGCGGCGGCGAGCTGCGCCCCGGCCCAGGAGTCGCCGCCGGCGGCGAACGCAGCGGCGATCTGGACCGCCGGCCACGGCCCCGGCGCGACCAGCTGGCCGATGTAGAGGTCGCACTCGCCGCGCCCGATGCGCGCGGCCATGACCGCCGGGTCGAGCTCCACGATGCGCGCGCTCAGGCCGAGCTGGTAGAGCGCCCCCACCACCCTCTCGCCGACCTCGCGGTCGTCGGGGCGCGAGCGGTCGACCAGCAGGTCGAACGTGGGCCGGCTGCGCCCGGCGAGCACGCGCACGCTGCGGGCCGCGCGGGCCACCGCTGCGCCGGCCGCGTCGATGCGGGCCGTGAGGTCCTCGCGGGCCGGCTCGCGCCCGCCCAGGTCGACCGCGACCGGAGAGAGCGTCGGCTGCACCTGCTCGCCGGTGCCGATGAAGCGCAGGCCGTCGCGGCCGAGCGCGAGCGAGAGGGCCTGGCGCAGGTCGATGCTGTCGAAGGCGCGGCCGTGGGCGCGGCCGAACCCGACGTAGGCCAGGATCGCGACCGGCCCGGAGCTGACCTGCGTGGGGTACTTGGGCTGGTGGCCGGTGAAGGCGACCGCGCCGCGGAAGGAGAGGTTGAGCTCGCCCACCTCGTAGGCGCGCGCCTCGTCCGATCCTCCCTGGAACCAGACCAGCTCGATGCGGTTGGCGTAGGGCCGCCCGGCGGAGTAGCGATCCCACGCCTCGAGGGTCATGCCGCCGGCCCGCGGCGGGCGGCGCATGAGGAACGGCCCGCTCCCCACCGGCACGCGCCCCGGCGCGCGCCCACCCGGCGTGACCGACGCCGCCGGCGCGGCCAGGAGCTGGATGAGCTCGGGCGCCGGCCGGGTCAGGTGAAAGACGATCTCGTCCCCTGCCGTCGTCACCGACGCCACGGGCGCCATCAGCCAGCCGGCCCGGCTCTTGCGCAGTCGATCGAGCGACGCCACCACGTCGCCGGCGCCGAGCGCGCTGCCGTCGTGAAACAGCACGCCCGGGCGCAGCCGCACCCGCGCCTCGCGCCCGTCGGGCGAGAGCGTGGGATAGGTGAGCGCCAGGTCCGCGATCACGACGCCGTCGTCGCCCACCTGGTAGAGCGGGTCGTAGAGGAGCGAGACCACCTGCACGTCCGCATGCGTGCGCGCCTCGACCGGATCGAACGTGGTCGGCCGCCCGAGCAGCGAGCCCACCAGCGTGCCGCCGTACCGGGGGCGAGTCTCGGCGTGGGCGGCGCGCGGTGCGGAGGCCGCGAGGAGCGCGAGGGCCGCCACCGCCGGTGAGAGCAACAGGAGACGGGAGACGGGAGACAGGAAGCCGGGGACCGGAGACGGGGACAGCGCTCTCGGCCCCGGCTCCCGTCGCCTGGTCCCTGGTTCCGGTCCCCGGTCTCCTCTTCCTCTCCCTGTCGTCATCAGTTCAGCGTCCAGAAGCTCACGTGGTTCGACCCGGCGAAGCGGACCGCCACCAGCACGTCGCGGTCTCCGTCGCCGTCGAGGTCGCTGGCGACCACGCCCACCACGCCGGCGCTGAACTCCTTGGCGTAGATGCGGCTGGTCTGCTCGCCCCGGCGCGAGTAGATCGAGACGCGGTCGCGATCGCCGGGGGCGCCGCCGCGCGTGGTGAGCACCTCCGGCCTGCCGTCGTTGTCGATGTCGGCGACCTCGACCGCCACGCCGACGCCGGCGTACTCGCCGCCCTGGGTCGGCCCCGGCGGGCACTCGCCCTGGGCGGCGGCGCAGCGCAGCCGCACGACGCGCTCGGTGTCGACGATCGCCGTCACCCACATGGGCCGGCCGGTCGGATCGCGCAGGTCGGCGCGGCAGACGGCGCCGAAGAAGGTGGCCGGCGGCTCGGTGCGCGCCACGGCGCCCTCGTCCCAGCGGGCGGTGGCGGCCTCGAAGTAGTTTCGCCCGGGCGCCAGCTCGGCGCGGAGCTCGGGGCAGAGCGGGAACCCGGGCAGGCGGCGCGACTCGCGCAGCACGCCGCCCGACCACACGAGTGCCACCGCCTCGGCTCGCTCGCTCGAGCGGGCCAGGATCTCGATCGGCGCCGCCCGCGCGTCCACCACCAGCGTGCCGACCGCGTCGCGCGGGCGGATCGCCGCCGGCTCGCCCGGGAGCGCGGCGCGGCCGAGCTCGCGCATCCCCTGGCCGGCCGGTCCCAGAAGGATGAGGTCGCGGCTGGTGAGCGCGGCCAGCTCGGAGCGGCCGTCGCCATCCACGTCCACGGCCGCGACGGCCAGGAGCGGCGCCCCGAGGTCGATCGAGGCGACGCGCCGCTCGCGCCAGGTGACCGCGACCGGGACCGGCGGGCGGCGGGTGCGCTCGGCCACCGCGCCGTCGATGGCGGCACTGACCGCGCGCCACAGCTCTGCGATGCTCACGTCGTCCCTGGCGGGCGGCGATGACGGCGGTGAAGGCGATGGCACGGACGGCGTTGGCGCGGACGGCGATGACGGCGCGGACGGCGCGGGCGGCGCGGGCGGCGATGACGACGCGGGCGACGCGGGCGACGCGGGCGGCGATGGCGACGCCGACGGCCCCGACGGCTGGGCCCCCGCGTCGATGTCCGCGGCGAGCGCGACGATGGACGCGACGGCCAGGAAGGCCCACCTGCCCCGTGTGGCTCTGCCCGCCCCCCGGCTCACTGCCCCGGTTCGTCCTCGGCCTCGTTCCCGCCGCCCTGCTCGCCCTTCTCCTTCACCTTGCCGTTGTCCTTGTCCTTGCCCTTGTCGCCGGCCCCGTCTCCGCCCTTCTGGTCGCCGCCGTACACATCGTCGTAGGCGTCGCTCAGGTACGAGTCCGCGGTCGCCTCGCCGGGCGCCGCGGCCACCTCGGTCGGCACGGTGCCGGGCAGGAACACCTCGGTGTAGAAGGTGCCCTCGGGCGCGTTGTCGGCGGCGAGCAGGCCGGAGGCGCGGTCGATGCGCGCCTCGACGACCCCGGGCGGTCGGGCGAACCGGCTGTCGCGCCGGCCCACCTTCTTCATGATGTCGATGAAGACCGGGACCGCCGTGTGGCCGCCCTGCTCGCTGCGGCCGAGCTCGCGGCGGAAGTCGTCGAAGCCGACCCACACGCCGACCACGAGGTCCGACGTCATGCCCACGAACCAGGCGTCGCGCGCGTCGTTGGACGTGCCGGTCTTTCCGGCCACGTCCATCTTCAGGCCGCTGACCGTGGCCGCAGTGCCCTCGGTGACGACCGATCGCATCATGTCGAGGATCACGTACGCCACCTCCGGCCGGATCGCCTGCCTGGCCTGGGCCGCCGGCACCGCGTCGCGCCCGACGCGCATGAGCGCCTGCGGCGCGGCCACCTTGCCGCCGGCGGCGAAGCTGGCAAACGCGTTGGTCAGCTCGATGGGCGTCACGACGCCCGATCCGAGCGCGAGCGACAGCTCGGCCGGCAGCGGCGACTCGACGCCCAGCGCGTGCGCCATCTCGACCACGCGCTGCGGGCCGATGTCGTGGATCACCCGGATGGCCACCGTGTTGATCGACCTGGCCAGCGCGTGGCGCAGCCGGACCGGCCCCTGGAACTCGCCCTTCTCGTAGTTCTCGGGCTTCCACAGGTCGTAGACCTCGGGCGCGTCGTTGACCAGCGTCGCCGGCGTCATCTCGCCGGTGTCGATCGCCGCCGCGTACACGAACGGCTTGAAGGTGGAGCCGGCCTGGCGCTTGGCCCGGGTGGCGCGGTTGAAGTCGCCCTGCCGGTACGAGTAGCCGCCGATCACCGCCAGCACGCGCCGGCTGCGCGGATCGATCACGACCACCGCGCCCTCCGGCCCCGAGGCCAGCTCGACCATCCGCTTGTCGGCCGTCTCGCCCTTCCTGGCCGTCTCAGCCTTCTGGCCCTTCGAGGAGCCGCGCGGCAGCATCACGCGGACGACGTCGCCGACGCCGAAGCGCTCGCTCGGCGTCTTGCGCGCGCCGTTCTCGCCCGCCGGGTTGAAGCGCTCGTCGGCCGCCCCGCCGAGCGCCACCGACGCGCGCCACTTGCCCAGGTCGACGTCCACCTGGCCGCTGTCGTCGTGCACCGCCGTGACGATCGCGCGGTACTCGTCGCCGGCGACCGGCCCGCCGCGCGGCAGCTTCTGCGCCATGCGGGCCAGCTCGGCGTCGATCCGCTCGCGCTTGACGTGCTGGACCGGCACCCCGTACTTCTGCCGCTTGTCGTAGGCGCGCAGCCCGCTGCGCAGGGCCTCGCGCGCCGCCTCCTGCACCTTCAGGTCGAGCGAGGTCTGCACGTCGACCCCGGCCTTGTTGACCTGCTCCTCGCCGTAGCGCTTGACCAGCTCCTGGCGCGCCACGTCGACCCACTCCGGGGCCAGCCCGCCGGTGCGCCTGGGCTCGGCGACGATGCGGATCGGCTCCGCGATCCACCGCGCCGCCTCGTCCTTGGCGAGGTAGCCGTTGGCCACCATCTGCTGCAGCACGTAGATCTGGCGCCGCTTGGCCCGCTCGCGGTTCTCCGGCTTGCGCGGCGAGAGGATCTCCGGGCCCTGGGGCAGCCCGGCCAGCACCGCCGCCTCGCCCACGTTGAGCTGGCTCACGTCCTTGCCGAAGTAGTAGTGCGACGCCTCCTGCACGCCGTAGCGGGCGAAGCCGAAGTTGATCTGGTTGGCGTAGAGCGTGAGGATGTCGTTCTTGCTGAGCGAGTGCTCGAGCCGGCGAGCCAGGATGATCTCCTGCACCTTGCGCTTGAGCGCGCGCTCCGGGGTCAGGACCAGGTTCTTGACCACCTGCTGCGTGATGGTCGACGCGCCCTGCACCGTGTGACCCTCGCGCAGGTCGACCAGCAGCGCGCGCACCATGCCCAGGTAGTCGATGCCCTCGTGCCGGAAGAAGTCGGCGTCCTCGGCCGAGATGAGCGCCTGCACCAGCACCTTCGGCATCTGCGAGAACTTCACGACCGTGCGGCGCTCCTGGAAGATCTCGCCGATGACGGTCTTGCCGTCGCCGGCCAGCACGCGGCTGGTCTGCGGCGGCCGGTAGTCGGAGAGCTTCTCGATGGTGGGCAGGAGCGGGTCGTTGCCCCAGATCCAGAACAGCATCGCCAGCGTGCCGGCGCCGACCGCGCCGAGCGCGAGGCCGATGATCGCGCCCCACTTGAGGCCGAGGAAGAGCTTCTGCCGCGGCGTGCGCGGGCCGCGCTGCGAGCCCATGCGGCTGGTCGAGCGCCGTCCCTTGCGGCCGATGCGGGTGAGCCCGATGCGCGACGCGAAACGTCGCCGGTTCGTGGGCCTGGCAGGTTCCATGGCGTGCCTTCCGGCGCGCTCGCGGGCGCGCGGGTTCTCTCTCTGCAACGTCAATACCGACGAGAAATCGGCGCCTTCCGCCCCCGTGAGTCACCCGGGACACGCCCTTGCCGTGTCAAGTCTGACACGTAGCGCTCCACGATCTCCCCGGCTCCGCGAATGCTCAGGGCATACCACCGAGCGCGCCATTTCGCACGAACTTCGACCGGCAGGTCGCCCGCGCGCCCGAGCGCGCCGCGCCGCCGCTCGGCCAGTCGCGCGGCCAGGAGCGCGACCGCGACCGACAGGTTGAAGCTGCGCGTGAAACCGACCATCGGGATCTCGATGCGGCGGGTGCACGCGGCCAGCGCCTCCGGGGTGAGCCCCTCGTGTTCGTTGCCGACGACCAGCGCACAGGGCTCGAGCGGCGGCAGATCGTCGACGGTGGCGCCGGCGCCCGGCACCGCCGCGCACAGCGTCATGCCGGCGGCGGCGAGCGCCCCGCGCGCCGACTCGACGTCCGCGTGGCGGTGGAGATCGATCCACTTGTCGCAGCCGATGGTGACTGCGGGGGAGGCGCGAAACGGCCCGCGCCCCTCGATGACGTGGGCGGCGGCGATGCCGAGCCCCTCGAGCGAGCGCAGCGCGGCGGCGCCGTTGTGCGGGTCGTACAGGTTCTCGATGACCAGGGTCAGGCCGACCAGCCGCGCGTCGAGCACAGCCTCGAGCCGAGCGATGCGCTCGGCCGACAGGAGCGGCGCCAGCGCGGCCACGACCGCGTCGGGGCCGTGGCGCTCGACCAGCCGGTCACTGTCGTCGCCGTCGCGCATCGGCGCGCATCTTAGCCGGTCCGCGGCGCGCCGCGCGAATCGCCGGTCCCGGATGGTCGTCGGCGCGGCCCTGCCGCACCGCCTCACACCTCGTCGCTGGTCGCCGCCGCCTCCGACGCCGCGCCCGCACCTCCCCCCGGGGACGGGGCGCCCGCGCCGGACTCGGCCGCGCCTCCGACGGGCAGCTCGATGGTGAAGGTCGACCCGGCGCCCGGCTCGCTGGCGACGTGGATCGCGCCGCCGTGCGCCTCGATGATCTGGCGCGCCGCCCACAGCCCGATGCCGAAGCCGCCGTAGTGGCGCGCCGGCACCGCGCGCTCGAAGCGCTGGAAGATGCGGGTCTGCTCCTCGGGAGCGATGCCGATGCCGTGGTCGCGCACCACGATGCGGGCGGCGTCGCCGACGCGGTCGATCGCGATCTCGATGGGCTGCCCCTCGCCGAACTTGGTGGCGTTGGACAGGAGGTTGCTGACGACCGTCTCCAGCCCGATCGGGTCCCAGTAGCCCACCACCTCCTCATCGGCCGTGATGACCAGCGGGCAGTGCGACCGCTTGATCATCTCGCGCGAGCGGGCCACCACCGCGCGCACGCTGTCGCGCAGATCGAGGCGGCGGCGGGCCAGGGTGAGCCGGCCCGAGGTGATGCGGGTGACGTCGAGCATGTTGTTGATGAGCGCCGTCAGGCGATCGATCTGCCGCACCGCCATCTCCAGCTTCGACTCCAGCTTCTCCGGCGGCACCTCGCCGAGGCGCCCCTCGCGCACCAGGCCCAGCACCGAGGTCAGCTGCAGCTCGAGCGGCGTGATCGGGGTCTTGAGCTCGTGCGACGCGATCGACAGGAACTCGTCGCGCGCGCGCACCGCCTCGCGCAGCTCCTCCTCGGCGCGCTTGCGGTCGGTGACGTCCTGCACCACGGCGACCACGTAGCTCGGCCGGCCCTGGCGATCGTTCACCACCGACAGCGTGCTGTTGACCCACATGTCGCTGCGGTCGGGCCTGAGGTAGCGGCTCTCGGTCACGAAGTCGCGCTCGCCGGCCGCCACCCGCTCGAAGATCGCGGCGGTCGCGGCCACCTCGTCAGGGTGGATGAGGTCCTGCGCGTGCAGCCCGATGATGTCGTCGCGCGCGCGGCCGACCATCTCGCAGAAGCGCTGGTTGGCCGACAGCAGGCGGCCGTCGAGCGACGTCTGCACGATGCCGACCGCGACCTGGCTCAGGATCGCGCCCAGCCGCTGCTCGCTCTCCTCCACCTGGGCGAGCGCCTCGCGCCGCTCGCGCCGGATGTGGGCCTCGCGCAGCTCGCGCTCCACCACCGGCGCCAGCCGGGTCAGGTTCTCCTTGAGCATGTAGTCGTGGGCGCCGGCCTTCATGGCCGCGACCGCGGTGTCCTCGCCGATGCTGCCCGACACGATGATGAAGGGGAGGTCGGCGCCCAGCTCCTGCATGACGGTGAGCGCGGCCCGCGCGTTGAAGTTCGGCAGCGTGTAGTCGGCGATGACCAGGTCCCACTCCTGGCGCCCGACCGCGGCGCGCATGTCCTCGTCGGTCTCGACCCGCTCGAACGAGGTGTCGAAGCCTCCCTTGCGCAGCTGGCGGACGATCAGGATGGCGTCATCCTCGACGTCCTCGACGATGAGCACGCGCAGCGGTTTCACGGCCTGCTCCAGTTTGCAGGGTAGGACGGCGCCGTGCTGGCAGGCAACCAGCAACCGCCCGGATCGCGGCCGCCCGCCGGCGCCGCATGTGGCGATCATCCAACGGGCTTCTCGGCCCCGCCGATTTCCTCCCGCCCGCGTGGCTTGACCCCGGCCGGGTTTCTTCCAACACTGGCCCCGCCGTGCCCCCCTCGCGCCCTCGCGCCCGGATCCGAGCCCTCGCCTCCGTCGCCGGGATCCTGGCCTGCGTGTGGGCATGCGCATGCGGCTCGCGCGACGACGAGCACGTGGCCGCGGCCGCATCGGCGCGCCGCGGCGGCGTGCGCCTGGTCGTGCTCGTCATCATCGATCAGCTGCCGAGCTGGTCGTTCGACGCGATCCTGCCCAGCCTGCACGGCGGGTTCGCGCGCCTGATCGAGCGCGGCGTCCACTTCCCGCGCGGCGAGATCCCGTTCTCCAACACCTTCACCGCCTCCGGCCACGCCGCGATCGGCACCGGCGCGCCGCCGTCGGTGACCGGCATCCTGGCCAACGACTGGCACCGCCAGAGCGGCGACCGCTCGCTCGGCGCCACCGTCGACCTCGAGGACATGAACATGGTCTCGAGCAGCCAGCTCCGGGTCGAGGGCGTGGCCGACGTGCTCGAGCGCGCGACCGCCGGCAAGAGCCACACCGTGTCGCTCTCGCTCAAGGACCGCTCGGCCATCCTGGCCACCGGCCGCCGGCCGGACCTCGCCATCTGGTACGACCCGGAGCGCGCGGTCATGACCACGAACAGCTTCTACGCGGCCGAGCCGCCGGCGTGGCTGCGCGACCTCGCCTCCGATCGCCCGCCGTCGCGCTTCTTCCGCGCCGAGTGGCGGCCCAACGACCGCAAGCTGCTGGTCCGCCTGTCCGGCAGCTCCGACGACCAGCCGGGCGAGCTCGGCAACGACGGCCTCGACGCCACCTTCCCCCACTCGCTGGCCCAGGTGCCGAAACCCAACGAGGCGATCGTCGACACGCCGTTCGGCACCGAGATCCTGTTCGACGCCGCCGACGCGGCGCTGCGCGGCGAGAACATGGGCACCGACGACGTGCCCGACCTGCTGTCCATCAGCGTCTCGTCGCTCGACTACGCGGGCCACGGCTGGGGCCAGGAGTCGTGGGAGCGGGTGGACCTGATGCTCCGCCTCGACGAGCGGCTCGGCGCCTTCCTCGATCACCTGGACGCCACCGTCGGCGCGAGCCGCTACGCGGTCGTCATGACCAGCGACCACGGCGCCACTCGCCTCATCGAGCGGCAACAGGCGGCGGGCGCCCCGGTGTTCCGCGTCCTCAAGCCGCAGATCCGCGCCGCCGCCGAGCGCGCCGCGAGGAAGGTGCTGGGCGCCGGCCCCTGGGTGCGCGGCGTGTCCGGCAACCTCGTCTTCGTGGTCCCGGCCTTCGCCGATCAACCGGCGGCGCAGCGGGCGACCGCGATCCGCGAGATGGTCGCGGGCATCGGCGCCATCGCCGGGATGGGCCTGGTGGCGGCCACGGCGGACATCGCCGGCGACTGCTCGCGCCACCGCGACCCCGCTCGCCGCATGGCCTGCCTCTCGCTGCCCGACGGGCCGCTGGGCCCCATCGTCACCTTGCCGTCGGAGGGCTCGGAGATCGCCGGCAGCGCGCCGTGGGGCGCGGCGCACGGCGGGCTCAGCGCCGACGAGCGCATCGTGCCGATCGCCATCGTCGCGCCCGGCCGCGCCCACGCGCGCCACGACGAGTCGGTCTCGCTCCTGCGCGTGGCGCCCACGGTGTCGGCGCTGCTCGGCATCGCGCCGCCGGCGGCCGCGCGCGAGCGCTCGCTCCTGGAGTAGAGCCGCGGGCCGCGCTGCAGCCCGACGCCGTATTCGTACGGCGAGTTCGTCGTCAGGCCACGAACGTACCGTCGGTTGGGCCTTCGGCCCGCCCTTCGCTAACGGCGGTGGCGCGTCTCGCGGCGCACCAGCCAGATGACGAAGGCGAGCATGAGCGCCATGATCACCACGCCCAGGCCCATCTGCCGCCAGTTGTAGGGCGCGCCGCGCGCCGGCACCTTGCTCGGGTCCTGCAGCGCGCGGCCGTCGCCCCAGCGCGCGCCCCCCCGGCCGGCCGCGCCCTGCTTGGCCGGCGGCTGCGCCGGCGCCCTGTCAGGCTGCGCCGCGGGCGCGCCGCCCTCCTGCGCGCCCTGCCCGGCGGCCTGCGCCATCGCCGCGGTGGCCGCGCCGCCGCTCACCGCGAGCAGCGCGCACAGCCCCAAGAGCCGCGCGGTCGACCTGGCCGCCCTCACTTGATCCCCCACTCGGGATACTTCTTGGTGCAGAACGGGCCGCTCTTGTCCGGGTTGAACGCGAGCGGCGACATCTGGGCGAGCTGGTATTCCATGTCGGTCAGGCGGCCGCGCTTGTACATGAGGTCGACGATGCGCTCCACCTTCTTCACCGTCCAGATGCTGAGCTTGTCCTGACAGAACTGCTTGTAGCGCCGCTTGGGCGCCGGGAGGATGGAGGAGAAGAAGGCCGCCTCGGTGGGGCCGAGCTCGAGCGGCGGCTTGCCGAAGTACTGCAGGGCGGCCGGCTTGATGCCGTAGAGCCCCGGCCCGTACTCGATGGCGTTGAGATAGATCTCCATGATGCGATCCTTCTCCAGCGCCCCCGACTCGAGGTACCAGGTGAGGAACAGCTCCTGCAGCTTGCGCGCGAGCGTCTTGTCCCGGTAGAGGAGGACGTTCTTCACCATCTGCATGGTGATCGACGACGCGCCGTAGCGGAAGTAGCCGGCCTCGAGGTTCTTGATGAGCGCGCTCTTGAACTCGCGCGTGATGAAGCCGTGGTGCGTGTAGAACGAGGAGTCCTCGGTGGTCATGATCGACTTGACCAGGAAGGGCGAGATCTCGGCCAGCGGCGCGTAGTTCGGGCTCTCCGGGCCGATGATGATCTTCTCCCAGGTGTCCGGCGCCACCTCGACCTCGTGCTCGAAGCTCCCCGCGAGGCGCTTGGCGTCCATCTCCTTGGGCGCTTTCTTCACCTTGCAGCCGCGGATGCCGACCGAGCCGTCCAGCCGCGTCGCCTGCAGATCGGCCCAGTCCACGTCGACCGACACATCGGTGGCGAACTTGCCGGTCAGCTCGAAGCCGATGAGGTGCGGCACCAGCTCGCCCGGGATCGACTCGAGCACGGCCTGGCACGGTACCTGTGGCACGACCAGGCGCGCGTCGAGCCGGCGAAACTTGCGGCGCGACCCGTCCGGGTCGACGCCGTCGGGCATCTGGAGCGAACCGGTCAGCGCGTAGTTGACCCCCCCGGTGGCCAGCTCCGCCCGGTTGAGCTTCATGACCTTGGCCCGGCGGTCGTACGACCCGTCCACGTTGCCGCGGAAGCTGATGTCGCGGACCGTCTGGTCCGACAGCATCGGGTGAAAGACGTTGAGGCCGCTGAGCTCGACCTGGCCCTGGTAGCGCAGGACGTCCTTCTCGAGGTCGAGGCGCAGCTCGGCGTTGACCGACGTGTCCTTGTAGTCCCGCACCATCGAGTTCTCGAGCACCGACGAGATGCGGTCGAACGTGAAGCGGTCGGCCTTGACCTGCAGGCTCCCGCTGTCGGCCCGCGGATCGAGCCAGCCGCTCGCCTGCCACAGCGTGCCGCGCGCCCCGCCGTAGCCGCCGGCCAGCTCGATGACCAGACGCCCCGGCTTGTCGCCCTGCGCCACCTTGCCGTTGACGCCGGTCAGCACCATGCCGGACCAGAGGTGGACCTCGCCGTCGCCGACGTGCACCGACGCCGTGCCGAGCGCGTCCTTGCTGTTGGCGGTGAGCACCACCTTCTGCACGCTGGCGTAGGGCCCCAGCGAGGTGAGCAGCGCGAGGTCGCCCATGTTCACCGACAGCCCGCCCTCGCGCTTCGCGGTCGCGTCCACTCCCTCGGCGACCAGGGTCAGCCCGTTGGTCAGGTCGCGGACCTGGATGGTCGCGCCGGCGACCTGCAGCTCCGAGGGCTTGACGCCGAGCCCGCCGGAGCCCGAGTCTCCCCCCGCGGACTCGGCCCCGTCCTTCTTTCCGCGCAGCCGGTCGACCAGATCGCCGAAGTTGTCGCTGTCGCGCGACCTGACCGCGGCGACGCGCAGGCCCTCGACCGCGACCCGCCCGATCTCGACGCTGCCGACCAGCGACGGCCAGAATGCGAACTCCGCCTCGACCCGGTCGATGCGCACCAGGGGCTCACCCCGGTCCTGCGGCCCCTTCACCACGATGTCCTGCAGGACGGCCAGGCCGCGGCGGACGTCCACGTCGCCCACCTCGACGGTGCGCCCCAGGCGGGTCTCGAGCCTGCCGATGACGCGCGAGCGGATCACCCACGCGCCGACCTGCCCGTAGAGGGCGAGGAAGAAGAGCAGTACGCAGAGGCCAAGCCCGAGTCCTGCTCCGCCGATGAGGAGCCACCGGCGCCGCATCCGGGGCCTTATAGCACGGCTGTCGCTGCGAGTTCGAACCGCCAAGAGTCGAAGAACGCCGCGAGCGGCTCGAGTCTTCTCAGGGCGCCTTGCAGGAGACGGCCACGATGTAGGTCGCCCCGCCCTCGATGGTGTCGCCGCCGATCAGAGAATAGTCGCCCGAATCGACATTGATGGTGCCGTCGACCTTGCGCTTGCCGTTCTTGTCGTCGAGCGTGAAGCCGAGGCGGAGCCGCGTCTTGTGGGTCTGGCCGCCGCTGGCGCCGCGGAACAGGAGCGTCAGCTTGCTGCCGGTCACCAGGCCGAGGTTGAGCGCCTTCATCTTCTCGACCGTCTTGTCGTGGCGCTTGAGCAGCTTGAAGGCCTTCCACGACGAGAACGGCGGCTTCTTGAGCTTGCGCGCGAGCGGCTTCAGGTCCGGGTCGACGCCGTCTCCCTCGTTGCTGGCCTTGATCTCCAAGATCTGGCAGTTCGCGGTGGTGGGCGGAGGCGGCGGATCGCCGCCGGCCTGCGCCATGACACCGCGGGAGCCGGACGCGAGCGCGATCGATACCGCGCAGGCGAGCAGCGCACAGCGAAACCCGGTCATATCGGGCCCTCCAGGTCCGTGTCGTCGTTCGAGATCCAGATGACGGCCGCCGCGCCGCTGTCGTCGTCCTCGTCCGGCTCGAGGGTCAGGATGGTCCCCGAGCCCTCGTAGACCTCGAGGCCCTCGACCTCGGGCGGCTGCGACACCAGCTTGCCCTTGATCACGTGGCTCGTGCCGTGCTCGCCCCGCCCGCCGTCGACCGCGTGCCAGCTGGGGCCGAGCGCCAGCATGATCGCGCACGCCACCCCCGCGCTGATGGCGCTGGTCAGCACGTGGCCGCGGTGATCCTCGAACCAGCGCCGCATCGCGGCCCACATCGCGGCCACCGGCCGGGCGCGGCGCACCGCGGCCGGCGCCCTGATGTGGGCCGGCGTCGGCTCGGAGATCCCGTTGGCGTGGATGCGCCGCTCGATGCGGCTCCACATGTCGGCGAAGGCCGGCACCTCGACCTCGGCGCGGTCGGTCTCCAGCTCGGCGTAGGTCCTGACCGCCTCCCCGACCTGGCGCAGGCTCTCCAGCTTCAGCCTCGCCTCCGCGTCCTCGGCCAGGTACGCGGCCACGCCCCTGGCCTCCTCGGGCGGCAGCTCACCGTCAGCGTAGAGCATCAGCTCCGCGTCGGTGTAGCGCTTCCTGGGTCCCGTGCCGCTCATGCCCCGAGATCCTTCTCGCCGCCCATGAGCTCGAGCAGCCGCTTCTGCATGTTGCGCCGGGCGTGAAACAGGCGCGACATGATCGTCCCCTTCGAGCAACCCATCGCCTGCGCCATCTCCTCGTAGGACAGGCCCTCGAGCTCTCGCATCACCAGCACCGCGCGGTGGTTGTCCGAAAGCTCGGCGAGCGCGGTCCCGATGTGCTCGCGCATCTCCTTGCGCACGAGCGACTTGCCGGGGTTCTCGTCGAGCACCCGCGGCAGCAGGGTCTCCTCGCCAATCGAATCCGATTCCGCATGCCCGACCGCCTCGTTGAACTCGACGTTTCGCCCGCGCTTGGTGCGGCGGATATGGTCGATGGCGAGGTTCATGACGATGCGATAGAGCCAGGTATAGAAGCTCGAGTTGCCCTCGAACTTGCCTATATGTCTGTGAGCCTTGATGAAAGCGTCTTGCACCACGTCGAGCGCGTCGTCGCGGCTGCGCACCACGCCCACGGCGAGGGAATAGGCGCGGCGGTGGTAGCGCTCGAAGAGAGCGCGAAAGGCTTCGTCGTCCCCCGTACGCGCTCTCTCGACCAGGTCGAGGTCGTCGATGTCGTCCGCCGCCTCATTCGACCGGATCGACGGGTTTTCGAGGCGCTTATTCACGTTAGGGTGCTGGAACATATAACACGCCGGCCGGCAACGGGGGCCGCCGCCGTCCTCGCCACCACCTGCTAGACTGGTGCCGCCGGCCCAGCCTCCGTCCTCACCTTGAGCTCGACTCCCGCGATCCGTGTGTTCCTCGCCGGCGTCCGCCTCCGCCTGCGCCGGCGGGCGCTCGCCCGCTCGGGTCTGTACTTCGCGAGCTCGGCCATTTTTCTGGCGGTTGCGGCGCCGCTCGCGGCGGTCGCGTCCGGTTCGGGACGCGGTGCGGCATGGGTCGCCGGGCTGCTCGCATCTCTTGCGCTCGCGCTGGCGTCGGCGGCCGGGCTCATCGCGCCTCGCCTGCGCTGGCGCAGCGATCGTGCGGTCGCGGCCTACATCGGGCGGCGCGAGCCGCGCGTGGCCTCCGATCTCCTGTCCGCGGTCGAGCTGGGCGCGGCCGGCGCCGCCCCGCGGCTCGCGCGCGGCGGCGCGTTCTCGCCCGCGCTGGTCGCGGCGCTGACCGAGAGCACCGCGATGCGGCTGGGCGGTCTGGCTGCCACCGACATCGTGCCGCGCCGCCCGCTGTGGCGACCGGTGCGCGCCGCCGGCGTGGCGGCCGCGTTCGCGCTGCTGGTGGCCGCGCTCGCGCCCGGCCGGCTCAGCCTGGGCTGGCACGCGCTCATCGATCGATCGATCGGGCCCGGCCGCTTCGGCGGCGCCGAGTCGTCGGCGGTGCCGCTGGTCGGCGATCTCGAGATCACCCTGCGCTACCCGAGCTACACCGGGCGCGATGCCGCGGTCCTGGCCAACGCCAGCGGCGACGTGCGCGTGGTGCCCGGCACGCGCGTCCGCCTGGAGACGATGGCGCTCGAGCCGGCCAGCGCTGCCTGGCTCGCCTTCGACGAGGAGGGCGAAAAGTTGCAGCCGCTGCAAGTGGCGCTCGGCCAGCTGAGCGGCGAGTTCGAGGTGCGCGCGCCGGTCAAGTACCGCTTCCTGCTGCGCGGGCCGGACGGCCAGCGCCGGGTCGAGAGCGCGGCTCGATCGATCGAGATCGAGCCGGACCGGGAGCCGCGCGTCGAGCTCCACGCGCCGGCCGAGGAGCTCGACGTCACCGGGCTCAAGCGCGTCGAGCTGGCCTACGTGGCCGAGGACGACTACGGCCTGACCCGCGCAGATCTGGTGTGGGACGGGCCGGACGGCAAGCCGCGCCGCGTGCAGATCGAGCTGCCGGGGGGCGACGCGGCCGCGCCGGGCGCGCCGCCGCCGCGCAGCGCGCAGAACAAGCTCTTCTGGGACCTGGCCGATGTGCCGCTCCAGCCCGGCGTGCGCGTCGCCTACCACATCGAGGTGTTCGACAACGACGAGGTGAGCGGGCACAAGGCCGGGCGCTCCAAGGTCTTCACCCTGCGCGTCCTGAGCCCGCGCGAGCGGCACGAGCGCCTCATCGAGCTCCAGCGCGAGCTGTTCGAGAACCTGACGCGCGCGCTCGGCGGGCGACTGGTGGTCGACCAGGCCGACGGCGCGGCTCACGAGCCCCTCCACCGCGACACCGCCGGCATCGTGGTGGAGCTCGGCACCGCGGTGGCGGCGCTCGGCAGCGACCGCATGGCCGAGAAGCAGCTGGTGCGGGTCCTGGGCGAGATGCGCGCGCGGCTCGACAAGCTGGTCCGGCGCGAGGCGCGCCTGCTCAAGCGCGCGGCCTCGCGCGGCAAGGCGAAGCTGCCGGGCGCGCTGGCCGCGCAGGTGGGCGGCTCGGATCGCGCCCAGGTGGCCGAGCTGGAGGACGACGTCCTGCTCATGGCCGACTGGGTCGACCGCCAGGACCTGGAGAACCTGCTCGCCATCAGCGACGAGATCAAGGCGCACCGCGAGCGGCTGGCCAAGCTGTTCGAGGAGTACAAGCGCAGCAAGTCGCCCGAGATCAAGGCGGAGATCGAGCGCGAGCTGCGCGCGCTGGAGCAGAAGCTGGCCGAGCTCGAGCGCCGCGGCGGGCGCATGCCGGCCGACGTGCTCGATCAGTTCGTCAACAGCGAGGCGATGCAGGCCAAGAAGTCCGAGGACTGCCTGGCCGAGGTGCGCCGGCTGTTCGCCTCCGGCGACGTCGAGGCGGCCGAGCGGCGCATGCGCCAGTGCGCGGCGGGGCTCGACGAGGCGGCGAGGTCGCTCGAGCACTCGCTCGACGATCTGCGCGGCGATCGCTTCTCCGAGCAGCAGAAGAAGTTCGACGAGCTGCGCAGCGAGATCACCGACCTGGCCGGTGATCAGCAGCAGCTTGCCGGCGAGGCGGGCGACATCCAGAAGCGCTACGCCGAGAAGGCCGGCGACCTCATGCGCGAGCAGATGGAGAAGAACCGCGACCAGCTGAACGAGCTGCTCGGCCGGCTGCGGCGGCGGGTCGCGCAGGTGCCCGACGCCGGGCTCGGCCAGTTCATCGACGAGGAGATGGGCGCGGTCAAGGCCCGGCTCGACGACATCCAGCGCCTGCTCGCCGGCGGCGACCTGGCGGAGGCGCTGGCCATGGCGCGCGAGGCCGAGGCCGGGCTCGAGACGGTGGAGTCGGAGCTCGACGCGGCGCTGGAGGAGGACGGGGCCGAGTTCCGCAAGCTGGGCGCGCGCGGGATGGACGCGGTCGAGCACGCGCTGCCGGTCGCGCGCAAGCTGGTCAGCGAGCTGGAGCGGGCCACGCCGCCGCCGTCGCGCGTCCTCGAGCGAGAGGACCTCGACCGGCTCGAGCGGCTGTCGCGGCGCCAGCAGGCCCTGCAGCAGCGCGCGCAGCGCCTCGCCCAGCGATCGCGCGACATCGCCGACGAGCTGCCGGGCGAGTCGGGCCAGCGCATGGCGGAGCGGCTGGGCGAGGCCGGCCAGCGCATGGATCGGGCGCAGCAGCGCATGCGGGCGCGCGATCCGTCGGGCGCGCGGCAGGAGGCGCGCGAGGCGGCCGAGAAGCTGGCCCAGGCCAAGGAGGAGGCCCAGGGCGCCGCGCGCCAGCAGCAGTCGCAGGGCCGCTCGGGCCTGCGCGACGAGCCGGTGCGCATCCCCGGCGCCGACGAGTACCGCGCGCCCGAGCGCTTCCGCGAGGACATCCTCGACGCGATGAAGAAGGGCCAGGCGCCGACGCCCTACCGGGACATGGTGAAGCGGTACTACGAGGAGCTCATCCGTTGAGGGCCGCCCGCTGTCTCCTCCTCTCGATCGCGTCGATCGCCGCGATCGCCGGCCCCCGCGCGGCCGACGCGCGGAACCTCGAGCAGGAGTCTCTCCGCGCGGCAAAGTTCCTCGGCAGCTGGCGGTTCGAGGAGGCGCGCGAGGTGATCGACAAGCTGGCCGCCGACGAGCCGACCGCGCCCGAGACGCGGTATCTGCGGGCCGAGCTGGCCTTCCTCGACGGAAACTACGGCCAGGCGGTCGAGCTGCTCGAGGGGCTGAAGCCGGCCGACGTGGGCGGCAACGTCGGCGAGCTGCGCGCGCTGGCCGCGTCGACCCGCGACGCCACCAAGGGCTTCTCCACCGCGCGCTCGTCGGGCGGCCACTTCGCCATCGCCTATCCGCCCGGCAAGGACGAGGCGATCGTCGAGCTGGCCGGCGAGGTGCTGGAGTCGGCCTACCGCGCGATGAACGAGGACTTCGGCTACCAGGCGCCGGGCGTGGTCCGCATCGAGCTCCTGTCGGCGCCCAGCGACCTCGCGCGGGTGTCGACGCTCACCGAGAAGGAGATCGAGACCACCGGGACCATCGCGCTCTGCAAGTACGGCAAGCTGATGGTGGTCACGCCCCGCGCGACCGTGTTCGGCTACCCGTGGATGGACACGATGGTGCACGAGTACGTGCACTACGTGGTCTCGCGACTCAGCCACGATCGCGTGCCGGTGTGGCTGCAGGAGGGCCTGGCCCGCTTCGAGCAGGTCAGGTGGCGCGGACCGGCGCTGCGGCCGCTGTCGCCGGTCGAGGAGCACCTCCTGGCCACCGCGCTCAAGGCCAACGACCTCATCTCGTTCGACGACATGCACCCGTCGATGGCCAAGCTGCCCAGCCAGAAGGCCGCAGCGCTCGCCTTCGCCGAGGTCGCCACCATGGTGGCGTACCTGCACCAGCAGCAGGGCTACGAGGGGCTGCGGCGGATCATCGCGGGGGTCAAGGCCGGTCGCAACGCGCGGCGGGCCGTGGCAGACGCCATGAACCAGAAGTGGGACGGCGTCGAGCGCGGCTGGAAGCAGTTCCTGCGGGCGGCCAAGCTGCGCACGAGCCCGGCGCTGGCCGGTCGGGCGCAGTCGCCGCGCATCCGCTTCAAGAAGGGCGAGGGGGAGACCGAGAACGTCGGCGCCGAGGAGGTGGCCAGCGGCAAGGCGCGCAAGTTCACGCGCCTGGGCGGCCTCCTGCGCGCGCGCGGCATGACCCAGGCGGCGGCGGTCGAGTACGAGAAGGCGCTCGCGCTGGTCGGGCCGAGCGATCCGTTCGTCGCCGGCAAGCTGAGCCGCACCTATCTAGAGCTCGAGAACTACGAGCGATCGATCGAGCTGGCCAGGCCGCTGCTCGAGATCGACGAGACCGACGCCACCCCGGCCACCACGCTCGGGCTGGCGTACCTGGCCACCAATCAGCCGGGCGACGCGGCCGGCGCGTTCGAGCTGGCCCTGCGGGTGAGCCCGTTCGATCCGGCGGTCCGCTGCGGGCTGGCCGATGCCTATGACAGGCTGGGGCGCAAGCCGCTGGCCGCGCGCGAGCGCAAGGCCTGCGCCCTGGTTCGCTAACCCCGCGACGGATCTGGGTTACAGTTGAGCGTTTCAAGACCGGGCATGGCGATGACTCCCTCCTCCAAAGCCGACACTGCCGCCGCCGGCGTCTACGACGACAGGGCGAGCACCCAGGTAGACCCGGGCACCGCCGCCGATCTGGAGGCGGTGCAGGAGATCGCGGCGGCGCGGCTCGAGATCGCGCGCGAGATCGAGAAGCGCATCGTCGGCCAGTCCGACGTCATCGATCACCTGCTGACCGCGCTGTTCGCGCGCGGCCACTGCCTGTTCGTGGGCGTGCCGGGCCTGGCCAAGACCCTCCTCATCTCGACCCTGTCGCAGACGCTCAACCTCAAGTTCCAGCGCATCCAGTTCACGCCCGACCTCATGCCGTCGGACATCACCGGGACCGAGGTGCTGGAGGAGGACCACTCGACCGGGAAGCGCTTCTTCCGCTTCCTGCGCGGGCCGATCTTCGCCAACCTGATCCTGGCCGACGAGATCAACCGGACCCCGCCCAAGACGCAGGCCGCCCTGCTCCAGTCGATGCAGGAGTACCGGGTGACCGCGGGCGGCCAGACCTACGAGCTGGGGCTGCCGTTCCTGGTGTTCGCCACCCAGAACCCGATCGAGCAGGAGGGGACCTATCCCCTGCCCGAGGCGCAGCTCGACCGCTTCATGTTCCAGGTCGACGTCGGCTACCCGAGCGTGCGCGAGGAGGAGGAGATCGTCCGCCAGCAGACCTCGAGCTACCTGCCCGAGCTCGGCCGCGTGATGTCGCCCGAGCGGATCGTCGCGCTGCAGGACGTGGTCCTCCGCGTC
>DATFRY010000065.1:0-19916 GCA_035262925.1 Kofleriaceae bacterium | reverse complement strand
TGTCTTCGCGCCGCAGCTGATGGCCTGGAAGGGCGTGTACGGCACTTACTACCTCGTGCCACAAGGCAACGGATTCATGCGATGGGACGAGCCCGCCTGGAGCGAGGTCCTCTTCTCATCGCGCAACGGGCTGCTGCCGTGGTCCCCTATCTATGCGCTGGCGGCTCTCGGATTCCTGGCTTCTGTGATGCGGTATCCACGCCTCGCGTTGTGCCTGCTTGTCGGTGCTGGTGCGCAGGTTGTGGTCAACGGGGCAGTCTGGGACTGGTGGGCTGGAGGCTCATTCGGGGGACGACGCTTCGACTCTTGTTTTGTCGTGTTCGCGTTCGGACTGGGCTTTCTGCTGGACAGGGCTTTTGCGGCAAGAAGGTGGCCAGTTGTCCATCGCGTTGCCTGTGGCTTACTCCTATCATGCTGTATTTCCCTCGCTTTGGGCAACTTGTTGGCCGCTGGCGGCTACGAGGCGCGAACGGTCAGAATCAACGGCGGCGAGGCGGCATCGGCAATCTTGACGCAGCGGATACCCGGCCCTCTGGGGTGGTTCGTCGGCGGCTGTTCAGCGGCAACCAATTTGCCCATGCGTCTTATTTTCGCCTTTCGCTATGGCACCCATCTAGGAAACTACGATCGTGTCGTGGGCGTCCACTTCCTTAGCGAGCTCTACCCGGGGCTCAATTCCATTAGAGCCAAGACACGCGACGATGTGCCTGTGGGCAACGCCAGGAGTCCCTTCCTCCTGAGACTTCGCCAGGGAAGTGACGATACAACTGAGTTTATCGGGCGCGGCGCCCGCATTCTTGTTCCGCTGAATCGACGCGGATCGGTGAAGATCGACCTTACGGCTGCGGTGCCTGTGGGCAATAAACGCGCAACCCTGACGTGGAATGGCTCTCTGATCACGGAAGCGCAACTCGGAACCGAGCCCTCGCACATTGTGGCCACCATCACCGAGGTTCGACGTGGGGTCAATGTCCTCGACATCGACGCGCCGGCGGGTACGTCTCTCTACAAGCTAGTCGTTACGTCCTCGGCAGACCCGAGATGATGTTAGGGCATCTGCGGGCGGACATTGTCTCTGATAGCGGACCGAGACGACAACGCTGAGGTGGCGGATGACAGGAAGGCGCGGCGCGAAGCGAAGCGTGCGAGGAATTCCGGCGCAAGAGTGAAATCGAGCCCAACTCGGGCTTCGGCCCACCAACGCTACCGGGGTCTGGCAGCGCGCGCCTGCCGGCGCCAGTCGGGTCACTGTGAATTCGCCGTCCGGCGGGCGAGTCATGGCGTGGAGCGCATGCGGCAGTTGAGCGCCGGCCGGTATGAGGCGACATCGAGAGCGAGTCGGGCGAGACGTTCCTCGACCTGACTCAAACCTGCGGCGTCGCCAAGAGCCTACCCATGGCCCGTCCACTTCGGCGGCTGTGGCCTCGGGCTCGGGAGCGCCCGGGGGCGTTTGCCAAGCAGCGCGGCCGCGGCGGCGGCCAGCGCGGCCTTGAGGGCGCCGCGCCGTGTGGTGGTGGGTCGGTCGCCGCGTGCGCTCATTCCGGGAATCCGTCGGCCAGCTCGGACAGCGTGAGGTCCTGGCGCAGGTTCTGGTCCTCGAGCTCGCTGGCGTCGAGGAAGGTCTCGCCCGACTCGTCGTCGATGTCGCCCAGGACGCCGGCCGGCTGCTCCTTTGCGTCCTCGTGCTTCTGGCTGCCGGGGCTCACGTCGGGCAGGAACTTGGCCTCCTGCAGCTTCTGATTGATGAACTGGACGAACGCGATCGGGTTGTAGTGGTAGACGATGCCGTCGCGCGGCAGGTGGGCGTGGCGCGCCACCTCCTCGGTCCACCACAGGGTCGGCGCGATCTCCTCGGCCACCCGCTGCTCGAGGTCCTGCCGGCTGAGCCCGGCGAAGTCGGGCGCCATGGCCAGGGCGTCGACCCAGCTCGGGTTCGCGGTCCACTCGGAGACGTTGAGCGTGGCGTAGTAGCGGGCCAGGTTGCGGTCGGCCGAGCTGTGGAAGAAGTCGGCCAGCTCGCGCCGGCTGACCTTGCCGTCCCTGGGCGCGGTGTCGATGGCGGACAGGATCGCGTCGTCGGTGACGAAGCGGCCGCCGCTGGTGCCGTCGATGACCTGGAACGGGTTGCCCTTGATCGAGCCGAGAACGTCGTCGGCCGCGAACACCTCGAAGTGGATCTGCGGCGCGCGCAGGTCGACCGGGCCGGCGATGCCGACGTGGCCGATGAGGTCGCCGGCCTCGAGCGGCTCGTCGAGCAGCGCCAGGGCGCCGGGCGCGCCCCCGCGCTTCCACTCGGGGCTGGACATCCAGCGCGGCGCGCCCTTGTCTCCGCCGCGCTCGTCGGCCAGGTGGAAGTAGAGCGAGTAGAAGCGGATCGGGCTGGGCCCGATGCTCATGTCGTGGCGCAGGAGCACGAAATTGGTGCTGCCGGCGCTCGAGCTGCCGCCCATGCGCGCCACCATCACCCGCCCGGCGAACGGCGCGTGGACCGTGGTCCCGGTCGGCGCCGGCAGGTGCACGCCGCCGTGCCACAGCCGGGTCTCTCCCGTCGGGCCGAGCGGGTAGAAGCCCGCGTTGCCCTCGATCTCGTTCTTGCGGTAGAGCTGCTCGCACGCGTCGCGCAGCGCCTCGCTGTCCTCCGGCACGTCGGCCTTGTCGCCCTGCGGCGCGATCGGAAACGACATGCGCCCGCGGATGGTCTGGCAGAACTTCTTGAAGTCGAACGGCCCCGGGTCCCACTTGCGCGTGGTCGTGTGGTAGTGGCCGAGGAGGCCGGCGTAGCGCTGCACCCCGCTCAGCACGCCCCACGCCTGATAGCCGGGCGAATCCTGGGGATACTCGGCCGGCAGGTTGGGCAGCGCGCGCACCAGGCCGCGCGCCAGCGCCTTGAGCGCGTCGTACTGCTCTCGCGTGTAGTCGAACGCCAGGTAGGTGTAGCCGTGGATGCGGCAGGTGGTGACGTCGCGCTTCTGTCCTCGCTGGCGGTAGAAGTCGGGGTAGCGCTTGGCGTCGCCGCGGTTGCACAGCTCGACGCCGACCGAGTTCGAGTTGAAGCCGGCCGCGTGAAATGCCATGAACGCGAGGTCGACGGTCTGGTAGATGGTGCCGTCGTTGTCGAGCAGGAAGTGACACGACAGGCCGCGCTCGTTGTGGAGGACGTTGAAGCAGCTGGCCGCGGTCGGGCAGCCGTCGTGGTGGATGACGAACTGGCGGATGATCGCCTGCGCCGCGCTCAGGCTGGGCCGCTCGCCCAGGCTGCGCAGGGCAGGGCGGGTCGCGACGCGGATGGAGCGGCTCGAGGTGAACTTGGGCGAGAACGGGAGCACCCCGCCGGAGCACGGCTGGCTGGAGTTGAGGCAGCGCGGCTGGTGGGCGTCGAAGCGCGGGCCCTCGTCCCAGCGCACCACCCGCGCGTCCACGTCGAAGCCGGTCCCCGCGATCCAGATCTGGCCCATCGTCGGTGCGATCCTCGTCTATCTACCGATCACCGGTCTATCGATCACTCATTGCGCGAGATAGCGCAGGCTGCACGATCCGATGCGGATGAGGTTGCCGTGCTGGAGCCTCGCCTCCGTGATACGGACGCCGTTGACGAAAGTCCCCGTCGGTGAACCTCGGTCGACGACCGCCATGGCGCCGCGGGCGTCCATGACGAAGATCGCATGGTGCGGGATCACCTGTGGATCGCCGGGCACGGTGAAGTCGCAGCCGCGCGCGCTGCCGACCACGAAGCCGTGGCGGAGCGGCATGCGCTGCCCCTGGTACGGCCCGGCCATGACCAGCAGCGAGCCGCTCGCCACCGGCGCCGCGCCGGGGACCGGGCCTGGCACCTGGCCCGGTGCCATGCCCGGCGTCATGCCTGGTACCTGGCCCGGCGTCATGCCTGGCACCTGGCCCGGCACCTGGCCTGCGGGCGCGCCGGCGCGGCGCCCGGCCAGCGCGCCGACCGCGCCGACCACGACGAGCAGCCCGATCAGCCCGCCGCCGATCCACAGGACCCACCACCACAGGCCGCCGCCGCCCTTGCCGCGCGCCACGCACGCGTGGCGGGCGCAGAACTCGCCCTCGCCGCACGCCTTCCCGCCGCAGCTCACCTCCTTGACCTTGACCTCGTTGGACTCGAGGTCGCGGTAGCCGACCGCGAGCCGCTTGCCCGCCAGCTGCGCCGCGGGCAGGAAGAACGTCAGCACGTATTGCTGGTCGATCTCCGCCAGCAGGGTGTCCATCTGCGGGCGAAAGCCCTCGCGGCTGCGCACCCAGCGGAACGTGCCGCCGGAGCGCTTGCTGAGCTCGCCCAGGCCGAGCAGCGGGCCGCGGTTGTCGACCGGGCTGAACGCGATCGAGTGAACGCGGATGCCCAGGTGCTCGGCCCGCTCGCCGACCAGGCGATAGCGCGACGGATCCGGATCCGCGTCCTTGCCGTCGGACAGGACGACCACGATGCGGCGGAGCGGGACCTGCTCGCCGCCCGGCGCGCGCGCGCGCCCGAGGGTGGTGACGGCGCGTTCGACCGCCCCGATCAGCTGCTGATCGGCCGGCGCCGCGTCGGCCTCCATCGCGTCCACCCGCCGATCGGCCGCGCTGTGCGCCGCCCCCAGCCGGTTGCCGCCGTCGACCCCCTCGCCGTAGGTCACCAGCGCGATCTGCGCGTCGGACGGCAGGCCGCCCCACAGCTGGGCGACCGCCTCGCGCATGGCCTCGAGGTCGTCGCGCATCTCCCAGCCGGTCTGCACCACCACGACCACCGCGGTGGCGCCACCCGAGCCGGCATAGCGCCCGACCAGGTAGGGCTCGCGCCGCCGGCTGCCGCTCACCATGAGCACGAAGGGGTCGTCGCCGCCGACCGGGATGAGCGTCCCCTCCAGCTGGATCGCGGTCACGTGCAGGCGCAGCCGGGCCAGGCCCGGGAACCAGCTCGGCTCCAGCTCGGCGCGGTCGAGCAAGAGGCGCGGTCCGGCCGCGCGCGCGGCGGGCGCGCCGGCGAGCGAACCCGCAACCAGGAGCAGCCCCGCGAGGCCGAGCCGTGCCGTGCCCTTCACCCGACCCGGACTAGACTATCCGAGCCCGGCCCGGCGCGTCGAGCGCACGACCCAGGTCACAGCCATCCTTCTCGTCACAGCCAACCCTTCTCGTCACAGCCAACCCTTCTGGCGGGCCAGATGGTAGGCCTCGATCCGGTTCGACGCCCCGAGCTTGCCGATCGCCTCGGACAGATAGTTGCGCACCGTGCCGGTCGACAGCGCGAGCGCCTGGGCGATGTCGGGCGCGCTCATTCCCTCGCCGGCCATGCCCAGGACCTGGCGCTCGCGGTCGGTCAGCGGATCGGCGTCGCCCCAGGCCTCGGCGGCCAGCTCCGGATCGATCGCGCGCCCGCCGGCGTGGACGCGGCGCAGCGCCTCGGCCAGCTTCTCGGCCGGCGACTCCTTGAGCAGGTAGCCCGACGCGCCGGCCTCGAGCGCGCGGCGCAGATAGCCAGGCCTCGCGAACGTGGTGAGGATGACGATGCGGCAGCGCGAGCCGGCCCCACGCACCCTCCGGGCCAGCTCCAGCCCGTCCAGGCGCGGCATCTCGATGTCGGTCACCAGCACGTCGACCGAGTGCGCCTGCACCAGGCGCCACGCCTCCTCGCCGTCTCCCGCCACCGCCACCACCTCGATGTCGCGCTCCAGCCCGAGCAGCGCGGCGAGCGCGCCGCGCACCATCGCCTGGTCCTCGGCCAGGAGCACCCGGATCATGACGCGGCGGCCAGAGCCGCTGCGTCCGCACCGGACATCGGCACCCGCAGGCGCAGCCGGATGCCGCCGCCCAGCCTGGCGTCGACCGCGACGTCGCCGCCCAGCGCGGCCAGGCGCTCGCGCATGCCGGTCAGGCCGTGGCCGGGGCGGATGCGGCCGCCGCGGCCGTCGTCGCTGATCTCCATGAGCGCGGCGCCGCCCTCGCAGCGCAGGGCCACCTCGACCCGCTGGGCGCGGGCGTGGCGCACCACGTTGGTGACCGCCTCGCGCAGGCCCATGGCCAGGGCGCTCTCGACCTCGGGCGCCAGCTCCAGCCGGTCGAGCCGCGACACCAGCTCCACCTCGCGGGTCAGGAGGGCCAGGCGCGCGCGGGTGAGCTCGACGTCGAGCGAGGCGGCGCGGATGCCGGTGACGGCGCGGCGCACCTCGCCCAGCGCATTGCGCGCGACCCGCTCGACCTCGCGGATCTCGCACTGCACGGCACGAGGATCGCGCAGGGCCAGCTTGCCGGCCAGCTCGCTCTTGATCGCGATGAGCGACAGGGTGTGGCCGAGCAGGTCGTGCAGGTCGCGGCCGATGCGCTCGCGCTCGTTCATCTGCGCCATGCGCATGAGGGTCAGGCGCCGCGCGGCGTTGCGGCGCACCGCCGCCCGCCCGACGAAGACGCCGAGCACCGCGACCGGGCCGATCATCGCGGCGACCGCCAGGTACGACAGCGGCTCTCCCGCCCACTCGAGCTCTGCGGCCAGGAGGAGGATGAGCGCGCCCATCGCCACGAGCGCGTCGCGCGGGCGCATGAAGTAGGCGGCCTGCACCATCGCGTAGATGATGAGGATGTACGCGCCGGGGCTGTTCCACACCATGAGCGCGACGCCGAGCGCGGCGATCGCCGCGCACACGACCACCCGCCAGTGCCCCTGCGCGCGGTGGCCGAGCGCGTAGATGGGCAGGAAGAGCAGGACGGCCAGCGCGCTCGGCGGGCAGCTCGCGACCAGGGTCATGCGCGGCAGCACGAGCAGCGCGATGAAGACGAACAGGAGGTAGATCGGGTTGAAGTAAGGCCACACGGTCAGCCCCTGATCACATGGATGCGCGCCGCGTCGCCCGTGCCGGCGCGCGAAGTTTTGCCCTCCACCCCACCTGTCCCCACCCATCCATCGATTCTGGACTCATTCCGCTCCGCCGCCACTCGGCGCAGCTCGACTCCGTCGAGGGCCAGGCGAAACGCGCCGATAGGACGGCCGGCCCCGAACATGACCCTGTGACATGCGAGAGGTCCGCACCGCGGAAGTCGGCCAGCGCGGACGGCGCGGCTGGCGCGGCTGGCGCGGCTGGCGCGGCTCGCGCGGCTGGCGCGGCGATGACCTGGCGTGACGCCGGCGGCCTCGCACCGCGAGCGCGCACGCCGCGAGCAGCGCGAACGCGGCACCCGCCCCGCCGGTCCCGCCGCCGCCGGCCTGGCAGCCGCCGACATCGCGGTCGCGCGATGCCTGCGCGATCCACTCTGCGTAGGGCGCGACCCGGGTGTGGATGCCGCCGCTGTCGCACATGTGCGAGTCGCCGACCGCGCGCGACACCAGGCCGGCGATGACGCGCCCGTCGGAGGTCTCGGCGAAGAGCGGCGCGCCCGAGTCGCCGCGACAGGCCTGCGGTCCGTCGTGGGTGGTCTCGAGCTCCCAGTCGCCGACCCGGTCGACGTGGAGGACGCCCTCGCGCTTCACCCCGGCCGTCTCGCTCGTCGCCCACTGGTCGCGCCCGTAGCCGCACAGCGTGAGCGCGCTGCCGCTCTCCAGGTCGCCGTCGGCGCCGCCTGGATCGAGGCCCAGGTCCAGCTCCTCGACCGCGACACCCTCGATCGGCTCGGCCAGGATGACCACGCCGACGTCGTTGCGCTGGCCCATCCGGGTCAGCTCCTCGGCCGTCTCCCGGAACTCCGGGTGCTGGTGATGGGCGAGCACCTCGATCGGGTGGCCCATGCCGTCGCCGAGGTCCGCGTCGAGGGTGAACCCGAAGTCGCCGAATCCTCCCTCGGCCAGGCAATGGGCGGCCGTGATGGCGACGTCGGGCGCGATGAGCGTCGCCGTGCAGCGATAGGCCAGGCCGTGCAGGAGCGCGCCGGTGGCGGGATATGCCCCCGGATCGCTCGACTCCCCGCCGATGACGCTCTCCCGCGCATCCCCCACGCGGTCCGTCGCCGCGCAGCCCGGCAGCATCGCCGCCGCCATGGCCGCGAGCGCTCCGATCCCCACCCTCGCCCGAACTGTGTTGCCCATCCCCTCTACCTTCGTCCGGGCGCGAACGAGGTATCAGTGGCCCACGTCAGGCGCAGCGCCTGACAGGTGTCAGCTCGGCACCGAACGCGCCCGAACGCGCCCGCCGACTGTCACGCTGTGACGCAACCGCTGTCACAGGTGACGGATTGACAGCTCGCGCGCAGTTGAATATCAACCGAGGATCTTCAACGGAGGTGCCCGGTGACCCGACAGGCGATGCGATTCATGGTTCTGGCGCTCTCCGGGGCCGCATGCGGCGGGCCCGGCGCTTCACCGGGTCCGGCGGCGTCACCCTCGGCGGCGGGGGCGCCCGCGCCAGGTGGGACGAGCGCTCCAGCGCCCGCACCGGCGCGCGGCGTGTTCGTCGCCGACATCGATCGCGGGGCCGATCCGTGCGCCGACTTCTTCCAGTTCGCCAACGGCGCGTGGCGCGCGAACAATCCGATCCCGTCGACCATGCCGCGCTGGAGCCGGCGCTGGGAGTCGGGCGAGCGCACCAAGGACCAGCTCAAGGGCATCCTGGAGGAGGTGTCGGCCCGGCACGACTGGCCGGGGGGAAGCGTCGAGCAGCTGATCGGTGACTTCTACGGCGCCTGCATGGACGAGGCGCGCGTCGACCAGGCCGGCGTCGAGCCGATGCGGCCGCTCATGACCGAGATCGCCGGCGTCCGCGATCGCGGCCAGCTCGAGCGCGTGCTGCTCCACTTCCACCAGCTCGGCATCGCGATCCCGTTCGGCCTCGCCTCCGGCTCCGACTACCACACGCCGACCGACGTCATCGCGCAGCTGTCGGCGGGCGGCCTCGGGCTGCCCGACCGCGACTACTACGTGAAGAAGGAGAAGCGGTTCGCCGAGGCGCGCGACAGGTACCGCGCCCACGTGGCCGCGACCTTCGAGCTGGCCGGCCGGGACGCGGCCGCCGCCGCCTCCGCCGCCGCCACCGTCCTGGCCATGGAGACCTCGCTGGCCCGCGCCTCGCTCGACAACGTCGCCCTGCGCGACCCGAAGAACACCGATCACAAGATGACCATGGCCGAGCTGGAGAAGCTCGCACCGCACCTCCGCTGGGCCGCGTTCTTCGAGGGCGCCGGCATCCCGCAGGGCGCGATGAACGTGGGCGAGCCGCGCTTCATGGCGGAGGTCGATCGCCAGCTGGCGCGCGCGCCGCTGGCCCGGTGGCGCACCTATCTCGAGTGGCACCTCCTGCGCTCGGCCTCGTCGTCGCTATCGCGCCCCTTCGTCGAGCAGGAGTTCGCGTTCTACGGCCGCTACATCAGGGGCGCGACCGAGCTCAAGCCGCGCTGGAAGCGCTGCGTGGAGACGACCGACGAGCTCCTGGGCGAGGCGCTGGGCAAGAAGTACACCGACAAGTACTTCCCGCCGGCGGCCAAGACGCGCATGAAGGAGATGGTCGCCAACCTGCGCGCCGCCATGGGCGACACGATCGGAGAGCTCGACTGGATGGGCCCCGAGACCAGGAAGCGCGCGCTCGAGAAGCTCGCCACCTTCAACCCGAAGATCGGCTACCCCGACAGGTGGAAGGACTACAGCAGCGTGCGGATCACGCGCGAGGACTTCTGGGCCGACGTCGAGGCCGCCACGCGCTGGAACGTGAAGGACGACTGGTCGCTGATCGGCAAGCCGGTCGATCGCGGCAGGTGGGGCATGACCCCGCCGACCTCCGACGCCTACTACAACCCGCTGCTCAACGAGATCGTGTTCCCGGCCGGCATCCTGCAGCCGCCCGCCTTCAACATGGAGGCGGTCGACGCGGTCAACTACGGCGCCATCGGGGTGGTCATCGGACACGAGATCAGCCACGGCTTCGACGACTCCGGCGCCAAGTTCGACGCCGAGGGCGTGTTGCGCAACTGGTGGACGCCGGAGGACCTGCGCCGCTTCCAGGAGCGGGGCCAGTGCGTCGTCGATCAGTTCGACCACTACTTCATCGAGCCCGGCATCCACCACAACGGCAAGCTGGTCCTGGGCGAGAGCATCGGCGATCTGGCCGGCGCGCAGCTGGCCTACCGCGCGTTCCAGAAGGCGCAGGTGGCGCACCCGGCGCCGGAGCTCGACGGCCTCACGCCCGATCAGCAGTTCTTCGTCGCGTGGGGCCAGTTCCGCGGCGACGAGGTGCGTCCCGAGACGCAGCGCCTCATGGTGCAGTCGGATCCGCACCCGATCGGCAAGTACCGCGTGATCGGCCCGCTCTCGAACATGCCGGAGTTCCAGCGCGCCTTCCACTGCGCGGCGGGCGCGGCCATGGTGCGGCCGGACGCCTCGCGCTGCGACGTCTGGTAGGCGCGGCTCCGCGCGGCCGCGCGCCCTCGCGGATCTCGCGGCTCAGCGGGGCCGCGAGGGGTAGCGAAAGCGGTGCGTGATCGGAACCAGGCCCAGGAGGTCCATCTCGCCGGCCCGGTAGCCGTCGGTCCAGCTGTTGATGACCAGGGGCAGGCCGCTCGGCCCCACGCGATCGGACAGGATGCCGACGTGGTCGGGGCCGGGCTTGCCCGGGAAGGTGTCCATGAAGACCACGTCGCCCGGGCGCAGCGGGTCGTCGGGATCGTCGAGCGCGGTGCGGCGCCGGTCCCAGCGCCGCTCGAAGTAGGGCAGGACGGTCTTCACGCGGCGGTGATCGATGTGCGCGTTGGGCCGCGTCACCATCGGGAAGGCACGCGGCGCGCGGCGGATCTCGCGCTGCAGCTCCGTTTGCAGATCCAGCCCGGCGTTGCGCAGCGCGCGCACGATGACGTCGGTGCACACGCCCATGTCGCGCGGCACATCGCCGCCGGGGAAGTCGAGCTGGATGTAGCCGCCGCCGTAGACCGCGGCGTTGAGGCTGTTCTTGTGGGCCCCGAGCAGGACGTCGAGCGGGTCGGGGATGCCGTCGCGGTCGTCGTCGCCGGGCGGGGCGCTCTGGCCGGGGACGAGCTCGCGCACACGGGCCGGGCCGAGGAGCGGCGCCAGCTCGGCCCGGTCGCCCGGTCGCAAGGCCAGGCGGTGCGGCCCGACCGCGAGCTGGCTCGGACCGCCCAGCGGGTAGACCTTGACCGGCCAGTCGCGGTCGTAGAGCACCACGAGGTGGTGGGCGCGGTCGACGATCGCGTGGGCGGCGGCGGGCGCGAGACGCGCGGGCAGGTGGATCTGCAGCACCGCGTCCAGGTCGGAGAAGATGCCGCGGTCGACCACACCGAGCGCGGCCTCGCCGGGCGGTGCGGCTCGGACCTCGGTCGACGGCGCGGCCGCGGCCGAGGCCACGGATTGCCTTTCGCGCGCTTGCCCGCCCGGGGTGCGCTCGGGCAGCGGCTCGGACAGCGCCTGGCCGCAGGCGAGAGCGGCGAGCACCGGGACCAGCGCAGGCACGAACCGCGGCCGCCGGCTGCCTTCGGTGGAACCGGGAGACACCCGGGTTGTCAGAGGTCCTGATGGCATCCGTGCTATCGTAACGAGCGCCGAACGCCGCGGATCTATTCCGGCAACGCGCGCCACATCCCGGGGAGCCCAGCCAAGATCATGCAACCGTACCAGGATTTCTCATCGTGGCAGCCGGAGCAGGAGCGGCAGTTCGTGGTCTTCGAGCAGCGCACCGTCGAGGCCTCCAGGCGGGCATGGGCCATCGGTATCGTGGCCGGCATCGCGTTCGGCGTCGCCGTCGTGGGCATCACGGTGGCCGTCCCCAGTGAGAAGCGGATCTCGGAGGCGGCGTCCGAGGGTCCTGACCTGTCGGCGGAGTCGGCGAGGGGCGCCGCGGCGACCGCGACCACGCCCGCAGCGACGGCGCCCGCAGCCACCGCGCCCGGGGCGACCGCGCCGGCAGCGACCGCGCCGGCAGGGACCGCGCCCTCAGCGACCGCGCCCTCGCCCGAAGCGGCGCCGGCCGCCGCGCCCGGCGCCCAGCCGGGGACGCCGCCGGCCGATCAGGCGGGACAGCCGCAGCCCGGAGCCGCGCCGGCCGCGGCTCCGTCGGGAACCGCTGACAGCCCGGCCGCCGGCGACTCCGGCGGCGCCGCCGCGCTGCCGCCTCCGCCCCCGGGCGCCACCAAGGCGCCGCCGACCGCGCTGGTCAAGGGCAAGAAGTAGATCGGCCGGGGCCGCCCGGCCGCCGGTCGGCGACGTCGCCCGGAGGTCGCAGCGAGGACGGCCGGCGCGGCCGGGCCCGGTGCAGCGCCTCGCCGCCCGCTATAGTTCGCTCTGTTGCGGGCCCGAACTGCCAGGATCGCCCGGGCCGCGCTCGGGCTGTGGATCGCTCTCGCCGCGGGCACCTGCGTGCCGCCGCGCGAGTCGACGGCGCCGGCGCCGGTCGACGCCCGCATCGTCACCACCGAGCGCGGGCCGCGCGGCGGGCGCCTGGTCCTGGTCGACGAGGACGGCGCGCGGCTCGCCGACCTCACGCCGATGGAGCCGCGACCCACCATCGACAGCAACCCGGCCTGGTCGGCCGACGGCCGCTGGATCGTGTTCGCCTCCAACCGCGAGCGCAGCGGGCTCGATCAGACCAGCCTGTGGCTGGTCGGCACGCGGCGCGGCTCTCCGCTCCGGCGCCTCACCCGCGAGCCCTCGGTCGATCGCGACCCGCGCCTCTCCCCCGACGGCCGCCATGTCGTGTACGCGTCGTCGGCCGGCGTGACCTTCGACCTCTGGATCCTCGACCTGGTGGCGGACGCGAGCGGGCGCCCGCAGCCGACCGGCCGCCCGCGCCGCCTCACCGCGAGCGATCACCTCGACGAGCTCGCGCCCAGCGTCTCGCCCGACGGCCGCACCGTCCTGTACATGGGCCTCGACCGCACCACGCAGCGCTCGAGCCTGTATCTGATGGCGCTGGCGGGGGGAGCCCCCCGACGCCTCACCGCCGGCCCGGCCGACCTGACCCCGGCCTTCTCGCCCGACGGCCGCGCCATCGCGTTCGCCGCTCCGGTCAAGGGACGCACCGACATCGATCTCTGGGCCATCGACGCCGACGGCTCCCACCGGCGCCTGCTGGTGGCGGAGCCGCTGGCCGACGAGACCGGGCCGGTGTGGTCGGCCGACGGCCGCTTCGTGTTCGCCACCTCGGTCCTGCGATCGGTCGAGAGCGGCCTGCCGATCCTGTCGTCGCTGGCGTTCGTGGATCTGCGCGAGCGGCCGGCGGTGCTGCGCGCCCTCCACGACCCGGCCCAGGTCGTCGCGCGCCTGGGCGCCGCCCTCGCCCCGAGCGCGCTCGACGCGGCCCGCCTGGACAGGCAGCCGGTCTACCGCGCCGCGATCCGGCGCGCCGTCCGCGAGGCGAGCGAGCGAGCCGCGGAGGGGCAGGGAATCGAGGAATGAGTCGCTGCGTGGAGGCCGCGCACTGGTCAGCCGGATGACCGAGGTCACCCTCGCCAAGCCGCTCCGGCGCTCCATCGCCGCGGGCCACCCGTGGCTCTACGATCGCGCCCTGGTCGACGGGGCCGGGCTGCGCGCGGGCGAGGTGGTCGCCGTTCGCGATCGCGAGGGGCCGCTCGCGCTCGGCTTCGCGGATCCTTCCTCGCCGATCCGCGTGCGCGTGCTGGACCGCGATCCCGGGGCCGACCCGGGCCGCGAATGGGCGGCGCGTCGCGCCGCGCGCGCGGCCGCGCTGCGCCGCGCGGATGCTCGCCTGGCCGACACCACCGCGCTGCGCCTGGTCCACGGCGAGGCCGACTTCATGCCCGGCCTGGTCATCGACCTCTACGACACCACGGCGGTGGTCGTGCTCGACGGCGCCGGCGCGGACGCGTTCTGGCGCGACCGCGTGGCCGCCGTCATCGACGGGCTTCGCGCCGGCGGCTTCGCCATCGCACGGGCGTGGCAGCGCGAGCGCGGGCGCGCGGGCCGCGGGCGCAGCCTCCTCGGCGGCGACCCGCCCGCCGCCATCACGGTCCGCGAGGGGGCCGCGCGGTACGAGGTGGACGTGCGCGCCGGGCAGAAGACGGGCCTCTTCCTCGACCAGCGCGACAATCGCGCCTACCTCGGCCAGCTCACCGCCGGCCGCGAGGTCCTCAACCTGTTCGGCTACACCGGCGGCTTCTCGATCCACGCGGGCCTGGGCGGCGCCCACCGGGTGGTGACGGTCGACGCCGCGCCCGCCGCCATCGCCGCGGCCGAGCGCAACCTGGCCCGCACCGGCCTCGAGCGCGCGCGCCACGAGCTCATCGCCGCCGACGCCTTCGACTACCTGGCCCGCGCCGCGGCGGCGCGCCGCCGCTTCGACGTGGTGGTGTGCGATCCGCCGAGCTTCGCCCCGCGCGCCGAGGCGGTGCCGTCCGCCCGCGCCGCCTATCGCCGGCTCAACGCGCTGGCGCTCGCGGTGGTCGCGCCCGGCGGCCTCCTGCTCACGGCCTCGTGCTCCAGCCACTTCAGCCAGGGCGACCTCGCGGCCGCGCTGGCCGGCGCGGCCTGCGACGCGCGGCGCGCCGTCCTGGTCCGCGCGGTGCGCGGGGCGGCCGGCGATCACCCCGTCCTGCCGGCCTTCCCCGAGGGCGACTACCTCGTCCTGCTCGACGCCGCCGTCTCGTGAGCGGCGCGGCGTCCCGGTCCGCGCGGCGCGCGCGCTACTCCGCGCCCGCGACCTTGTGCTCGGACAGCTTCCAGCCCTGGCCCTGCGAGTTGCGCACCTGGACCACGCCGATGTCGGGCGCGAAGAACATCGCGACGTCGAGCGGCGGGAAGTTGAACGGCTTGTCGGGCGTGTTCTCGAGCGTGGCGCGCCCGGTCATCGAGATGGCGAGCCGGGTGGCCTTGTGGCTGCCGAGGCCGCTCTCCACCATCTCCTTCTGGGCGCCCACGGTCATCTTGCGCTCGACCTCGAGCTTGGCCGGCACCAGCACCGCCCCGGTCTGCGGGCTCGGCTCGCGCGTCGCGCTGGTCTTGATCTCCTCGAACGCCTCGCCCTTGAGCACCCCGCCGGTGAACACGTTGGTCTCCGCCTTGCGCTCGACCTTGCCGAGCTTCATCTGCAGCCCTCCGCCCGGCTGTCCGGCGAAGAAGAAGCTCTCGAGCGGCACGGTGAGCCCGGTCTTGTCGCACTCGAGCTCGGTGTTGACCACGACCTTGCGGTAGCTCTCCTCGAGCGAGATGACCGTCTTGGGGCCCGCCTTCGCGATCTTGGTGACCTTGATGGTGAGCGCCTGCGGGTCCTGGATGCGCACGCCCGGCGGCAGCTGCACGCCCTCCGGCACATAGTATTGATAGGTCCACTCCGCGCCCGGCACGAACGGCAGCTCCTTCATCCCGCAGGCCGGCTTCGCGGTCGCCTTTTTCTTCTTCTTCTGCGCGTCGGCGGAGGCGGGGAGAACGGCGACGACGGCCGCGAGGACGAT
Source organism: Kofleriaceae bacterium (assembly GCA_035262925.1). Classification (GTDB taxonomy): domain Bacteria; phylum Myxococcota_A; class Polyangia; order Haliangiales; family Haliangiaceae; genus DATFRY01. The sequence goes on along the minus strand of DATFRY010000065.1, from coordinate 4,592 downwards.
GAGGGCGAGGCGACGGTGGACGAGAATCATGCAGCCCGTTGATACGGCAGCCAGCGCCGGGCTGCAAGAGATAGATCCTGACGGCCGCGAACCGGTCAAAAGTTCTTCACCAGGTCGCGGAAGCGCGGGTCGTCGCGCAGATCGAAGAAATCGGGATCGAGGCGGCCCTTGTAGTCCTTGCGGCCCAGGAGCCGGTCCAGCTTCTCCTCGACCCTGGAGGCCAGGCTGGGCAGGCGGCGCATCGGCACCAGGCGGGCCAGGAGGTTGATCGCGCACTGGCCGCGCCCGATCCGGGCGTAGGCGGCCGCCAGGTTGTAGGTGGCGTTCACGTTGTAGGGGTCGGCCAGGAGCGCCGTGATGAAGCGGTGGACCGACTGCTCCAGCTGCTGCTCGCCCTCTTGACCCTCGCTCTGGGCCGACTGCTGCAGCAGATCCGAGCCCTGGCTGGCCAGGTTCTCCGCCTCCTCGACGCTGCGCTCGTCGTAGGTGAGCGGCGACGGACCGTCGGTGGGCGCGATCGGGTCGCAGTCGGTCCTCTGGCGCGCGACCGGCCTGGGCGGCGCGGGCCGCGCCTTCGGCCGCAGGGGAGGCGGAGCCGGCGCGATGGCCGCGCCGCCGCAGCCGGACGGGCCCGCCCCGGCTCCAGCCGTCAGGAGCGCCGCGATCGCGAGTCGCCACAGCGGTCGCATCGCGATCACAGCCCCAGCGCGGCGCGAGCTTCCTTGCTGAACGGCTGGAACACCGGGTCGCGCGAGGCGCGCTGGATCGTGCGCGCCGCCTCCTTCTCCACGTCCGGCATGCCGCCCAGCGCCTTCAGCCGCTCGAGCAGCGCCAGCGAGCACGACTTGCGCCCGATCATCGCGTAGGCGACGGCCAGCTTGTAGGTCGGCTCCGGCGCGTAGGGATCCTTGGTCAGCGCGTTGGACAGCGTGCCCATGGCATCGACCACCAGCTGCTGCCGGGCTTGACCGCCCTGCGCCTCGGCGTCGCGCAGCGTGCCCTCGGTCTGGATGGCCATGTTGCGCGCCTCCTTGCTGTGGCGCGGGCCCTTCTTCGGCTCGGCGAAGAAGTTGGTGCGGCACTGCTCGTCCGAGACCGCCGGCTCCTTGGGGCCCTTGCCGCCCTTGCCGCCCTTGCCGTCCTTGCCACCGTCGGCGTCGGCGACCTCGGTGGCCGGCGGCTTGTCGAGAGGCCGCTTCTTCGCGCGTGGCTTCTTCAGCTTGTCGGGCGCACCGGTGTATGGACCGGATCCGCACGCGGCGACCGAGCCCACCGTGAACGCCGCGCCCAGGACCGAGAGGCCGAGCAGAATCACCAGTCGATTCATACCGTTCGCAGGGTAGCGCCGAGCGGTTCAGCGGTCAACGGCGCGCTCCTGGCCCGCGGCGGCCGCGAGATCGCCGCGCACCCGCCGTGGTCTGCTTGCGGAGCGCGACGCTTTCGATACAAGCTCGAAACGGTATGTCGGCTCCGTTCTCACTCGAGCAGCACGGTATTCACGTCGATTCGGTGCTGCGCAACGCTTCTCCCCCGCTCCTCTACGAGATGGCGCTGCGCCACGAGCGCGGATCCGCGATCACCGCGACCGGCGCGCTGGTCGCGATGTCCGGCGCCAAGACCGGCCGCAGCCCGCTCGACAAGCGCATCGTCGACGAGCCGAGCACCACCGGCGACATCTGGTGGGGCGACGTCAACATCAAGCTCGATCGCCACACCTTCCAGATCAACCGCGAGCGCGCGGTCGACTACCTCAACACGCGGCCGCACCTCTACTGCGTCGACGGGTTCGCCGGCTGGGACCCGGACCACCGCATCAAGGTGCGCGTGGTCTGCGCGCGCGCCTATCACGCGCTGTTCATGTGGAACATGCTCATCCGGCCGACGCCGGCCGAGCTGGCCGCGTTCGACTCGCCCGACTACCTCATCATCAACGCGGGCGGCTTCCCGGCCAATCGCTACACGACCGGCATGACGTCGACCACCAGCGTCGACATCAGCTTCGAGGAGCGCGAGTTCGTCATCCTCGGCACCGAGTACGCCGGCGAGATGAAGAAGGGCATCTTCACGGTGATGAACTACCTGATGCCCAGGCGCGGCGTGCTGTCGATGCACTGCTCGGCGACCGAGGACCGGAGCACGCACGAGACGTCCATCCTGTTCGGCCTGTCCGGCACCGGCAAGACCACGCTGTCGGCCGATCCCAAGCGCCTGCTCATCGGCGACGACGAGCACTGCTGGACCGATCGCGGCATCTTCAACATCGAGGGCGGCTGCTACGCCAAGGTCATCCACCTGTCGGAGAAGGCGGAGCCGGACATCTTCCGCGCGCTGCGCTTCGGCGCGGTGCTCGAGAACGTCATCTACGACGGCGACAGCCGGGTGGTGAACTACGAGGACATCTCGGTCACCGAGAACACGCGCGGCTCCTATCCGATCGAGTACATCGACAGCGCCAAGATCCCGTGCCTGGGCGGGCACCCGAAGAACGTCATCCTGCTGACCGCCGACGCGTTCGGCATCCTGCCGCCGGTCAGCCGGCTGACCCCGGGCCAGGCCATGTACCACTTCATCAGCGGATACACGGCCAAGGTGGCCGGCACCGAGGTCGGCATCAGCGAGCCGAAGGCGACCTTCTCGCCCTGCTTCGGCGGCCCGTTCATGGTGTGGCACCCGGCCAAGTACGCCGAGCTCCTGGCCGAGCGCCTGCGCCGGCACCAGGCGCAGACGTGGCTGGTGAACACCGGCTGGACCGGAGGGCCGTTCGGGGTCGGGTCGCGCATGAAGCTCGGCTACACCCGCGCCATCGTCGACGCCATCCACGCCGGCGCCCTGGACCAGGTTCCGATGGCCGAGGACCCGCTGTTCGGCCTGGCGGTGCCCGGCCGCGTGCCCGAGGTGCCGTCGGAGATCCTCGTCCCGCGCAACACGTGGCGTCAGGCGGCCGAGTACGACCAGGCCGCGCGCAAGCTCGCGTTCCTGTTCCACGAGAACTTCAAGAAGTTCGAGTCGGGGGCAGACGCCGAGGTGCGGGGCGCCGGCCCGCGCATTTGAAGCTGTGGCGACGGCAGGCGGCCTGGCTATACTAGAAGGATGGGACGTCTGACCGGCGAGCGGCGCGCCTTCGCAGCCGCACTCCTCGCGTTTTACGGCTTCATCTACATGCTCGTCGCGATGGCGCCCCCTCCGGGTTGGGCGGCCTGCTTCGCGGCCATGGCCCTGGTCTACGGCGCCGGCTTCTTCGGGCTGGTCGCCGGCTACTTCTGGGCGCGCTGGTACGCGATCGGGCTCGGCATGTCCGGCCTCATCACGGCGATCTTCTCCATCTTCCAGATCGGGATGGAGCCGGTGCTGCTGTTCTACGGCGCGACCCATGGCGGCGTGTCGCTGTTCCTGTGGGGCGGCGGCATGTCGTCGGCGTTCGACGGGCGCAAGGAGTGGCGCGAGCGCTTCCACCTCGACGAGAACGCGACCCACAAGCTGGGCAAGTCGGTCATCCGGCTGGGCGTCTCGCTGCCGTACATCGTCCTCTACGCGCTCGCTCCCAAGGACGGCGCCGGCGAGGCGCTGTTCGCGCTCGCGGCCGGCGGCCTGGTCCTGACCGGCGCGATCGCGACGCTGCGCATGCGCACCTGGGGCCTGGCCGCGCTGGCCGGCGGGGCCCTCGCGATGGGCGGGTCGCTCCTGGCGCAGCCGTTCGGTCTGTCCCCGTTCGGCAACGGCTACGCGGTCAACATGACCGCGGCGGGGCTGGCCGGCCTCCTGCTCATCGTCGCGGCGGTGGCGCCGTTCGCCCGGCCGATCGCGCGCTACCTGCGCGCGGCGTAGCGGTCCGGTCCGCTCGCCGCCTTCCCGTCCCGCTCGTCCAGTTCTAGTCCATCGCGTCGGAGCCGCCGCTCCGGCGCGATTGCGCCATCGCGGCGAGGACCGCCTGCACGTGCTCGAGGGTGTCGAGCCGGCAGCACAGCGAGTAGTACTCGTCCTCGCTCACGTCGGCCATGCTCTCGAGCACGCGCGCGACGTGCCCGCGCAGGAGCGGGGGCACCTGCAGCGAGGCGTCCCATCCGCCCTCGCTGTCGGCCGAGTCGGCGGAGGACTCGCCGTCCTCGTCGACGATGTCGGCCTCCTCGCGCAGCTCGGGATCGTCGTCGTCGTCGGGATCGCGAGCGTCGGCGCCGCGCGACGGCTGCAGGGCGTCGCCTTCGGGGCCGAGGATGGCGGCCATGGCCATGGCCGCCGGCCAGAACCAGAGCCCGGAGGGCAGCACCATGCGCCAGGTGCCGGGATCCTCGGACGGCAGGTGCCACGAGCCGCCCAGGCGCCGGCGCACCACCTCGCCGAAGTATGCGCCCGCCGTGGCGGCGACCAGCTCGGTCGTGCCGACCCGCTCGTGGCCGTGGCCGTTTCCCGACCCGTTCCCGTTCCCCGAGCCACGGCCGTTCCCCGAGCCATTGCCGTTCCCCGAGCCATTGCCGTTCCCCGAGCCACTTTCGTTCCCCGAGCCACTGTTGTTCTTGGGCTCCACCGCCGCGCTGGTCACGTGGCGCAGGTAGTGGTCGAGGATCGGCAGCGTCTCGCTGTCGTACTCGAGGGTG
>DATFRY010000064.1:0-26092 GCA_035262925.1 Kofleriaceae bacterium | reverse complement strand
GAAGTCGACGTTGATCTCCTCGGCCCTACCCCGCAGGGTGAGGGTCTTGATCGTCCGCCCGCCGGAGATCGGCACGACCGAGGCCGAGCCGGCCGCGGCCACCCCGGGCGCCGCGCGCACCTGGGCGCGCAGCTGCTCGTGGAAGGCGGCCAGGCGCGCCGCCGGCAGGTCGAGCCGTCGCAGATCGGCGGCGACCACGATGACGCGCGAGTCGAAGCCGGTCTCGACGCTCGACAGGTTGCCCAGGCTGCGCGCGAACAGGAGCGCGGCCACCAGCAGCACGAAGGAGAGCGCGACCTGGACCGCCACCAGCGCGCGGCGCAGCCCCTGGCGCTGGGTCGATCCGTGGACGCCGGCGGCGCGGATGAGTAGGCCGAGGTCGGCGCGCGAGGCGCGCAGGGCCGGGGCCAGGCCGAAGAGGACGCAGGTCAGCGCGGCCAGGCCGGCGGTGAAGCCGAGCACGCGCGCGTCGGGCGCGAGGTCGACCTCGAGCGCGGCGCCCGGCGTGTCGAGGAACGCGAGCACGAGGCGGCCGAGCGTTCCGGCCACGAGCAGGCCGATCCCGGCGCCGGCCGCGGCCAGGAGCGAGCTCTCGGTCATGAGCTGGCGCACGAGCCGCCCGCGCGAGGCGCCGAGCGCCAGGCGGATGGCGATCTCGCGCTCGCGCGCGCTGGCGCGGGCGAGGAGGAGGTTGGCCAGGTTGGCGCAGGCGATGAGCAGGACCGCGCCGGCGGTCAGGAGCAGGAAGACCAGCGGCCGCGAGTAGTCGTTGCGCAGCTCCGAGATGCCGCGCGCCGCCGGCACCGCGGTCAGGCGATAGTCGCGGTACATCTGCACCTGCTCCGGGTGGAAGCGCGGCGGGATGGTGGCGTCCAGCAGGCGCGGCGAGATCGCGGCGACGTGGGCGGCGGCGCGCTCGACCGTCCAGCCGGGCCGGAGCCGGCCCACCACCGTGAGCCACCACCAGTGGCGCACGTCGAGGCGGCTCTCGGGGCCGTGCATGACCTCCTCCATGCAGATCGGCAGCGCCACGTCGAACGAGCGACCCACCTCGAGTCCGCGGAAGCCGGGCGGGGTGACCCCGAGGACCTCGACCTCGCGGCCGTCGAGGCGGATGGAGCGGCCGATGGCGGCCGGGTCGCCGCCCAGGCGGCGCCGCCAGAAGCCGTCGCTGACCACGGCGCCGGGGGCGCCGCAGCCTCGCCGGTCGTCGGCCGCGGCGAAGACGCGCCCGAGCGCCGCCGGGACCCCGAGGGTCGCGAAGAAGCTGCCGCTCACGTAGAGCCCGCGCACCTCCTCGACCTCGCCGCCGGCTGCCATGTCGAAGGTGTCCTGGCCCCAGGCCAGGATGCTCTCGAACGCCTGCTGCTCGCCGCGCAGGCGCTCCCACAGCGGATTGGTGAGCTCGGCGTGCCAGCTGTCGAAGGCGCCGCTCTGCGACTCGAAGTTGCCGATCTTGACGCTGGCCAGCCGCTCCGGCTCGCGGACCGGCAGCTCGCGCAGCGCCAGCGAGTCGATGAGCTGGAAGATGGCGGTGTTGGCGCCGACGCCGAGCGCCAGCGACAGCAGCGTGACGGCGGTGAAGACCGGGCTGCGCACCAGGCCGCGCGCCGCGTAGCGCAGGTCGTCCCACAGATCGGCCGCCAGGCCGCGCCGCGGCCCGCCGATGAGCGGCGGCCGCGCCGGCGCGCCCTCGACCCGGGCCAGCTCGGCGGCCAGGACGTCGTGGTCGTCGAGCTGGGCCAGCGTCGTGGCGTCGGCCTCGTCGGGCGAGAGGCCGCGCATCACGAGATCGGCGCGGCGCTCCTCGAGGTCGATCGCGATCTCCTCGGCGATCTCGAGGGCGCGGGCCGGGTCGAGGTCGGCGCCGGCCAGGCGGCGCATCACCTCCGCGCGCAGGTCACGCATTCTCGCTGCCGGTGGTGATGCGGTTGATCGCGGCCACGAACGCCTCCCAGGTGGTGCGCTGGCGGGCCAGCACCTTGCGCCCCTCGGGCGTGAGCCGGTAGAAGCGGCGGCGGCGCTGGCCGGCCTTCTCGACCCAGCGGCCGATCAGCCAGCCGCGCTTCTCGAGCCGGTAGAGCAGCGGGTAGAGCGAGGCGACGTTGAACACGACGACCCCGTCGGAGCGGGAGGCGATGAGCTTGCTGATCTCGTAGCCGTGGCGCGCGCGCGCCTCCACCAGCGACAGGATGAGCAGCTCGGCGCTGCCCTTCTTGAGCTCTCGGTCGTCCATAGGTTGTGTAACTATATATGCCGTTACCATTCATATGGTCAAGCGCCGCGGGCCTGTACACTCCGGCCGTGCCCTCCCCTGCCCTGCGGTTTCGGTTTCGCCCGCGCCGGCCCGTGCTGGCGGCGGTGGCCGGCGCCATGGGCGCCGTCTTCGTCGCGAGCTCGCTGGTCGGCGCCCCGGGCGTGGGCGGCGTCCCCGCGATCGCCGCCGGCGCCGTGGTCGCGCTCCTGGCCGCCTTCTATCTCCTGTCGCCGGCCTGGCGCACCGAGGTCGTGGTCGACGACGGCGGGCTCGAGGTCCAGAGCCGCGGCGACCGCCGCTTCCGCCTGGCCTGGTCCGAGGTGGTCCGGGTGGTGGCGGCCCCGGCCAGCGCCAGCGCGTTCGTCGACGGCGGCGCCCCGGAGCGGAGCCTGCTCCTGCCCGGCCCCGGCGCCCGCGCCCCGTACCGCATCGACGGGCAGCGCGAGCTCTACCAGCACATCCGCGCCCACGTCGCGCCCGAGCGGGTGAGCGAGGTCGAGCGGCTCGGACGCGACCCGAGGCCGGCGGCATGAGCGACGTCGGCCTGTTCCCGTCGGCGACCATCACCACCGAGGCGGCGCTGCGCGACCTGAGCAGCCCGCGCCCGCGCGTGCGCGCCGCCGCGGCCGCCGCCCTGGGCGAGGCCGAGCCGGAGCGGCGCGCGGAGGTGGTCGCGGCGCTGGTGAAGGCGATCGACGACATCGACGTCGACGTGCGGGCCGCGGCCGCCCTGGCCCTGGGCGACCTCGGCGACGCGAGCGCGGCCGAGGCGCTGATCTTGCGGCTCGACGACGGCGTGCCGGCCGTGCGGCAGTGCGCGGCGATGGCGCTCGGGCGGCTGCGCGCGCCGGCCGGGTTCGAGCCGCTGCGCCGCGCGCTGGAGAAAGGTCCGCCCGACCTTCGCTTCCAGGCCGCGACCTCGCTGGTCGAGATCGACGCGGCGTCGGCGGCCGGCCCGCTCGCGGCCGCGCTGGCCGACCCGGACGCCGAGGTGGTGGGCGCCGCCGCGCTGGCGCTGGGTGCGATCGGCGACGCGGGGGCCGCGGACAAGCTGGCCCCGCTGCTCGATCACGCGTCGCAACGCACCCGCTTCGACGCCGCCTACGCGCTGGCCGAGCTGGGCGACGAGCGCGCGGTGCCGGTCCTGGCCCGCGCCGCCGAGCAGCGCGACCTTTGCTGGGACGCGCTCGAGGCGATGGAGGCGATCGGCCCGGCCGCGGCGGACGCGCTCGCCCGCATCACGGGCGCGCGCGGGCTCGACCCCGAGCACCGCCTCCGCGCGGCCGCGGCCCTCCTCGCGGTGGCGCCCGAGCACGCCGAGGCGGGGGCCGCGCGGCAGGTGCTGGTCGAGCCGCTGCGCGGCTGGCGGCGACGGCGCCGCGGGCTGGCCGTGGAGCTGCTCGGCCGGGTCGGCGACGTGTGGGCGGCGGCCGCGCTCGAGAAGCTGCGCTCGTCTCCGGCGGGGCGGCGCATGGCCGACGAGATCGGCGACGCGCTGCGCCGCATCCGCGAGCGGTCCTCACCATCGCCCTCGAAGCCGCCATCGGATTGACAGCGACGGGCCGGCGTGGGAAAGGGGCGCTGTGACACGCACGGCACTCGCCCTGTTCCTGCTCGCTGCCTGTGGCGGCAGCGAGACCGCCACGGCGCCTTCGACCGCGACGGCACCGGCCGCCGCGCCCGCCCCAGCGCAGCCGCCCGCGGCCGCCGGCGAGGCCGAGCACGGCGAGAGCGAGCACGGCGAGGGCGGGCACGGCGCGCTCCCGCCGGAGCTGGCCGCGTTCCACGACGCGCTCGCGCCGCGCTGGCATGCCGATCCGGGGCCGGCGCGCGTGAAGGACACCTGCGCCGCGGCGGCCGATTTCCGCGCCCGGGCCGCGGCGGTGAAGGCCGCGAGCGCCCCGGAGGGCGCGACCGCCGCCGCGTGGAGCGAGGCCGGCGCCGGCCTCGAGAAGGCGGTGGCCGATCTGGACGCCGCCTGCCGCGCCGGCGGTGCCGCCGGGCAGTTCGACGCCGCCTTCGCCGCGGTCCACGACGCGTTTCACCGCGCGATGGAGGTGGCCGGCGGCGGCCACGGCATGGGCCACGGCATGGGCGAGGGCGACCACCACGGCCACGGATCGCACTGACGGCCGCGAGCACCGCCACGTGGCCCGCTTCGTCGATTCGCACGCCCACCTGGACTCGGACGAGTTCGACGGCGACCGCGCCGAGGTGCTGGCCCGCGCGCGCGCGGCCGGCGTGGGGACCATCGTCCTGGTCGCGGCGCCGCGCGACCTGGCCGAGGCGGCGCGCCCGCTCGCCCTGGCCGAGACCGACCCCGATCTCCACGCCACCGTCGGTGTCCACCCGCACGACGCGGCCCGCATCGACGAGAGCTGGTGGCCCGAGCTCGAGCGACTGGCGCGCCACCCCAAGGTGGTGGCCGTCGGCGAGACCGGCCTCGACTACCACTACGATCACTCGCCCCGCGATGTGCAGCGGGCGGCGTTCGAGCGCCAGATCGAGCTCGCCCGCGCGGTCGGCAAGCCGGTCGTGTGCCACGTGCGCGACGCGCACGACGACGCGCGCGACCTCCTCGACCGGGCCGGGGTCGGCCGACCGGGCGGACCGGGCGGCGTCATCCACTGCTTCACCGGCGACGCCGCCCAGGCGGCCGGCTACGCCGCGCTCGGCCTCTACGTCTCCTTCTCCGGCATCGCCACCTTCAAGACCGCGGGGCCCATCCGCGAGGCGATCCGGGTGGTGCCCCAGGGCCGCATGCTCATCGAGACCGACTGCCCGTTCCTGGCGCCGGTGCCGATGCGCGGACGGCGCAACGAGCCGGCCTTCCTGGTCCACACGGCCGAGGTGGTGGCGGTCGAGGCGGGCCTGTCGGTCGACGCGCTGGCCGAGCTGACCGCGGCCAACGCGCGGACCCTGTTCTCCTTGACAATCCCGTGAGTCCGCGGGTATAGATTCGCTTCCGCGCTTCGCGGGTAAGACCTCGATCTAATTGGAGTCCAAGCCAATGGCAGAGCAAATCGGCCTCCTGGGTAGGAAGCTCGGCATGACCCAGGTGTTCGCCGCGGACGGCGAGCGCGTCCCGGTCACCGTGATCCAGACCGGCCCGTGCGTGGTGGTCGGCAAGCGGACCCCGGACAAGAACGGCTACTCGGCGCTGCAGATCGGCTTCGAGGAGCGCCCGGCCCGCCTGGTCAACCGCCCCGCCAACGGCTTCTTCAAGAAGGCCGGAGTCAAGCCGCAGAAGTTCGTGCGCGAGCTGCGCCTCCCGGAGTCGGAGGTCGGCCGGTTCGAGGTCGGCCAGGAGCTCAAGCCGTCCGAGGTGTTCGCGCCGGGCGTCCCGGTCGACGTCTCGGGCACCAGCAAGGGCAAGGGCTACCAGGGCGTCATCAAGCGCCACCACATGGCCGGCACCAAGAACAGCCACGGCGTGCACGAGTTCTTCCGCCACGGCGGTTCGATCGGGTGCCGCCTGACCCCGGGGCGCGTGCACAAGGGCAAGCGCATGGCCGGGCAGATGGGCTCCGAGCAGGTGACCATCCAGAACCTCGAGCTGTTCCAGGTCATCGACGAGGACTTCTGCATCCTGGTGCGCGGCGCGGTGCCCGGCCCGACCGGCGGCCTGGTCACGGTCAAGAAGGCCGCCACCCGCGACGTCTACAAGTCCATCGGGCGCGGGGTCGAGGAGGTTCGCTCCAAGAACCCGCTCAAGGCCTCGAAGAAGGCGGCCGGCGGACGGTAGTCGCCTCGCTCGGTCTCGACTTCGGTGCCGGCGGGAGGTGGGCTTCCCTATACAAGTAGATGTCGAAGCTCTCCGACCGCCGCTTCCGCAAGGACCGCTTTCACCGACAGGCGCAGGCGGCGGGCTACCGCGCCCGCGCGGTCTTCAAGCTCGAGGAGGTCGATCGCAAGCTCGGCCTGCTCGGGCCGGGCGCGCGCGTGCTGGACCTGGGCTGCGCGCCCGGCTCGTGGCTGCAGTACGCCGGCCAGCGGGTCGGGGCGAGCGGGCGGCTGGTCGGCATCGACCGCGCGCCCGTCGAGCTCGCCCTGCCCGGGCTCCGGCTCCTGGTCGGCGACGTGTTCGAGGTGTCCCGCGAGGAGCTGCTCGGCGAGCTCGGCGCGTTCGACGTGGTGCTGTCGGACATGGCGCCCGACACCACCGGCATCCGCCACGTCGACCAGGCGCGCTCCGAGGCGCTGTTCGAGCGAGCCCTCGACCTGGCCACCAGCACCCTCGCGCACGGCGGCCACTTCCTGGGCAAGCTGTTTCAGGGGCCGGAGTTCCCCGCGCTGGTCGCGCGCTGCCGGCGCGAGTTCTCGCGCGTCGCGATCCACAAGCCGGCAGGTAGCCGCAGCGCGTCCATCGAGCAGTACGTGGCCGGGCTCGGGTTCCACGCGCCGTAGGCTCGCCGTGCCGTCTCCCCTCCGCATCGACATCGAGCCGCACGCGACGCCCTCGGCGCGCCAGATCGCCCGCGCGGTCGAGATCCTGCACGAGGGCGGCGTGGCGGCCTATCCGACCGACACGGTCTACGCGCTCGGCTGCGCCATCGAGTCGCGGCGCGGGGCCGAGCGCATCTACCGGGCCAAGCGCATGGACGAGAACAAGAAGCTGGCCCTCATCTGCCCGGATCTGTCGTCGGCGTCGATGTACGCCCACTTCTCGCAGGGGGCGTTTCGCCTGGCCCGGCGGCTGTTCCCCGGCCCGTACACGCTGGTCCTGCCCGCATCGCGCGAGGTGCCGCGCCTGCTGGTCGATACCCGGCGCAAGCGCCGCCAGGTCGGCATCCGCATCCCCGACCATCCGATCGCGCTGGCCCTGGTCCGCGCGCTCGGCCGGCCGCTCCTCACCTCGAGCGCGATCCCGCCGGGCGAGGAGCGCGCCCTCAGCGACCCGGAGGACGTCGAGGAGCATTTCGGCCACCAGGTCGACCTGGTCATCCACGGCGGCCCCACTCCGGGCGAGCCGTCGACCGTGCTCGAGGTCGAAGGCGACGAGGTCTCCGTGCTCCGCGCCGGACACGGCCCGGTCGACGGCCTGCTCGACGGGTGAGGCGTGGCGCGCCGGAGCCGCGCGCCGGCCGCCTCCGGGCTCAGAACTCGGCGAGCGTGATCATCCCGATGTGCGTGCGGAGCTCGAACTCGGCCGGCTCGCGGATGCCGGCCGTGCCCGACGCGTAGCCGGTCACGAAGCTGCCTTCCATGCGGCGGCGCTGGAAGCGGGCCGGCAGGTGGATCTCGCCGGCGCGGGCCATCGCGCGCACGCGCATCGGCCCCTTGCTGCTGAACTTGACCTCGACGTTGCCCCAGTAGGACGCGACCGAGTAGTGGCCGCCGGCCACCGCCTCGCCCTCGAGCCGCACGCTGCCGCGCACGATGCGGACCGACAGGTCGCGCACGCGGATGCGCCGGCCGATGATGTCGCCCATGTGCACGACCGCGGCCAGGCGGTCGCCGCGCACCAGGTCGAGGTCCATGTCGCCGTCGACCGCCTGCGCGTCGACCGCGCCGTAGACCTGGGCGAAGGTGTGGCGGCCGTGCCCGCTCTGCGTCGTCACCGAGCCGGACACCTCGGTCACGTCGATGTCGCCCTCGTCGGTGACCAGCTCGGCGCCGTTGTCCACGCCCTTGACCCCCACGCGCCCCTTCCACACCTGGGCGCGCACGCGGGCGTGGCGCGGGGTCATGATGACGAGGTCGATGCGCACCGATCCGGCCGGGATCGGGCGCGACTCCTGGCCCGCCTTGAGCGAGGTCTTGATGGTGACCGGGCCATCGGGGTCGGGCACCAGAGACACCTTGAGCCGCTCCATGGTGTCCTGGTCGGGGGCGCGCTTGACCGCGAGGATGCTGATCGTCTCCCGGTCGTGGCCCTCGATGCGCACGTCGCCCAGACGGTTGTCGATGTCGACCAGCTCGATCTGGATGCCGCGCGCCGGCGCCACCTCGACCACGTCGCGCTGCACCATCGCCGCCGGCGGATCCGCGTGCGCGGTCGGCGAGAGCGGGGCGAAGACGGAGGCGGAGGACAGGCAGACGGCGATCGCAGCAGAGCGGCCGGCGCGCGTCACGGTGCTCCTCGCCAGGGCGCGGCTCCGCTGAGATCGCCGGCGACCACCGCGCTGCTCAGAAGCTCGAGCTGAGCCCGGTAGATGTCGTGCAGCGAGTCGCGATTGGCGGGCGCCGCCGACGGCGGCTGGCCGGCCAGGCGCACGCGCTCGATCTGGGCCGCGTGGTCGAGCTCGCGCAGCGCCGCGTCGAAGCGGGCCGCGTCGGTCGCCCGCCACGACGCGCGCTCCTCGGCCACCGCGCGGGTCAGCTCCGCGATGGCGTCGACGTAGCGCCGGTCGGACTCGTGGGTCTGGCACAGGAGCAGCTCCTCGTGGGTGCGCGCGCCGCCGCAGGCGGACGTCGCGGCCGCGACCACCTGCTCCGGGCCCGGCCGCGCCTCGCCGCCGGCGCGCGCGATCGCCGCCGCCGGGCGCTGCGGCGCCTCGCCGCGGCCGCCCGGCAGCCACAGGAGCAAGAAGACCGCGGCGGCCGAGCTCGCCAGCCCGACCAGGAGCGCGTTTCCGCGCGCGACGTCGAGCACGCGCTGCGCCAGGATCCACATCCCGGAGCGGTGGCTGTCGCCGATCTCGGCCTCGGCCAGCTGCGCGTCGATCGCCCGCCACATCGAGGGCGGCGGATCGAGCGGACCCAGGCCCGCCGCCAGCTCCCGCACGCGCGCCTCGTCCTCCACCCGCTCGGCGCAGCTGGCGCACACGCGCAGGTGTCCGCGCACCGCGCTCGATCGCCGGTCGTCGAGCTCGCCATCCACGTAGGCGGTGGCGAGCCGATCGACGTCTCGGCAGCTCGTCATCTCATTCCTCCACGTCCTGCCCGCTCTCGCCGCGCTGGGCCGCGCGCTCCGCGGCCAGCGCCGGCCCCAGGAGATCGCGCATCCTGGCCCTCGCCTTGTGCAGCTGAGACTTCGACGTCCCGACGTGGCAGCCGAGGATCTCGGCCACCTCGTCGTGGTTCATGCCGTGGATGTCGTGCAGCACCAGCACCGCGCGGTAACCGGCCGGCAGCGACGACAGCGCCCGCTCGAGCCGGTGGCTCACCGTCGGATCGGCGCCGCTGGTCTGGGGCGCCGGCAGGTTGGCCAGCGCCTCCTCGTCGCCGCCCTCGTGGCGCGGCCGGCGGGTCACGTGGCTGAGCGACGCGTTCACCGCCAGCCGGTAGATCCAGGTGCTGAGCTGCGAGTCGCCGCGGAACCGGCCGAGGCCGCGGAAGATGCGCACGAACACCTCCTGCGCCACTTCCTCGGAGTCGCCGGGGCCGACGATGCGCGTGACCAGCCCGAACACGCGCCGCTTGTAGCGGTGGTAGAGCGCCTCCATCGCGCGGCGCTCGCCGCGCCGGCAGGCCTCGACCAGGGCGGCGTCGTCGTCGAGGTCGGCCGCTGACTGCGCGCGCTTGGCGGGGCGAACCACCGCCGCGACAGAGGGCTTCTTGCTCGCTGCGATCTCCACTGGGTCGTCGTCCACGGGCCCTCACACGGCCCAGTGACGTGATGACCCGGGACCGGCTTCCCGGGTTGTCCGCAGCTGGGCCTTCGAGTTCTTGTAGCACGTCCGGCTCGCAGGAGAATCGGGACTGGTCACACCTGCTTACACGGCAGGACGCGGTAGAGTCCGCGCGTGGCCCGCCGCGACGCGCCCCGCATCACCGCGCTGGGTGAGTCGGGCCCGTGGCTACTGCTCGGCGCATGCTTTGCGGTCTCGGGCGCGACCGGGCTCGTCTTGCAGGTCGTGTGGGCCCGGCAGCTCACCGAGATCTTTGGCTCCTCGAGTCTCGCCATCGCCACCGTGCTGGCCACGTTCATGGGCGGCCTGGCGCTCGGCGCCCACCTCGGCGGGCGTCTCGCCGATCGACTCGGCGCGCCGTCCGGATCGCGCTCGTGGCCGCTCCTCGGCTACGCCGCCGCCGAGGCCATCGTCGGTCTGTCGGCGCTCGCCATCCCGCTGCTCCTGGCCGCGTATCGGGCGCTCGGTCCGTCCCTGTGGCGCGCGCTGCCCGATCAGCCGCTCGCGCTCGCGTCGGCGCGCCTGGTCCTGGCCGCGGCCGCGCTGCTGGTGCCGACCACGGCGATGGGCGCGACCTTGCCGCTGCTGGGGCGACACATCACGCGGCACCGCGGCGAGGTGCGCGCGATCGGCCGGCGGCTGGGCGCGCTCTACGCGGCCAACACCGGCGGCGCGCTGGTCGGCGCGGCGGCGGCTGGCTTCTGGCTGGTCCAGACGATCGGGGTGGCGGCGACCAGCCGCGTCGCTGCCGCCACCGCGCTCGCCGTCGCGTGCATCGTCGGCATCGCCGTCCTGCGCGGCTCGGCGCCGGAGGCGGATCTCGTCGACGAGGCCGACGGGGGCACCGACGACCGCTCCGACGGCGCGGCGAGCTCCGCCTCCGATCCGCGCGCCGCGCCCGCCACGCGGCCCGGCGAGCGGCGCCTCGCCCTCTGGGCCTACGGCCTGTCGGGCGCGATCGCCATGGCGCTCGAGGTCTTCTTCAGCCGCGCGCTCGCCATCGTGCTCGGCTCGTCGGTCTACTCGTTCACCCTGGTCCTGGTGGTCTTCCTGTTCGGGCTGGCGTCCGGCGCCGCCCTCGCCGCGCGCGCGGCCAGCCGCACGCGCCGCCCGCTCGCCCCGCTCGGGCTCCTCTTCATCGCCCTGGCCGCCGCCCTGGTCGCGTCGCACGCCGTGGTCGACGAGCTGCCCCGCCTGCTGGTCGCCATGCTCGAGGGCACCGACCTCGACGTCGCCAGCATCCTCACCATCCACGCGCTCCTCGCCGGCATCGTCATCGCGCCGGTCGCGCTCGGCCTGGGCGCCGTCATGCCGTTCGCGATGCGCGCGGCGGTCGGCGACCTCGACCGCCTCGGCCGCGACGTGGGCCGGGCCTACGCCGCCAACACCGTCGGCGCGATCGCCGGCGCGATCGCCGCCGGCTTCGCGGTCCTGCCGCTTTTCGGGGTCGAGGCCGGCCTGCGCGGGGCCGCCCTGCTCGAGGCCGGGCTCGGCGCCGCGCTGGCCTGGCGAGCCTCCCGCCCGCGCCGGCGCGCCGCCTCCGCCCTCGCCGCCGGCGCGCTCGCGATCCTCGCCCTCGTCGCGCCGGGCTGGAACCGGAGCGACTTCACCGCCGGCCTGTTCCGCGGCTTCTTGTTGACCCAGGCGATCGAGCTGGGCGGCCCGCTCGCCCGCGACATCGCCTTCTACCGCGACGGCGTGTCGACCACCGTGTCGGTCGAGCGCGTGGGCGAGAGCTGGGTGCTGAAGAACAACGGCAAGGTCGAGGCCTCCGACCGCCACGACATGCCGACCCAGATCCTGGTCGGCCTCATGCCGGTGCTTCTCCATCCGGGCCGCCGGCAGAGCGTGTTCGTGGTCGGCTACGGCTCCGGCGTGACCATCGGCGCCATCACCCAGGCCGCCGAGGTCTCGCGCATCGACGTCGCCGAGCTGGAGCCGGCCGTGCTCGAGGCCGCCGACCGCTTCTTCGCCGATGTCAGCCACCACCCGGCGGCCGATCCGCGCGTGCACCGGTTCCTGGGCGACGGAAGGAGCGTGCTGCTGGCCTCCGACCGCCGCTACGACGTCATCGTGTCGGAGCCGTCCAACCCGTGGATCGCCGGCGTGGCCAGCCTGTTCACCGCCGACTTCTACGCCGCCGCCCGCCGGCGCCTGGCCCCCGGCGGCCTGTTCTGCCAGTGGGCGCAGCTCTACGAGCTCGGCCCCGGGCGCGTGAAGATGATCTACCGGACCTTCGCCGCCGCCTTCCCCCACGTCTACGCGTTCACGCCCGGCGACGAGACCACCGACACGATCCTCATCGGCTCCGACGCGCCGATCGCCCTCGATCGCGCGGCGCTCGCGCGCCGCATGCGGGAGCCCGCGCTGGCCGCCGAGCTCGCCCGCGCCGGCGTCGCCGCGCCCGAGGATCTCCTGGCCAGCCTGCTGCTCGGCCCGGGCGAGATCGCCGCCTTCACCGCCGGCGCCGAGATCAACACCGCCGACAACGCTCGCCTCGAGCACACCGCGCCGCGCGACCTCTTCGCCTCGGTGCGCGGCAACCACTTCGCGCGCGCGGTGCGCGGACCGAGCTGGCCCTACGGCCACCTGGAGCCGATCGTGACCGGACTGGGCCAGGGCGCGGCCCGCGGCGCCGCCGAGCTCGACCTCGCGCGCGCGCTGGTGGCCTATGGCCGCCGGCGCGAGGCCCGCACCTGGCTGGAGCGCGCCGGCGCGAGCGGCGCGCCGGCCGCGGCGACCGCCCGGATCGCGCGGCTCCTGCGCCTGACCGATCCGGTCGATTTCCGCGACCCCGAGCTGGTCGTGACCGCCGGCGGCGCGGGGCCGCTGCCCGCACCCGCGCCGGCCCTGTTCGCGCGCGGCGGCGATGCGCGCCGGTCGGCGGCCGCGGCCGATCTGGCCCGCGCCTACGCCCTGCTCGCCGACGGCCGCTGGCTGCCCGCGTGGCGCGTCTTCGACAGGCTGCCGGTCCGGACCGGCGACGACCGCGGGCGCGACGTCGACCTGGCGGCCGCCTACGCCGCCTACAAGGCGCTCGAGCTCCTCGAGGCCCGCGAGCTCCTGCGCCCGCTGTGCGCCGACGCCGCCTATGCCGCGCGCCGCCCCGCCGCCTCGTACTACCTGGGCCGCGCCAGCTACGGGCTGGGCGCGTTTCGCGACGGCGTGGGCGCGCTCGAGCAGTTCGCCGACCGCGTCCCGCGAATGGCCGACGATGTCCTGGCCAGGCGGCTACCGGCTCGGAGATGATCGCGCGGCACGCATGAGCGAACGCCCCCTCGCGCTGGCGATCGGGCAGGTGGGTCTCGAGATCGCCTGCCGCGTGCCCAGCACCGCCGACACCAGCGGCCCCGTCGAGATGGACGAGATCTCGATCCAGGTGTGCGGCAGCGCGGCCATCGCCGCCGCCAGCGCCGCCGCGCTCGGCTGCCGCGCCCGCCTGGCCTGCAAGCTGGCCGGCGACTTCCTGGGCCACACCGCGCGCACCGCGCTGACCGGCTTCGGCGTCGAGCTCTCTTGCGTCGTCGACCAGCGCGGGCAGCTCTCGCCGCTCCGCTTCGGCGCGCTCAGCGCGCCCGGCCGGCGCGCGATCTTCACCACCCGCGGCGACGTCGAGCCGCTGTGCGCGGCCGACGTCGATCCGGACGAGCTCCTGCCCGACGCCGGCGCGGCGCTGGTCGACGGCACCTGCCCGTCGGCGCAGATCAGGGTGGCCGAGGCCGCGGCTCGCCGCCAGGTCCCGGTCCTGTTCGACGGCGGCCACATCGGCGACGGGGTCGGCACCCTGGTCGGCCTGTCGGATGTCCTCATCTGCTCCGAGCGGCTGGCCAGCGAGCTCGCGCCGCGCGACGACCTCGAGGCCAGCCTGGCCGAGATCCAGCGCCTCGGCCCGCGCGCGGTCATCATCACCCTCGGCGAGGCCGGCTCGATCGGCCTGCACGGCGACCAGCTCGTGCGCCAGCCCTCCTTCCAGGTCGACCAGGTCGACCCCAGCGGTGCGGGCTCTGTCTACCACGGCGCCTTCGCCGCCGCGCTCCTGGCCCAGCTCCCGTTCGCCAGCTGCATGGCCTTCGCCTCGGCCGCCGCCGCCCTGTCCTGCCGCCGCCTGGGCAGCTTCGCCGGCATTCCGCGCAGAGAGGAGGTCGTGTCGCTCCTGCGGGCCAGGCCGCCGGCGTGAGGCCGTGCCCCGCCGCTGGATCGTGCCCGCTGCTGGATCGTGATAGAAGAGGTTCCGTGTACCAGACCCCGTACCACCACACCCACGCCCACGCCCCGTACCGGTCTGCGCTCGCGTCCGCCGTCGGTGCGGCGCTGCTCGCGGGTCTGGCGGTCGCGCTGCTCGACACCTTGTTGACCGCGCGCGCCGCACGGGAGGCCGGCTTCGCCTCGCTGCTCGTCCTCCAGCTCGGCCTCTACGCGCTGCCCGCGCTGGCCGCCGGCGTGACCGCCGGTGTGGTGGCCGGCGCGGTCGGCGCCACCTTCGGGCCGGCGGCGCCGAGCCGCCTGCTCGACCGGCTGCGCGCCGACCGCGAGCTCGACCGCAACCTGGTCGCCGGCATGGTCGCGGCCGCGGTGCTCGCGCTCCTGTTCGCCGGCGTGGTCGCGTTCCTGTCGATCAAGCTGGTGGCCGGGGTGGAGCGCAAGAGCGTCGGCGCGCTCGTGCTCGGCGCGGTCGCCGTCGCGCTGGTGCCGATGCTGGCGATCGCGTGGCTGCCGCTGTTCCGCATGGCGCGACCGGCGGCGCGCGTGGTGCCGCCCATCGGGCCGCTTCCGGCCAGCGCGGTGCTGCTGGTCACGGCAGTGGTCGTCGGCGTGCTCGGCGCCTTCACCTTCGTGACCCGGCGCCTGGACTGGCGCGCGCTCAACCTGAGCGGCTACCTCATGGTCGTCGTGTTCGCCGCGCTGTTCGCGGCCGTCCTGTTCATGCTGCACGGCCCGTTCGCCCGCGCCCGCGAGCGCATGCGCGGCCGCGGCGTGCTGGTCATCGCCGGCGTCATCATCGCGCTCATCCTGCCGGCGGCCACGCTGCGCCGCGATCGCTCGCCCGCCACCGCGGCGCTCGACGAGCACAGCAAGGGCGCGCGCATCCTGGTGGCCATCGGCCGCCGCGTCATCGACCGCGACCACGACGGCTTCTCCCCCTTCCTCGGCGGCCCCGACTGCGACGACCACAACCCCAACGTCAACCCGAAGGCGCCCGAGATCCCGGGCAACGGGATCGACGACAACTGCCTCGAGGGCGACCGGCCCGCGTCGGCGGGGGGCGAGCGCCGCGCCGACAAGGACAAGGCCAACCAGGTGCCGGCGGCCGCGCGCGCGGTGCCGCCGCCCGCCAACGTCATCATCATCGCGATCGACACGGTGCGCGCCGATCGCCTGGGCGTGGCCGGATACCAGCGCGGCGGCAAGTCGCTCACGCCGACCCTCGATCACCTGGCCGGCCAGAGCGCCTACTTCCGCCGCGTGTACGCCCAGGCGCCCAACACGCCGCGCTCCTTCCCCTCCATCTTCGCGTCGCGCTACCCGTCGCAGATCAAGGTGGACAACGCCTTCCAGAACTACGCCGACCCGCTCGACGAGAACCTGTTCCTGTTCGAGGTGCTCAAGGCCGCCGGCATCAAGACCGAGGGCATCGCCAGCCACTTCTACTGGGACCGCGCGCCCGGCATCCGCCAGGGCTTCGACCGCTTCGACAACGAGGGCGCCCTCGACATCGCAGCCTCCAACAAGGACAGCGCCTCGCCGCGCATCGTGCCCAGGGTGGAGGCGCGGCTGGCCGAGCTCGCGAAGAGCAAGGACCGCTTCGCGATGTTCGTGCACCTGTTCGAACCGCACTCGACCTACATGACGCACCCGGAGTTCCCGCTCCCCGGCAACGCGGGTCTGGCCGAGAAGTACGACTACGAGATCGCGTTCGCCGATCGCTGGGCCGGGCGCATCATCGACGCCATCGACAAGAACGGGCTCGCCGACCGCACGCTGGTCGTCGCGCTCTCCGACCACGGCGAGGCGTTCGGCGTTCATCAGGTCGCCGGCCAGAAGATGTTCTTCCACGGCCAGACCCTGTACGACGAGCTCCTGCGCGTGCCGGTCATGATGCGATTCCCGGGCGCCAAGCCGTCGGCGATCGACGATCCGATGATGCTCATCGACGTGGCCCCGACCATCCTCGACATCATGGGTGTGGCGATCCCCGACCAGATGGTCGGCCGCAGCGTGCTGCCCCGCGTGCTGGGCCAGCCGCTCGATCCGCGCCCGGTCTACGCTCAGCTCATGCCGGCGCCGTCGTGGAACCACGAGTGGACCGCGATGGTCAGCGCCGACGGTGTGTACAAGCTCATCTACCGCATGTCGGACCGCTCCTTCGAGCTCTACAACCTGAAGACGGATCCGGAGGAGAAGCGCAACATCTACTCCAGTCAGGCCGCGGAGGCGGAGAAGCTGAGGGACCAGCTGGCTCGCTGGATCGAGGTGGATCTGCCTCTCTAGTCCGGGATATCCTCTTTTGCGGGTCGGCGGAGCGGTCGGCGCGAGGAGGCGGAATGGCGTACGATTTCGTGCTCGGGCCGGATGAGAAGCGGGAGATCCTGCGCATCGCGCGGGCGACGGTGAGCGAGTTTCTGTGCGCCGGCCGCATCCCGCCCGGACGGCCGCACCGCCGCAGCCTCCTGGCCAACGCCGGGACGTTCGTCACCCTGCGCGCCGGCGAGGACCTGCGCGGGTGCATCGGCACCCAGACCGAGGACGCGCCGCTCTACCGCGCGGTGCAGGAGATGGCGGTGGCGGCGGCGACTCGCGACCCGCGCTTCCCCCCGCTCCGGCCCGACGAGATCGACGGCATCACCATCGAGGTGTCGGTGCTCGGCGGCCGCGTGGCGATCCGCGACCCGCGCGAGATCGAGATCGGCGTGCACGGCCTGACCATCTCGTGCCGCGGCCAGCGCGGCCTGCTCCTGCCGCAGGTCGCGAGCGAGAGCGCATGGACGGCAGAGGAGTTCCTCGGCCGCGTGTGCGGCAAGGCGCAGCTGCCCCCCGACGCGTGGCGCGCGCCGGAGGCCACGGTCGAGCGCTTCACCGCCCAGGTGTTCGCCGAGACCGAGTACCCGCCGCTCGACCCGCAGGAGATCCTGGCCCAGGTCATGCGCGAGAACGCGGCCCGCTGAGGGCGGCGCGCGCCGGCGAAGGGCGGGCCGAAGGCCCAACCGACGGTACGTTCTGGGCCCGTCGACGGACGCGCCGTGAGGATACAGAGTCGGGCTGCTACTGTGACTTGCTGGCCTCGGCTGCCGGCGGCACGTCCACCATCAGATAGGTGTAGCCGTCCTTGGCCGCGCTCAGGCTGGCCGTCAGCCGGCGCGCCTCTGCCGGGTGCTTGAAGCGGATGACCAGCTCGAGGCCTCGCCCGCCGCGCTGCGGCGCCTTCGCCTTGTGCCGCCCGCCGCTCGATCGGGCGGGCGACCTGTGGTGGCCGGTCTCGATCGAGATCCGCTCCACCGGCGTGTCGAAGAAGCGCGTGTCCAGGAAGCGGCGGCTGTTGCTGTGGGCCACGCGCGCGCCCGTCAGCGCGATCACGACCGCGCCGTCCTCGATCGTCTGCGCATGGACGAGCTCGCGGTCGAGCTGCACGAACACGCGCGCGGCGCCGCCCGGCTGCGGCTGAAATCCCAGCCAGGTCACCGTCGGCGTGCGGCCGCGGTGCGGCCGGTGCCCTTCCTTCGCGCCCTGCCCCGGCGCCACGCCCTGGTAGGTCCCGGGCGCCCCCGCGGGCGGAGCGCTCGCCTCTTCCTCGCGATCCTCCCGATCCTCTTCCTGAGCTCGTGCGGCGCCGCTCGACCCGAGCCCGAGCGCGAGCGCCAGCACGAGCGCCTTCCCACCCCGGCGCATGCATCGATCGTATGCCCCGGCCCGACCCTGCGCAACCGCGCCGTCGCGGGACGCTTCACCCCCGGCGGCGCGGGCCGGCCGCGCGCGGCGGCGCACAGCATGCGCGTCGCCGCGGCATGGGGCGCCGGCGCCCACCCGCCCCGGGCAGGCGGCCTACGGCAGCGGATCGCTGACCGGGCGCGGATCCGCGCGGTCGCCGCACAGCGCCACCCGCGCCTCACCGGCGAGAAACAGCGATCCGGCCGCCACCACGGCGCCGTCGGGGCCGGCCAGGTCGCGCGCCAGGGCCAGCGCCGCCGCCGCGTCGGGCGCGCGGTGCACCGGCAGGTCGGGCGCCGCGGCCCGCACCGCGGCGCCGAGCTCCTCGATGGGCATCGCGCGGTCGTGGCCGGTCGCGGTGACCACGACCTCGGCCGCGCCGCCCACCAGCGCCGCCGAGATGCCGCCGGCGTCCTTGTCGCGCGACACGGCCAGGACCAGCACGCGGCGCGCGGCGGGCAGCTCGCGCAGCGCCGCGGCCAGCGCGCGCGCCGCCTGCGGGTTGTGCGCGCCGTCGATGACGACCGCCGGCGACGAGCCGACCTCTTCCATGCGCCCGGGCAGGCGGCAGGCGGCCAGTCCGCGCCGGCGCGCGTCACCGTCGACCGCGCGGCCGAGCGCCGCCTCGAGGTGATCGGCGACGGCGAGGGCGCAGGCCGCGTTGGCCCGCTGGTGCGCGCCGGCCAGCCCGAGCGGCCCGGCCACGGCGGCGATCGCGCCGGCCTCGACCACGGTCAGCGCGGCCACGCCGGCGCGCCTGGCCTCGTCGATGAGGAGCGGCACCGCCTCCGGCTCGCCCGCCGCGCCGACCACGGCGCGCTGACCCGGCCGGAAGATGCCGGCCTTCTCGCGCGCGATCGCGTCCAGGGTCGACCCGAGGTGCTCCTGGTGATCGAGCGCCACGCCGGTCACCGCCGCCACGCCGGCGCCGACAGCCGTGGTGGCGTCGAGCCTGCCGCCCAGGCCGACCTCGAGCACCGCGACCTCGGCGGCCTGCTCGGCGAAGGCCCACACCGCCATCGCGGTCAGCCGCTCGAAGAAGGTGAGGTCGAAGCCGGCCGCCGCGGCGGCGCCGGTCACCGCCCGGTCGGCCTCGAGCAGCGCCTCGGGCGCCAGCTCGTCGCCGGCGACCCGGAAGCGCTCCGACAGGCGCGAGAGGTGAGGCGAGGTGAAGAGCGCCGTGCGCAGCCCCGCGGCCCGCAGCATCGACTCGGTGAACGCCGCCGTCGATCCCTTCCCGTTGGTCCCGCCCACCTGCGCGATGGCGGCGAAGCGCGCCTGCGGGCGGCCGAGCCGCGCGAGGCAGCTCGTCACCCGCTCGAGCTCGAGGTGCATGCCGAAGCGCCGCGCCGCGTACAGTCGGGCCAGCAGCACCTCGTAGTCGCGATCGCTGCCCGCAGCCGCGGACATACATCAACCGGCGGCGGCGCGACCGTTGCGAGTGCCGGCGAACCAGGCCAGCATCCGCCCCAGCGTGGCCTTGAGGTTCTTGCGCTCGACGATCTGGTCGAGCATCCCGTGCTCGATCAGGAACTCGGAGCGCTGGAAGCCCTCCGGCAGCTGCTGGCGGATGGTCTGCTCGATGACGCGCGGGCCGGCGAAGCCGATGAGCGCGTTGGGCTCGGCCAGGATGATGTCGCCCAGCATCGCGAACGACGCCGCCACGCCGCCGGTGGTCGGGTGCAGGAGCACCGAGATGTACGGGATCGACGCCTCGCGCAGGCGCGAGCGCGCGGCCGAGGTCTTGGCCATCTGCATGAGCGACAGCACGCCCTCCTGCATGCGCGCGCCGCCCGACGCCGAGAAGACGATCGACGGTCGCCGCGACTCGATCGAGCGCTCGAACTGGCGCGCGATCTTCTCGCCGACGACCGATCCCATCGAGCCGCCCATGAACTCGAACGCGAAGAAGCCGACCTCGACCGGATGCGCCTCGATGGTCCCGGAGCCCGAGACGTAGGCGTCGGCCGGCCCGGCTTTCTTGGCGCTGGCCTTGAGCGAGTCGCGGTACCGCACGCCGTTGATGCGGAAGTCGAGCGGATCGCTCGACGCCAGGTCGGCGTCGGCCTCGACGAAGGTGTCGTCGTCCAGGACCATGGCCATGCGCGCGGCCGTGGGCATGCGCATGTGAAAGCTGCATTTCGGACAAACCTGAAGGTTTTCCTCCAGTTCGCCCTCGAAGAGCAGCTGATTACACGACTCGCACTTGACCCACAGCCCCTTGGGGACAGACTTCTTTTGCTCGGCCTTGAGCCCTTTCTTGCGCGACCACCAGGCCATCGGTGGCCCTTCTACCCAATAACTGATGTGTGGTGCAACCAGCGCTGAGGAAGAGCGGCCATTTTTCTTCCGCGTGGCGGGCAAGTCTGATATGAAAAACAGAGTGCTTGCCGAACCTTAGACGACCTGCGGGGCTGTTTCCGCGCTGCTTTTGGAAGCGACATGAGCGAACCTTCTTCCGACCGGATCCTGATCGTCGATGAGATCGCCAGCGATCGCGAGGAGCTCGCCCGCGCGCTGGATGCCGAGGGATTCCGGGTCATCCAGGCCGAATCCACCTCGGAGGCTGTGCGGCAGATCTGGGAGGGCTCCTTCCTGGTCGTCTTCATCTCGTCCATCCTGACGGGGAAAGATCCTCTCGAGCTGGCCGGCGAGCTGCGCCAGATGGCGCCCGAGATCGAGACGGTCATCCACTCGAAGAGCGACGAGCGCTCTCGACTGGTGCGCAAGGCGATCGAGATCCGCGACGGCGTCATCGCCGCGTAGATTCCCGGCGCCCGCTCTCAGTCTCCGAAGCGCTCGCGCAGCTCGAGGAACTCGATGAACTCGCGCAGCCGGCCGACCTCCGGCACGATATAGCCGTCTCCGTCGACGCCGGCCTCGGACGCGTGCACGACCAGGCGCGCCAGCGCGAGGCGCTGGAGGATGTCCATCACCTCGTCCGGCGGCAGCACCACGCGATCGGCGATCTCGGTGTGCGCCGCCGGGATGTAGACCGCGAGCTCGCCGTCGACGGCGTGCTCCTCGGCCAGCTGGCGCAGGCACTGCACGACCCGGTGGTTGGAGTGCTGGAGCAGGAGCAGCTCGACCTGCTGGTTGGCGCGCTCGAGCCGGCCGGCCAGCGCCTTGATGAGGCGGACCGCGATCTCGGTCTTGCGGCGCAGCATCGACTCGAAGGTGCGGCTGTCTATGACGAGCAGGCGCGCGCGCTGCGTCACCGTGGCGGTCGCCGAGCGCGGGCGGTCATTGATGATCGCCATCTCGCCGAAGAACTCGCCGGCCGGCAGCACCGCGAGGACCTGGTGGCGCTGCCCGATCTCGCGGCTGATCTCCACCTGGCCGCTCTGGATGACGTACATCTCGCGGCCCGCGTCCCCCTCCCGGAAGATCACCGTTCCCGGGGCGTACTCCCAGACGTACCGATCCAGCAGCCCGCTATCCTGCATCCCCGACCCCCCCATTTGTCAGTATCGCCCAGCCAGGGGCGTGGGACAACGCCCGCCCGGGGAGGCGGGAGGGAGGCTGTCGGGAGGTCAGCGGGCCGTCGCGTGGCGCAGGATCTGGAACAACATGCGACTCGTGGACGACACCGAGTGGCGAAGCTCGGCGGCGCGCGAGCCCGGCAAGAGGTGGATGACGCGCGGCGATACCGGCACTTCCGCGATGCGGAGCCCGAGGCGCACTCCCTTGACCGTCATCTCCACGTTCCACGCGTCGCCGCGCTCGCTGAGGCCGAGCGCGACCAGCGCCGGAAAGCGCACCGCGCGAAACGCGCCCAGTCCGCCGAACCTCTGCCGGTAGAGCAGCCCGATGAGGCCGAGCGCCATCCGGTCGGCGGCGCCGGCACCGCCTCCGGCCACGCCGACCACCAGCTCCGCCCCGCCGGAGCGGATCGGCGCCAGCAGCGCGGGGATGTCCGCCGGGTCGTCGGAGCCGTCGCCCGCCATGAGCACCACGGCGTCCGGCGGGCGCGGAAGGCTCTCGAGGTGGGCGATCGCCCGCCGGCAGGCTGCCCCGTAGCCGTCGCTGCGCTCGTGGAGCAGCACGGCGCCGGCGTCGCGCGCGACCAGCGGCGTCGCGTCGGTCGACCCGGCGTCGACCACCACGACCGAGCGCAGCTCGCGCGCGGGCAGCGAGGCCAGCGTCGGGGCGAGCGAACCGGCGCAGTCGTGCGCCACGACCACGAGGTCGACCACCACCGTCTCGGACGCACGACCAGACAACGTGTCGCGGCATCCTATCACCTCCGGCCATCGCCAGGCTGGCTGCGTGGGGTGCCCGCGTCCTCCTCGCGCGCCGCGCCAGCCGAAGGCCCGAATGGCCGACCGAGGGTGCGTTCTGGGCCCGTCGACGGACTCGCCCTGAGAATATGGAGTCGGGCGGCAGCCGCCGCCGGCGAAGCGCCGCGTTTCGCCTTGACCGGCCGGCCGCGCGCCGGGCAACCTCGCGCCGATGGGGTGGACCTACAAGGGCGCCGGCGTCGACATCGACGCCGGCGGTCGCCTGGTCGAGCGCATCCGCCCGCTCGCCGCCCGCGCCACCAGACCCGAGGTCCTGGCCGGAATCGGCGGGTTCGCCGGGGCCTGCGCGATCCCCGGCGGGTACCGGGATCCCATCCTGGTGAGCGGCACCGACGGGGTCGGGACCAAGCTCAAGACCGCGTTCGCCACCGGCCGCCACGACACCATCGGGATCGATCTGGTGGCCATGTCGGTCAACGACATCGCGGTCACCGGGGCCGAGCCGCTCTTCTTCCTCGACTACTTCGCGACCTCGCGGCTCGACGTCGACGTGGCCGAGAGCGTCGTGCGCGGTGTGGCCGGGGCGTGCCGCGAGGCCGGCTGCGCCCTGCTGGGCGGCGAGACCGCCGAGCTGCCCGGGCTCTACGCCGAGTCGGAGTACGACCTGGCCGGCTTCTGCGTCGGCGTGGTCGAGCGCGCCGACCTGCGCGACGGGCGCGACATCGAGCCCGGCGACGCCATCATCGGGCTGCCGTCGTCGGGGCTGCACTCCAACGGCCACTCGCTGGCGCGCAAGGTCCTGCTCGAGGTGCTCGGCCTGGGCCACGACGCCCGCCCGCCGGAGCTCGGCGGGGCCAGCGTGGCCGACGAGCTCCTCCGCCCGACCTTGCTCTACAACCGGCCGCTGTCCGCGCTCGGCCGGGCCGGGATCCGCTTCAAGGGGGCGGCCCACGTGACCGGCGGCGGCCTGGTGGAGAATCCGCCGCGCATGCTGCCCGGCGACGACCTCGCGATCGAGCTCGACCGCCGCACATGGAAGGTCCCCGCGGTGTTCTCGCTCATCGCATCGGCGGGCGTGGAGGAGGCGGAGCTGCGCCGCACCTTCAACCTCGGGCTCGGCATGGTGGTGGCGGTGGCCCCGGCCCAGGCGGACCAGGCCCTCCAGGTGCTGCGCGGGGCCGGCCAGGCCCCCGCGGTGGTGGGCGCGGTGCGACGGCGCGCCGCCGGCGCCGGACCGGTAGAATTCATCTGACAAGGGGGTCCATGCGCTTCGCCGTCCTCGTCTCCGGTCAGGGCACGAATCTCACGGCGCTGCTCGACGCGCAGGCGCGCGGCCAGCTGGCGCCGGCCGAGATCGCGCTCGTGGTGTCGAACCGACCCGCGGCGCCGGCGCTCGCGCGCGCGCAGGCGGCCGGAGTGCGCGCGGTCCTGGTCGATCACATGGTCCACGCCAACCGGCGCAGCTTCGAGGACGCGCTCCTCACCGAGCTGGTCGCCGCCGAGATCCAGGGCGTGGTGCTGGCCGGGTTCATGCGCATCCTGACCGAGCACTTCGTGTCCGCGTTCCCGCAGCGCATCCTCAACACCCACCCGGCGCTGTGCCCGGCGTTTCCGGGGGTGAGCGCGCCCCGGCAGGCGCTCGACTACGGCGTCAAGATCACCGGCTGCACCGTGCACCTGGTCGACGCCGGGGTGGACACCGGCCCGATCGTGTTCCAGGCCGCCATCCCGGTCGAGGACGGCGACGATGAGGCGAGCCTCCACGAGCGCATCCGCGCGCACGAGCACCGGCTCCTGCCCGAGGCGACCCGCCTGCTCGCCGCCGGCCGGCTGCGCGTCGAGGGACGCCGCGTCCTCATCCTCCCGCCCTGACCGCCCTGACGCCGAGCGCCATCATGCCGACCAATCACTACGACCTCATCGTGCTGGGCGACGAGTTCAGCGGGCTGGTCGCCGCGACCCTGTGCGCGCGGCGCGGGCTGCGCGTCCTCTACGCGCCGGGCCCGCGCGCGGCCACCAGCTACCAGATCGGCCCCTATCGCCTGCCCATCGAGCCGCTGCCGCTGGCCGGGCTGGGGGGCGGGGCGACCCGGCGCGTGCTCGACGAGCTCCACTTCCAGCACCTGCTCAAGCGCAAGCTGTTCCACCCGCAGCCGCCGTTCCAGCTGGTCGGGCCGGACGTGCGCCTGGCCATCGACATCGACGACGCGGTGCTGGCGCGCGAGGGGGAGCGCGAGCTGCGCCAGGCCGGCGTGCTGCTCACCGCGGGCGAGCGGGCCGGCCAGGTGGCCGGGCTGCTCGAGCCCATCTTCGCGCTCGACATCGCGGTGCCACCGACCGGCTTCTGGGAGCGGCGCGAGATGGGGCGGGTCGGCGGGCGCCTGCTCGACCTGGCCGACGAGTGGCAGGAGGGGCTCGACCGCGACCTCGACCGCGCGCTCCTGTCCCTGCCGGCGGTGTTCGCCACCAACACCGATCCGCGCGACCTCAGCCCGGTGGCCTGCGCGCGCGCGTTCGCCGAGTGGCGGCAGGGCCTGGCCCATCTGCCGGGCGGGTGGGACGCGCTGCGCGCCATCTTCCTCGACAAGTTCGCCAGCCACAACGGCGAGATCCGCACGGCCGAGGTGGAGTCGTTCGCCACCTCGTGGAGCAAGGTGACCGGGGTGCGCCTGGCCGGCGGCGAGGAGCTCGGCGCGGGGCACGTCATCGCGGCCATGCCGGTGTCGGACATGGCGCCGCTGGCCGACCGCAAGATGCGCAGGCGCCTGGCCGAGGCCGAGGAGGGGGTGCCGGTCGGCGCCTATCGCTACACGCTCAACCTCGTGCTCGACGAGATGGGCGTGCCCGAGGGGCTGGGCTCGAACGCGCTGATGCTGGCCGACCCATCGGCGCCGCTCCACGGCGACAACGCGCTCGCGGTGTTCGTCGACCAGCCGGACACCGAGGCGCGGGTGGCGATGACGGTGCAGGCGATCTGCCTGGCCCAGGACGCGGGCTCGCTGGACGACGCGCTGGCCAGCCTGCGGGTGGGCGTGCGCGAGCGCCTCGAGGCGGTGATGCCGTTCTACTCCGAGCACGTTCGCCTCGTGCACTCGCCGCACGAGTCGGCCCCGCCGGAGACGGCCGGCGGCGCGAGCGAGCCGGTGGAGCTGGCCCACGCGGTGGCGCCGCGGCCGCTGTGGCGCCTGCCGCGCCAGCCGCTGCTCGGGGTCGCCGGCCTGTCCTACCAGATCGGCATGAAGCAGTTCGCCGTGGCCTCGAGCCAGATCCTCCCCGGCCTCGGCCTCGAGGGCGAGATGGCGGCCGGCTGGTGCGCGGCCAAGCTGGTGTGCGAGGCGGCCGGCAAGAAGAAGGACTACCTGCGCGACGAGGTGCTGACCGCGGGCCGGGGCTGAAGCGGCAGGACCAGGAGGTGGCGGCGGTAGTCGATGGCGATGACGCCGGGCGCGAGCAGGTCGAGCCCGAAGATCATTGCCGGGCCATCCGCCATGCCGAGCGACGCGAACACCGGCAGGTCGCCCGCGTAGAGCGTGCGACCCGCGACGACGGCGGCGCCGACCTGGATGCGCTCGAACCGCTGCGGCGACAGGCTGGCCGCGGCCCCGCCGACGCCCATGGCGGTGGCTCCGGTGGCGGGTGCCAGGGTGACGCCGGCCAGCTCGGCGGCCCGGCGGTTGACGATGCTGGCCTGGGCGCCGAGATCGAGCACGGCGCGGACGGGCGGGCTGCCGTCGAGGCTGACCTCGAGGCCGATGAGCCCCTCGTCCAGGTCGCGGAAGCCGATGCGCGTGCCGTCCGGGAGCGGAGCCTCGCTCGCCGGATCGCGCAGCACCATGACGCCGGTCCGGAGATCGATCTCCACGCGGTAGCGGCCGAGGAAGTCGCGCCCGAGCACGCCGGCGATGCGATCGTCCTCGAGCATGTCGAGCTCGGCCGCGAACACCGGGACGTCGCGGTGCTCGATCGACCCGGCGCGCAGCGCGCCGATCCGGTAGGCGGCGGCCGCGGTGGGCGCCCCCGACGCGCCGATCGCGTGGCCCTTGACCGCGCCGAGGGGGCGGAGCCTGGCCTGCGCGATCGCCCGCGGCGTCATCACG
>DATFRY010000063.1:0-22047 GCA_035262925.1 Kofleriaceae bacterium | reverse complement strand
GGTGCACTTCCAAGAATTTCGCCGCCCGGCACCCGGGCACCT
This sequence comes from Kofleriaceae bacterium, assembly GCA_035262925.1. GTDB lineage: Bacteria > Myxococcota_A > Polyangia > Haliangiales > Haliangiaceae > DATFRY01. The sequence goes on along the minus strand of DATFRY010000063.1, from coordinate 22,005 downwards.
GACAGCGGCCGTGGTCGCGGCGCCAGACCAGCCGGCGAATCCGCGGCGGAATGGTCTGCGTCGCCGGAGCCGGCGCGCCAGCGCCCACGTGGGTGAGGTCGACCTCCTGAGCATCGCAGCGCGCGGCCTCGATCCGGTGCGGCTCGACGTCGAGCTCCTTGCCCGATCCGTCGCGCGTCCCCCGGCCGCAGTCCACGCACACCGTCATCGCGACCTGATACGGCGCACGGCCGGGGTCGTCCGATCCGCGCAGCGCGTACTGGGCCAGCATGAGGATGGCCGCGTCGTCGTCGAGCGAGTGGCCGACCTCGAGCTCGATCCGCCGCCGCGCGTCGCGAAACGCGGCCAGCGCGTCGGACGAGACCTCGAGCCGTAGCACGTGGCGGGTCACCGGCTCGGGCCGGTCGGTCGGCCGCCCGCCGCGCTTGCGACCCGAGACCATCTCCTCGACCTGGCGCACCGTCTTGTCCTTCGCCGCGGCCAGCCACTCCGCCTCGGTCGCCGGCACCGCGACCCGCGACAGCTCGCGCACCGCCGACCACGCCAGCACGCCGGCGGCGAGCGCGTCGCGAAACGCCGGCAGCATCGCCAGCGCCTCCGCGACCCGCAGCCGCTCCGTCGCCATGCGCGGCCCGTAGCCGAACAGCCTCTCGAGATACTCGAGCAGGGTGCCGTAGCCGACCTGCTCGTGGACGCGCAGCCGCTGCGCCTCCAGCAGCAACCTGGCCTCGTCGACGTCGTATGCGCCCTTCGCACGGGCGAGACGCGTCAGCTCCTCGTGCACCCTCTTCCACATCGCATCGCGCATGACTCTCCATAGCACGCACTCTTTCGACCTCTTCAGATGCCCTGAGAGCGATGATCGCCACCTCCGACGACGCGCGAAGACTCGCGCCCTCGATCTCGTCCCAGCGACGGGCTGCGAGCTTCAGGCGCGACGATCGAAGCGCGAAGGCAACCCCGACGCGACGCGCGTCTTCGAAGTCGTCAAACGAAATCGTCCCGATCGGAAAAATTTCCAGGCCCGCGACCGATCGCTCGGCGTGCAGCTATCGTGAGCTCATCGCGGACCCACGTGGGACTCGGTGCCTGCCTGCGCTCGACCTGGTTGCCTGCGCAACATTCCTTCTGGTTGAGTTGGGTGTTCAACCCCAGGCCAGGGCCGCCAAGGAGCAGGGATCTCTGTGGGCAAGTGGCTCCCTCTCGCGACGAGATGCCGGCGACCAGCGCGCCGCGCCGCGCGCCGCCTCCATCGACGCGCACCGTTGGCCGACCATCGGCGACGCATCGACGTCCATCGGCGCTTTGGCTTCGCCCGGACATGCACCGCGCGGCCACCAGCGCACCGCGGCGCCGCCTCAGCGCGCCGCGCCGACACCACCGCGCCGGCACCGCGCCGACACCGCGCCGACACCACCGCGCCGACACCGCGCCGACACCGCGCCGGCACCGCGCCAACGCCACCGCGTCGGCGCCGCGCCGGTGACGCGCCGACACCACCGAGCCGTCGCCGATGCGCATCCATCTGCCGTGGCACGGCTTCGACGTCCACGGCGCGCCGATCCTCGCCCTCCGCTCGGCTCGATCGGACGGCAGGCCGACGATTCCACCCCCCTCCGCATCGCCCGGCCCGCATCGCCCGGCCCGGCCCGACGCCGAGCGCGATTCGGACGACGGCCACCACGGCCACCACGGCCACCACCGACCCACGGTCGCGCACCACCGTCCACGCCGCGGGCGAGGCAGGCTCGGGCGGTGACGGACCGGGGGCACGGTTTTTGGCCGGCGATGTCGCCACCGGGCCGCCCGTGGCCCGACAATGCGGGGTCGTCGTCGTTCGTGAGGAGGGGCCGGACCATGCCCGAGCCGATGCCGATGCTGGAGCCGATGATCACGCGCGTGGCCCGCGTGGCGATGATCCTCTACACGTGCGTCGTCGCCGGACTGGCGATCGCGATCGCGATCGTGGCCGTGCGGTTCGAGATCATCCGCCCGCACGATCTGACATGGGGCGACTCGGTGCGCGTCATCCCCAACCTCCGGCCGTCGTTCGTCATCAGCTTCGCGGTGGGCGGCGTGGCCGCGGCCGCGATCGGCATCGCGGTCATCATCCTGCTCCTCCGCGGCCGCGTCTGGCCGCTGTACGCCGTGCTGGTCGGCGCGCTCGGGCTCCTCGCTCTGCTCTACGCCGGAAACGAGATCCTCCACCGCATCGAGGGCGTGTACTACGGCAGATCGCCATGGGTGCGGCAGTACCTCATCGCCGCCTATCCGCTCGCCGCGCTGTCCGCCGCGGCCGCGCTCCTCGTCATCGCCGAGCGCCTCGCGGCGCTGGCGCGGCGCGGTCGCGGCCGGCCGGGCGGGGCTACGTTCGGGTGAAAGCCGCCGGCTATACTCGCCGGATGGGCATCTTCCGCCGCCTGTTCTCCGCCGACTACCGCGCCGCGGTGGCCGCCGAGGCGGCCGGCGACTACGAGCTCGCCGCCGAGCGCTACGCCCTGGCCGGTCACCGCGAGGCGGCGGTGCGGGTCCACCTCGCCCGCGCCAGCCGCGCCCACAGCCGGGCCGACGAGATCGCCGCGCTGCGCGACGCGCTCCACTGGGCCGAGGAGGGCACGGCGGAGCGGCGGCGCGCCACCCGGGCGCTCGGCCAGGCGCTCCTGGTCAAGAGCCGGGCCGAGGGGGTGGCGACCGAGCGCGACCGCGAGCGCGTGCGCGAGGCCGCCTCGCTCCTGCTCGAGGCCGGCGAGCACCGCGCGGCCGGCGAGGCTTTCGAGTCGCTGGGCGACGAGGGCGCCGCCGCCGGCGCCTACCGCCAGGGCGGCATGCTCGACCTCATGGAGCAGTCGCTCATGCGCGACGAGGAGCGCAGCGACCGCGAGCGCGAGCTGCGCCAGTCCTTCGCCGACTACGAGCTCCACCTGCGCGGCGGCGCCCGCGACGCCGCGCTCGACGCGATCCGCCGCTGCGTGGCCTCGGCCGACGGCACCTCCGAGTACCGCCGCCTGCTCGACGAGCTGGAGTCGCGCCTGGTCACCGGCGGGCGCGTCGCCCTCCACATGCGCCGCGGCGAGCGCGTCTCGCTGGCCGCCCTGCCCCGCGTCGCCATCGGCCGCGATCCGCAGTGCGACCTGGTGCTGCGCTCGGCCGGCGTGTCGCGCCGCCACGCCGAGATCGAGGTCGAGGCCGCGCGCGCCCCCGACGGCCCGGCGCTCCGCTTCGCGCTGCGCGACGCCGGCTCGCGCAACGGCACGCGCATCGGCGGCCTGCCGGTGGCCGGCAGCGTCCCCCTGACCGGCTCGGGCAGCTTCGCCCTCAGCGACGACTGCTCGATCGACTTCATCGCCGGGCCCGATCTCCTGACCCTGCGCATCGAGCGCGGCCTCGATCGCGGCGCGGTGGCGCTGCTGGGCGCCGAGGGCCGCGCGATCCCGCTCGCCGCCGTCGGCATGGACGGCATCCTCGAGTTCCGCCGCGGCCGGCCGATCCTGCTCCACCCGCCCGGCGGGAGCCTCGTCCTGAACGGCGAGCGCCTGATGGCCGGCGACGTCCAGCTCCTCCACCGCGACGAGGTCGCGCTCGGCGCGTGCGAGATCGAGGTCGCATGAGCTCGGACCGCGACCCGCGCGGCGGCGGCACCGACGAGTACGGCCGCCCGCCCGGTGTCGCGTCCGCGACCAGAACCGGCGCCCCCGCGCCCGCCCCGGGAGGATGGCGCCGCCTCATCTCCTGGCTGCGCGGCGAGGGCGCGACCGACCATCCCCTGCTCTCGCCCGGCGAGGCTCCGCCCGAGCCGGCCCTCCTCGGAGTCAAGGAGGAGCTGTGGCTGGGCCAGCTGGCCGAGGACGCCGCCGAGGGCCGGCGGCTCGACGCCGTCGCCGGCGAGGAGTTCATGCAGCATATCGACTCGCTGTGGCGCTCCGGCCACGAGCGGCTCTCGCTGCAGTGGCTGGCCAAGTTCATCGCCATGCCAGCGGTCGGCGGCGACCGCGCGGTGACCCTTCGCCTGCGCCTGGTCGATCTATGCGATCGGCGCGGCCAGCTCGGCGAGGCGGTGGGCCACCTCGAGGCGCTGGCCGCGGTCGACGACCACGCGGCCCGCGCCCACTTCCTCCTGGCCGAGCACCACCGCCGCACCGGCGACGAGACGGGCGCCCTTCGCCACTACGAGGCGGTGCTGGCCCGCGACGTCGACTACCCGAACGCGCGCGTGCGGCTCGATCGCCTGCGCGCGCAGCGCGGCGTGAGCGCGCCGGCCTCGCTCGGCGCCACCATCGCCGGCGCGGCCGAGATGCCGGGCACCGGGGGCAGCGCGGCCGGCGCGCGCTACGCCCTCATGCGCGAGATCGGGCGCGGCGCCACCGGCGTGGTCTACCTGGCCCGCGACCGCGAGCTCGACCGCGACGTGGCGGTCAAGCTGCTCCACCCGCACCTGGCCTCGGCCGCCCGCGCCGAGGCGTGCGCGCGCTTCTTCGCCGAGGCCCGCCTGGCCGCGTCGCTGCGCCACCCCAACATCGTCGCCATCCTCGACCTCGACGAGACCGCGCGGCGGATCGTGATGGAGCTGGCCGCCGGCGGCACCATGCGCGAGGTCCTGCGCGAGCGCGGACCGCGCCACCTGCGCCGCGCGCTCGATCGCCAGGTGCAGATCCTCTCCGCCCTGCTCGCCGCCCACCGGCGCGGCATCGTCCACCGCGACCTCAAGCCGGCCAACCTCATGTTCCGGCGCGACGCCGACGCCCCGGGCAGCGAGATCATGCTCGGCGACTTCGGCGTCGCCCACCTGCCCGCCGCCGAGGCGCCGCGCGGAGGCGGCGAGCACACCGCCGAGCACGCCCGCCGCCAGCGCGACGCGGTCGGCACCCTGGCCTACATGGCGCCCGAGCAGCGCAAGGCCGGCGAGGCCAACCCGCGGTCGGACCTGTACTCGTCGGCGGTCGTGCTCTACGAGATGCTGACCTGCCGCTTCCCGTGGCCGCCGCACGTCCTGCTCGGCGGCGCGCGCAGGCGCGGCGACTTCCTCCTGCCCAGCCAGCTGCGCGAGCGCGGGCCGGCCGAGCTCCTGGCCGAGGTGCAAAAACTGCTCGACGACCTGGGCGACCCCGACCCCGCCATGCGCCCGGACACCGCGGACGCGCTGGCCCGGGCCTCCGGGCTGCGCGATCGCGCCGTCGCCGAGTGCTCACCCTGAGCGCCGGGCGTGCGGTCGGGACGCGAGACTGTGGTAGATACCGGCCATGGCGAAGACTCGCGGTGAGAGCGACACACTCGGCGTGGTGCAGGTCCCGGCGGATCGCTACTGGGGCGCGCAGACCCAGCGATCGTTCGAGAACTTCAAGATCGGCGGCGAGCGCATGCCGATCGAGGTCATCCGCGCCATGGCGACGGTCAAGAAGGCGGCCGCGCTGGTCAACGCCGAGCTGGGCGTGCTCGACCGAAAGCTCGCGGACGCGATCGCGGCCGCCGCGACCGAGGTGATCGAGGGGCGCCTCGACGATCACTTCCCGCTGGTCGTGTGGCAGACCGGCAGCGGCACCCAGACCAACATGAACGTCAACGAGGTGGTGTCCAACCGCGCCATCGAGATGCTGGGCGGCGAGATCGGCTCCAAGAAGCCGGTCCATCCCAACGACCACGTCAACATGTCGCAGTCGTCGAACGACACCTTTCCGACCGCCATGTCGATCGCCGCCGTGATCGCGGTCGAGGAGCGGCTCCTGCCCCCCCTGCGCCGCCTCGGCGAGGCTCTGGCCGCCAAGGCGGCCGCGTGGCGCGACATCATCAAGATCGGCCGCACCCACCTCATGGACGCGACGCCGCTCACCCTGGGCCAGGAGGCGGGCGGCTGGGCGGCACAGATCGGCAACGCGCTCGCCCACGTCGAGGCCACCCTGCCCCACCTCCGCCAGCTGGCCATCGGCGGCACCGCGGTCGGCACCGGGCTCAACGCGCCGGCCGGCTTCGCCGAGGGCATGGCGGCCGAGGTCAGCCGCCTGACCGGCCACGCCTTCGAGTCGGCGCCCAACAAGTTCGAGGCGCTGGCCGCGCACGACGCGGCCGTCGCCACCTCGGGCGCGCTCAAGGTCGCCGCCGCCGCGCTCATGAAGATCGCCAACGACGTCCGGTGGCTCGGCTCGGGCCCGCGCTGCGGCATCGGCGAGCTGTCGCTGCCGGCCAACGAGCCGGGCAGCTCGATCATGCCGGGCAAGGTCAACCCGACCCAGTGCGAGGCCATGACCATGGTGTGCGCCCGCGTCATCGGCAACGACGTGACCATCGGGGTCGCCGGGGCGTCGGGCAACTTCGAGCTCAACGTGTTCAAGCCGGTCATCATCGACGCCCTCCTGCAGTCGGTGCGCCTGCTGGGCGACGCATCCGCCTCGTTCACCGATCACTGCGTGGCCGGGATGGAGGCGGACGAGCGCCGCGTGGCCGACCTCCTGCGCCGCTCGCTCATGCTGGTGACCGCGCTCAACCCGGTCATCGGCTACGACGCTGCCGCCAAGGTGGCCAAGACGGCCCACGCCAGGGGCATCACCCTGCGCGAGGCGGCGCTCGAGCTCGGCGTCATCGACGGCGAGAAGTTCGACCGCGCGGTCCGGCCCGAGGACATGCTCGGCCCGAAAGGGACCAGATGATGCGGGCGCCGCGCGGCACGCCCGCCGCCGCGCTGGCCCTGCTGTCGGCGGCCGCGGCGACCACCGCGGCGTGCAAGCACGGCGATGACCAGGGCGCGGAGCCGCCGGCCATCACCGCGCCGTGGACCGACGACTTCGAGCGCCCCGACCTGGGCGACGACTGGCGGACCACCGCCGACACGTACCAGCTGGTCAACGGCGCGCTCAGCGCCCGCGGGGCGAAAAACCATCCGATGTGGCTGCGCCGGGCGCTGCCGCGCGACGCGGTCATCGAGCTCGACGTCTGGTCGAACAGCCCGGACGGTGACATCAAGGTCGAGCTCTACGGCGACGGCCGGTCCTACGATCCGGACGGCGGGGCCTACACCTCCACCGGGTACGTCGCCGTCATGGGCGGCTGGAACAACTCGAAGTCGATCCTCGCGCGCGGCAACGAGCACGGCAAGCACGTGGTCGCGCGGACCGAGCCCAGGGTGCAAAAGGGGGCGCGCTACCACTGGAAGCTGGTGCGGCGCGGCGGGCGGATCGAGTGGTTCGTGGGCGACATGACCTCGCCGTTCCTGGTCCTGACCGACGACGCCCCGCTCGAGGGGCCCGGTCACCAGTACTTCGCGATCGGGAACTGGCAGTCGGACTCGTGGTTCGATAACCTTCGCATCGCGCCGCTCGAGGACGAGACCCGGGTCTCACCACGGCGGCCGTGATGCGGCGCCGCGGGAGTGTCAACGGGGCGAGCCCGGCCTGAGCCGAGCTCCCTTCAAACCGGGCGCCAACCGCCGTAAGCTTGAGGGAGGCGCGGGGCGATCTCGCCGTCATGGAGCAGTTCGGCAAATACCAGCTCCTCCGCCGGATCGGCATCGGCGGGATGGCGGAGGTGTTCCTCGCGCGCACCTCGGTGGCCCAGGGCCTGTCCAAGCAGCTCGTCATCAAGAAGATCCACCCGGCCTTCGCCCGCTCGCGCCAGTTCGCCGCCATGTTCGTGGACGAGGCGCGCATCGCCCTCGGCCTCAACCACCCGAACATCGTGCAGGTGTTCGACTTCGGCCAGCTGGGCGAGAACTACTTCCTCGCCATGGAGTACGTCGAGGGCTTCGACCTCCTGCGGGTGATGCAGGAGGTCAGCCGGCGGCGCGCGATGGTCCCGCTGGGCCTGTGCGCCTACATCGTGCAGCAGGTGGCCAAGGGGCTCGACTACGCGCACCGCAAGACCGACGACTTCGGCGAGCCGCTCGGCATCGTCCACCGCGACGTGTCGCCCCAGAACGTGCTCCTGTCCCACGACGGCGCCGTCAAGATCGTGGACTTCGGCATCGCCCGCGCCATCGACATGCAAGAGGAAGAGGGGGTGGTCAAGGGCAAGTTCGCCTACATGGCGCCGGAGCAGGCGCGCGGCGAGATCGTCGATCGCCGGGCCGACGTCTACTCGGCCGGCGTGGTCCTGTTCGAGCTCGCCACCGGCCGCCCGATGTTCCCGGGCAAGGGCAAGGACGTGCTGGTCCAGGTCAAGGAGGGCGCCGTGCCGCGCCCGCGCGACTTCAACCGCGAGATCCCGCACGAGCTGGAAGAGATCATCCTGCGCGCGATCGCCTTCGACCCGGGCGACCGCTTCCAGACCGGAAGAGATCTACAGAACGCGCTCGGCCGCTTCCAGTTCGAGCTGGCCCGCCAGACCGGCGACCTGTTCGACTCCGGCGCGCTGGCGCAGTTCCTGGCCGGCGCGCTTCCGCCGTCGGAGCGCCGCACCTCGCAGCAGCTGCCGACCAGCCCGCCCCCGGGGTCGGAGCCGGTCGCGCGCGGCACCGAGCCGCAGCGCCGCCGCGCCCGCGATTCGTCGATCCCGCCCTTCTCGGGCGGCCTGGTCTCGGCGACGCCGTCGTCGCCCTCGATCTCGGGCGAGCCGGCGCGCGAGACGCGCGAGCGCAAGCACGTCCTGGTGCTCGAGGGCCACATCGCCGGCGCGGCCGCGCTCGAGCGCCGCCTGGGCCGGCGCGAGGCCCTGCGCATCCTGCATCAGTTCCTGGCCGTCGCGCGCGACATCGCCTTCAAGTACGAGGCCCACGTCCACCGCATGGACGAGGCGGGGCTGACCTGCGTGGTCGGCCTGCCGGTGGCGAGCGAGGAGGACGCGTCGCGCGCGATCCGCCTGGCCCTGGGCCTCATCGACGCGCTCGACGCCATCGGGCTCGACGTCGAGCCCGACCTGCGCCTGGCCGCCGGCGTGCAGCGCGGCGTCGCGCTCATCCGGCGCAACGCGGAGGCGCGCTCCGGGTTCGAGCTGTCGGCCGCCTCGACCGGCATGGCCCGAAGGCTGGCCACCGAGGCCGAGGGCGGCGACATCCTGTGCGGCGGCGAGGTGGCCCGGGTCGCGCAGGACGACTGGAACTTCGAGGAGCTCGCCACCATCGAGCTGCCGGCCGGCGCCGCGGCCGACGGCGAGACCGACGGCGATCCGGGCACCAGGGGCCAGCGGGCGCGCGTCTACCGCGTGCGCGGTCCCAAGGAGCGAGTGCAAAGGCTGCGCGAGCGCGGCCGGGCCGGCGGCGAGCTGGTCGGGCGCGAGCTCGAGCTCAAGGCCATGCGCGACGCCTACCGCGACGTGCTCGTGCGCGGGGGCAGCCGCCACGTCGTCGTGCTGGGCGAGGCCGGCGTCGGCAAGGGCGCGCTCATCGGGGCCTTCCTCGACACCATCCCGGCCGGCCAGGCGGTGTTTTTGCACGGCGCGGCGCGCGCCGCCACCTACCTCACGCCGCTCGGCCTGCTGGCCGACCTGGGCCGCGATCTGCTCGGGCTGGCCGAGGGGGCCGAGCCGCGCGAGGTGATCCGACGGCTCGAGACCGCCGCGCGGCTGTTCTACTTCGCGCCCGGCGACGAGGCCGAGATCCCGGCGGTGGTGCGGGCCACGGCGCCGCTGTTCGGCGCGCGGGTCGAGGACGCCCCCGACATGGACGCCGACGAGCGGCGCGAGCGCATCAAGCAGGTGATGGTGCGGGTCGAGCGCAACTTCTCGGTCGACCGTCCGCTGGTCATCATCACCGAGGACGCCCACTGGGCCGACGACCAGAGCATGGAGCTCTTCCGCGAGCACCTGGCGCTGCGCGCGACCCGGCCGCTCCTGGTCGTGTTCACCAGCCGCCCCGACCGTCGCGTGCTCGAGCTGGCCCGCGTGGCGCGCGCAGAGATCATCCGGCTCGAGGAGCTGGACCAGGCCGCGCGCATGGAGCTCATCCTGCGCCGGTTCGCGCCCGACGACTCGATGCGCGAGCTGGCCCGCCACATCCTGGCCCGCACCGGCGGAAACCCGCTCTTCATCAACGAGATGATCGATTCGCTGATCGATCGCGGCATCCTGGTCGCCGACGACGGCGAGCCGGGCCCGAGCGGGCCCTCGGGGCCCTCGCGGGGGCTCCTGCGCTGGGTCGTGCGCGACGCGCCGCTGCAAGTTCCGGCGACCGTCGAGGCGCTGCTGGTCACCCGCATCGATCAGCTGCCGCCGGTCGACAAGGAGGCGCTGGTGTGTGCCTCGGTGCTGGGCCGCCGCTTCTCGGCCGCGCTGGTCGAGGAGCTCATCGGCCAGCCGGCGAGCGACTCGCTCGACGCCCTGGTCGAGCGCGGGCTGCTGGTCCGCCACGGCGCCCAGCAGCTGGCCTTCCGCAACGACCTGACCATGAGCGCGGCGTATGGCCTCCTGCCCGAGGACGAGCGGGCCGGCCTCCACCGCATCGCGGCCCAGCGCCTGAGCGAGTCGCCGTCCTATCGCCCGGGCCAGGACGACGCGCTCATCGCGCGCCACCTGGAGCTCGCCGGCGACGCGCGCCTGGCGGCCGACTCCTACCTGCGCGCCGCGGCCCACGCGGTCGACGTCGGCGGCAGCCAGGACGCGTTCCGCCAGCTGACGCGCGCGCTCAAGCTCCTGCCCGCGACCGACCACGCGCTGCGCTTCGCCGCCCGCTGCCAGCGCGAGGACGTGCTGCGCCGGCTGGCCCGGCGGCCGGCCCAGCTGCGCGAGATCGACGCCATGCGCAAGGAGGCCGAGGCGCTGGCCGATCCGGTGCGCCTGGCCCTGGTGCACTCGCGCCTGGCCCAGTTCTACATCGACGTGCGCCGGCTGCCGTCGGCCGTGCGCGCGGCCGAGCCGGCGCTCGAGCACGCGCGGCGGGCCGGCGCGCCCCTGGCCGAGGCCGAGGCGCTGAGGCTCCGCGCCGAGATCGATCGGCTGTCGGGCCAGAACGCCGGCGCGCTGGCGCTGTGCGACCAGGCGCTCGCGCTGTGCAGCGACGACCGCGAGGGCCTGCACCAGCGCGCGCTCATCCTCAACACGCGCGGCACCGCGCTGTGGAACATGGCACGGCTGCACGAGGGGCTCGACGCCTACGCCGAGTCGCTGGTCATCTACCGCATGCTCAAGCTGGCGCGGCTGGAGGCGCGCGCGCTCAACAACATGGGCCTGGTGCTGGCCGCGCTGGGCGAGGCGGAGGAGGCGCTCGCCCACTACAAGAGCTCGCTCGCGCTGGATCAGGAGCTGGGCGATCGCGCCGGCGTGGTGCTCAAGCTGGGCAACATCGGCCAGTGCTACGCCGATCTCGGCGAGCTCGAGCGCGGCGAGCGCTACCTGAGCAAGGCGCTCAAGGTGTCGCAGGAGTTCGGCGAGCGCACCAACACCGCCGACGTGCTGGTGTCGCTCGGCCAGGTTTCACTGCAAAAGCGCGACCTGTCCCGCGCCCTGGAGCTGTTCGAGCGCGGCCTGCTGCAGGCGCGCGAGGACAACGACCGCTTCCAGCAGATCCGCGCGCTCATCTACATGTGCCTGGCCCAGCTGGAGAGCGGCGCGCCGCCGGAGCGCGTGTTCGAGGCGGCCCGCTCGGCCACCGAGATGGCGCACCAGACCCAGGTCCCGATCGCCGAGGTGTACGGCCTCGCGGTCCAGGGCCTCGCGCTGGCCCGCCTGGGCCGCGCCGGCGAGGGGGCCGCCCTGACCGCCCGCGCCGTCGCGCTCCAGCGCGAGGCCGAGCAGCCCGAGGGCTCCGAGCAGATCCTGCAGTTCCACGCCCGCGTGTGCGAGCTGGCCGGCCGCCTCGACGACGCCCGCGCCGCCCTGCGCGACGGCCAGGCCGAGGTCGAGCGCAAGGCCGCGCGACTGACCGACGCCGAGCTGAAGGCGACGTACCTGTCGGCGCAGGTCCCGAGCCTCATCGCCGAGGGCTACGCCCGCCTGGTCGCCGGCGCCGGCTGATCGGCCGGCGGTCTCCGGTGTCCTGTCTCCTGCCCCCGATCCCCGGTCTCCGGTCCTGGTCTCACAGCCCCTCTTCCGGATCGTCGGCCGGCTCCATGTGAATCGTCACGTCCTGGATGGCCGGCATCTCCCTGCGCAGCCGCTCCTCGACCCTGTGCGCGATGGCGTGGGCCTCGCGCAGCGGCAGGTCGCCGTCGACCAGCAGGTGCAGGTCGACCTGGGCGGCGGCGTCGGTGCCGCGCGAGCGGATGCGGTGGACGTCGGACACGCCGGCGACCGCGCGCGCGATCCCGGCCACCCGATCGGCGTCGACCACCGCGCGGTCGATCAGGATCGTGATGTTGGACGAGAGGATGCTCCACGCGATGCGGCCGATGAAGACGACGATGACCAGCGCGCCGACCGGGTCGGCCCACACAGCGCCGAAGTAGGACCCGGTGAACGACGCCGCCACGCCCGCGGTGACCAGCAGGTCCGACGCGGTGTGGGCGGCGTCGGCGGCCAGGAACGCGCTGTCCAGCTCGCGCGCGCGGCGCGCCTCGTAGCGCGCCACGATCAGGTTGACGAGCCAGGTGCCGCCGATGACGACGAAGCCGAGCACGGACGTCTGGGGCGCCTCGCGTCCGCTGGCCAGGGCGTCGATCGCGTCCCAGGCGAAGCGCCCCGCCGCCAGCGCCACCGAGATGCCGATCGCCGCCGCGGCCACCACCTCCAGCTTGCGGTGGCCGTACGGGTGGCCCTGGTCGGGCGGCGCGTCGGCGAAGCGGAGGACGATGAGGCCGATGACGTTGGCCGCCGCGTCGGCCAGCGAGTGGATCGCGTCGCTCGCGATGGCCAGCGAGCCCGACCACAGCGCGTAGATGGCCTTGGCCGCGAACACCGCCGCGTTGAGCACCAGGATGAAGGCGAGCACGCGCCGGACCGCGCGGCTGCGCGCGCTGTGCTCGGCGCGCTGGCTGCGCGCCGACCGCGGCTCACGCGCGCTGCCGTGTGTCCCGACCGGTCCCATGGCTGGTCGCGCCCGGGCTCGCCCCTGCGCCCGGCAGCTCGTGCACCACCAGGACCGAGCAGGGGGCGTGGCGCACGGTCGCCTCGGCCACGCTGCCCAGGATCAAGCGGCGCAGCCCCCGCCGCCCGTGCCCGCCCATGACGATGAGGTCGTGGCCGGTCGCGGCTCGTTCGCCGATCGCGCGCGCGGCCTGGTCATTCACGATGGTGAGCGCTACCGTCGCCGGCGTCGGATGGCGCGCGATGAGCGCCTCCCCCTTGTCGCGGGCGCCGGCCGCGAGCGAGGCGCGCACTGGCTCGAGGGCCGACTCGCTGGCGCGGCTCGGCACCAGCGACCCGGTCAGCGCCGGCAGGCTCCACGCGTGCAGGAGCTCGACCTCCCCCGCGGGATCGGCCAGCTCGAGCGCGATCTCGAGCGCCAGCTCCGCGCGCGGCGAGAAGTCGGTGGGGACCAGGATGCGCCGGTAGCCGGCCGCCTCGCCGTCGGCCGTGGGGCGCGCGACCATGACGTGGCGCCGGCACAGCCGCACCACGCGCTCGGCCACGCTGCCGAGGAGGAGCCGCTTGAGCCCGGTGCGGCCGTGCGTCCCGATGACGACCAGGTCGGCGTCCAGCTCGTCGGCCGCCTCGCTGATGCCGGTGTCGGGGAAGCCCTCCACGATCTGCTCCGACGCGTCGACCCCGCGGCTGCGCACGCGGTCGACCAGCTGCGCCAGGTGCTCGCGGTTCTCGGCCACATGCTGGGCCACGATGCGCTCGTACTCGAGCAGCGCGGCGCTCTCGGGCGCGAGGGCGGCGTCGGCGGTGTCGATGACGCTGCCGGCGTGAGCCAGGAGCAGCTCGGCGCCGACGTGGCGGGCGATGCGGACGGCGTGCTCGAGCGCGATCTCGGCTTCGCCGGAGAAATCGGTCCCGACTAGAATTCGCCTGATCTTCATTCGACAGCCCGCCTGGCCCGGTCTGTGTCATCCTCGCCAGAGGAGGCGATCGCGTCCAGTGATCTTTCGGCAGCTCTTCGACAAGAACTCGAGCACGTATACCTATCTACTGGGCTGCCCCACCACACGCCAGGCCATCTTCATCGATCCGGTGATCACCCTGGTGGAGGATTACTGTTGTCTGGTCGACCAGCTCGACCTGCGCCTCGTGCTGGCCGCCGACACGCACGTCCACGCCGACCACATCACCGGCCTGGGCGAGCTGCGCGCGCGAACCGGCTGCGCCACCATCATGGGCGAGCAGGCGCAGGTCGCCTGCGCCTCGCGCACCGTGCGCGACGGCGATCGCCTGAGCGCCGGATCGCTCGAGCTCTGCGCGCGCTACACCCCCGGCCACACCGACGACTCCTACTGCTACGTGATGGCCGACCGGGTGTTCACCGGAGACACGCTCCTCATCCGCGGGACCGGTCGCACCGATCTGCAGAACGGCGACGCGCTGGCCGCCCACCGCAGCCTGTTCGAGGTCCTGCTCCGCCTCCCCGACGAGACCCTGGTCTATCCCGCCCACGACTACCGCGGCTGGACGGTCAGCACGATCGGCGAGGAGCGCGAGCACAACCCGCGGCTACAAGTCTCCAGCGCGGCCGAGTACGCCGAGGTCATGTCGCGGCTGAACCTGCCCAGCCCGGCCATGATGGACGTGGCCCTGCCGGCCAACCGGGCCTGCGGCCAGCCGCTCCCGATCCCGGCGACCTGACGCGCTCGTCTGCCCGCTCGCCGGCGGATCGGTTGTCTGTTCAGCCACATAGCCGCGTGCTGGACGCCGCGCGTGGGCTTCCAGTATTTTTAGCGTCGATTCCCTGGTTGTAGACCCTCCTTAGCCTGGACAACGAAGTGACGAAGCAGTGGACCCTCGCGCGGTTCGCGGCCGGCCTCGTGCTGGCCTGGGGCGGCGCGTGCGGCGGCGGGGACGACTCGGCAGAGGACGCCGCGCCGGTCGCCGACGGTTCGCCGGCCGGCGATGCGGGGTCCCACGACGCCGCGGTGGTCGACTGCTCCGGGGATCACCGCGAGAGCGCGGACAGCAACAACAACCCGTTCGCGTCCGACAATGGCTCGGCCGAGAAGACCTCTCTCTCGCTGGCCGCCGGCGGGCGCGGCTTCTGGGTGTGCGGGCAGCTCGACCCGGCCCAGGCGACCGACCAGGTGGCCGACTACGACGCCTACGAGTTCGAGGTGGTCGGAGACGAGCCGGTCAACCTGCGCATCGAGCTGGTGGCCTCCGACGCCGGGGACAGCAGCCTGGGCCTCGATCTCTATCGCATCGACGACGGCCCGCCTCAACAAATCTCCAGCGTTCCCTTCCGCAACGGCTTTGCCCTCATCGCCGGGATCGAGGCGGACCCGGGGCGCTACTGGGTGAGCGCGGTGGCGTGGCCGCCGGTGCCGCCCAGCCCGGTCGGCTACGCCGTCCTGGTCAGCGAGAACCAGCTGAGCTGCCCGGCGAGCGAGGCGATGCCGATCGCGGAGGCAGGCGACGGCGCCGACAGCCGCGGCAACGACGTGGTGCACATCGTCCTCGGCGACCCGCCCGCTCTGACCGAGGCCGACGACGCGCCCGAGGCGACCGGGCTGACCCTCGAGCCGGACGCGGTCGCGCTCTTGCGCGGAACCAGCGCGGCCATCCCCTCCGACGGCGACTCGTACCTCGACCGCGACACCTATCTCGTCGCCACCGGTGCCACCAGCGACGAGCTGGAGCTGCGCCTGACCTGGCCCGACGACGCGGGCGCCGATCTCGACTTCTACCTGTTCGCGGCCGGCGGTCCCGACAAGGAGTACAGCGTCGAGCTCGGCAACCTGTCCGGGACCAGGCGCGACGCGCTCATGACCCTCAACGTCGACCCGGGGCAGAGCTACTGGCTGTGGGTCGGCGCGCTGGCTCCCAGCGAGGGCACCGCCGCGACGCCGGTCGAGGTGCCCTACGACGTCACGCTGTGCCCGCGCGCGCACGTGGCGCCGACGCCGCCGCGCTGATCGCTGTCGACGTCGGCGACTCGCGGCGCGATGAGAGGACCGGGCGGTCGCGATCAGCGGCGCTGGCTGACCAGCCACGCGGTGTAGCGCGCCACGGCCCAGACCTTGTCGCCTCCCAGCTGCCCGTAGGCGGGCATCGGGCCCCGCATGCCGCCGGCGATGATGCGGTAGAAGTCGGCCGCGGTGCGCGCGAAGCGCATCGGGTGGCGCATGAAGTCGGGCGGCAGGAGCACGCTGCGATAGGTCGCCGACCACCGGGGCACCGGTTCGCCCGGGAAGGTGGAGCGGTCGGCCGCGCCCCAGGCGGCGAGCTGCTCGCGCCGCGCATAGGTCGGGTGGCACTGGTTGCACTGAAACTCGGCGTGGTAGAGGCGCGCGCCCTCGGCGATGGCCCGCGCGGCGCCGCCGGGCCCCGCGAACGGGTCGGGCGGGACCGGCGGCCGCACCTGGCGCCGGCTGCGGTCGCGAAAGCCGCGCCCGCGCGGCGAGAAGCTCTTGATGTAGTCGATGACGTCGGCCAGCTCGGCGTCAGGGATGTCCCACGCCAGCATCGCGGTGCCGGCCAGCCCGCGCCGCACCACGGCGGCGATCTCGTCGTCGGGCGGCAGCTCGCCCTCCGCGCTGGCGGCGAACTTGAAGTCTGCCGTGCGGAAGTCGCGCGGCGGCGGCCACTGGAACGCGGACGACGGGCCGAGCCCATCGCCGCGCGCGCCGTGGCACGCGGCGCAGTACCGCTCGTAGAGGCGTTCCCCGCGCACGAGGCGATCGAGCGAGACGCGCTCGCCGCCGAGGACCTGATAGCGCGCCGGGTCGTCGCCGCACGCGGCGAGCACGAGGAGCGGGACGAGCAGGAGCGCGGCGGCCCTCATCCCGCGCGCCCCGCGACGAGGAGGAGCAGCCAAAGGAGCGCGGCGGCCGACATCGACCAGCGGAGCACACCGGGCGGTTGGTCGGCGCGGGCCGCCGCCGCGAGCCAGGCCGCGCTCGCCGCCACCTGGGCCAGGTGCAGCCCGGCCAGGAGGACCAGCGGCGCCGCTCCGGGCCCGGGCGGCCAGCTCGCCGGCCAGGCGGCGATCTCCGCGACGGCGGCCGCGACGGCCAGCGCGACCGCGAGCCATCGCCGGTGCGGGCGCGCGTGGAGCACCGCGGCGCACGCGATGAGCGCCGCGAGCGCGGCCAGGTCGACCCAGGCCGGCCAGGCGGGTCGCGCCCCGAGCGACACCCCGGCGAGCAGGAGCGCGCCGCTCATGATCGACCACGAGGCGAGGAAGACGGTCATCGCCACCGCCGGCGCGATGTCAGCCACCGGCGGCGTTCGCGCCGGCGGGCTCGATGGCGCGGCCGGCTCCGAGGCCGCGCCGGGCTCCGACGCCGCGCCCTGCTCCGATGCCGCGGCCGCGCCCTCGGCCTGCCCCAGCCAGTCGCGGCCGCCCGGCCCCGCGACGCCCAGCTCGTGCGGCCCGCGCACCACCTCCGGCAGCGCGGCGAAGTTGTCCGCCGGCGGCGGCGACGACACCGACCACTCCAGGGTCGGCACCTGCCACGGATTGTCGGGCGCGCGGCGGCCGCGGCGCGCCGACCAGACCAGGTCGACGAAGAACAGGATCTGCACCGCGCCGAGCGCGAAGCCGGCGTAGCTGATGTGGCGCTCGAGGCCGCGCGTGCCGGCCAGGAAGGCGAACCGCGCGGTGTCGTAGTAGCGCCGCGGCTCGCCCGCGTATCCGGCCGCGAGCATGCCGCCGAAGGTCGCGACCGCGAGGACCAGCGTGCCCCAGAAGTGAGCCAGGCCGAGCCTCCGCCCCATGGTCCGCCCGGTCATCTTGGGGAACCAGAAGTGGATGGCGGCGAAGCTTCCCATGAGCGTCGCCGTCGCCATGATGAGGTGGAAGTGGCCCACGACCCACATCGAGTCGTGGAGGTAGATGTCCGCCGTGATGGCGCCGAGGAAGAGCCCGCTCAGCCCGCCCAGCCCCAGGACCGCCACGGTGCCGAGCGCGAACAGCATCGGCAAGGTCGGCCGGATCGATCCCCGCCACAGGGTCGCCAGCCAGTTGACCATCAGCACCGTGGCCGGCGCGCTGATGGCCAGGGTCAGGGCCTCGAACCCGGCGCCCACCATCGGCTCGAGCCCGGCGCGGAACATGTGATGGCCGTAGACCAGCCCCGACATCGTGGCCACCGACAGCATCGCCAGCACCGAGCCGCGGTACCAGAAGGCCGGCCTGCGGGCGAAGAAGGCGAGCACATCGCCGAGCACGCCCCACACCGGCAGGACGAGGATGTAGACCTCCGGGTGGCCGAAGATCCAGAACAGGTGCTGGTAGAGCACCGGATCGCCGTGCCCGGCGGCGAACACCTGGGTGCCGCCCAGCCGGTCGAGGAGGAGCAGCGCGGTCGCCGCCACCAGGATCGGCGCGAACAGCGCCGACAGCGCGGTGGCCAGGAACACGCCCCACACGGTGAGCGGCAGGCGCAGCCACGACATGCCGGGCGCGCGCCGCGCCACCACCGTGGTCACCAGGCCGAGCGAGCCGAGCAGGGTGCCGCACCCGGCCAGGACGATCGCGACCATCATCAGGCTCTGCCCGGCGCCGGGCGCGCCCGCGCCGGTCGACAGCGGCGGGTAGGCGGTCCAGCCGGCCGACGGTGCATGGGTCGTGGCCGCCACCGCCGCCAGCGCGGTCCCCTGGGCCGCCGCCGACAGCCAGAACGAGAGCGCGGTCAGCCGCGGCAGCGCCATGCCGCGCGCGCCGATGGCCAGCGGCACCACGTAGTTGCCGATGCCGCCGACCAGGATCGGCGTGACGGCGAAGAAGATCATGACGAGGCCGTGGCCGGTGAAGAGCGCCGTGTAGGCCGGCGGTGTCACCGCGCCGCCCGCGCCGGGAAAGAGGATCGGTCCGACGAGCGGGACCGGCTGGCCGGGAAACGCGCGCTGCCAGCGGATGAGCATGGCCAGCGCCCCGCCCACGGCGAGGAACGCCACGCCCGAGACCAGGAAGCGGACGGCGATCACCTTGTGATCGGTCGCGGCCGCGATCGCGGCAGCGATCGAGCCCAGGCGCCGGAGCGGCGCGCGCCTCATCGCTGCTGGCCCCGGCGGCGCCAGGGCCAGCCCCAGCGGCGCGCGTCCGCCGGATCGTCGGCCGGGGCGACGCCGGCCGGCCGCTCGCGGGTCGGCTCCTCGGCGCGGGCGCGCGCGTCCTCGGCCGCGATGCGGCGCGCGTCGCGTGACCCGGCCGCGATCCAGCGGTCGAAGGCGGCGCCGTCCATCACGGTCACGGTGCCGCGCATGAGGTGGTGGTGGACGCCGCAGAACTGCGCGCACGCGATCTCGTACTCGCCGGCCCGGGTCGGTCGGAACCAGGCGGTCGCGATGCGCCCGGGCACCGCGTCCAGCTTGACCCGGAACGCCGGCACGTAGAACGAGTGCACGACGTCGGACGACGCCAGCTGCACGATGACCGGGCGGCCGACCGGCACCCGCACGTCGCTCGCCGACACGACGTCGTCGTCGGTGGCGAAGGCGCCGTCCTGGCCGGCGTGGCGCGCGTTCCACACCCACTGCTGGGCGTTGATCTCGATGCGCACCGCGCCCGGCTCCGCCTCGGCGGCGGACACGGCGAGGAAGACGCCGTAGAGGTCGCGCATCGAGGTGACCATGAGGTTGCCGTCCACGGCCAGGAAGATGGCCGTGGTGACCCCGACCACCGCCAGGATCGCGCGGCGCGACCCGCGGCCGCCGTTCCCCTGCCCTCCGACCGGCGCGCGCGCCCCGGCGGCGCCGCGATCGCGCCAGCGGATGGCCGCGAACACGAGCAGCGCGACGAGGAGCGCGGCCAGGCCGCCGGTCATGAGGCCGGTCACGTGGATGAGTCGATCGATGCGCCAGCCGTCGGCCGAGGCGTCGACCGGCATGATCAGCGCGGCCGCGGCGCTCAGTCGTGCCATCGCCGCAGGAGGCGCCCGATCACCAGCCCCGCCACGGCGGCCGCGCACAGGGGGAGGAGGATCAGCGCGCCGATGAACAGAAGTCCGCTCGCGCCGCCGCCCTCTTGCCCCATCGCGCACGTCGGACACGCGAGCCCGAGGAAGCCAGCGCCGGCCATCGCGCGAATCGTAAATCGAAGCCGCCCGGTTTGAAATCGAGGAGCTTCGAATTAGGCTTTGCTCGTGTCGCGCGCCTGCGCACTCCGCTGCTCGCTCGTGGCCGCCGCCCTCGCGGCCGGCGCGCTCGCCGCCGCCCTCGGCGGGTGCAGGTCGGGGGACGGCGAGGCGGCCGAGCTCGACGTGCTCGGCGCGGTCCCCGACTTCGCCTTCACCGATCAGACGGGCGCGCCGGTGCGCTCCGCCGACCTGCGCGGCCGCGTGCACGTGGCGCACTTCATCTTCACGCGCTGCCCGAGCGTGTGCCCGACCACCACGCTCAAGATGGAGCGACTGGCCGAACGGCTGGCCGGGCGCGGCGACGCGATCCACTTCCTGTCGTTCAGCGTCGACCCCGAGCACGACACCCCGCCGGTGCTCGCCGCGTTCGCCGCCCGCTTTCACGCCGATCCGGCGCGCTGGAAGTTCCTGACCGGGCCGCCCGACGCGGTGCGCGCCGCGGTCGAGGGCGGCTTTCACCTCGCGGTCGAGCGCGGCGCCGCGCTTGCCGACGGCACGCCCAACATCGCGCACGACACCCACTTCGTCCTGCTCGACAAGAAGCTGCGCATCCGCGGCTACTACGACTCCGACGACGCCGCCCGGCTCGACCAGCTGGCCGCCGACGCCGACGCCCTCGCCCGGGAGCCATGACATGCGATCCCACACCCGCGAGCTCACCTTCAACGTCCCGGCCCGCATGGACTTCGTCAACATCACGTCCCAGGTCGAGGCCGCCCTGGCCGAGAGCGGCGTGCGCGAGGGCCTGTGCCTGGTCAACGCCATGCACATCACGGCCAGCGTGTTCATCAACGACGACGAGCCCGGGCTGCACGCCGACTACAAGCGCTGGCTGGAGAAGCTGGCGCCCTACGATCCCAGCCCGGACGCCTACCACCACAACCGCTCGGGCGAGGACAACGGCGACGCCCACCACAAGCGCCAGGTGATGGGGCGCGAGGTCGTCGTGGCCGTCACCGAGGGCAAGCTCCACTTCGGCCCCTGGGAGCAGATCTTCTACGGCGAGTTCGACGGTCGCCGGCCCAAGCGCGTGCTCATCAAGATCATCGGCGACTGATCTGGTATCGATCTAGATGATCTGGATCAGCGGCCGCCGGCCGCGGCGCGCGCGGCCGCGGCGCCGATGCGCGCCCGCGCCCGCTGCTCGGCGATCGCGGTGGCCGGCACACCGCGCGCGCGGCTCGCGCTCAGGACCTCGCGCGCGGTCACGCCGACCGCCGCGATGAGCGGCGCGCTGTCGGGCAGGCCCATGAGCCCGGTCGCGACCCCGTGGATCACCGCGCCCGACGAGGCCAGGACGTCCGGCACGAACAGGATGCCGCGCTCGCCCAGGCGGCGCTCGGCCGCCGCGTCGGCCAGGACGTTGTTGGCGCACCCGCACACCGCCCACGCCGACAGCCGGTCGGCCAGCGCGGCGGTCATCACGCCGCCGATCGCGCACGGGCAGATCATGTCCACGTCCTCGACGAGCAGCCGCTCCGGCGACGCCACGCGCGCACCGGTCGCGGCCGCCGTGCGCTCGGCGAGCGCGGCATCGACGTCGGCGACCACCAGCTCGCAGCCGGCGCCGGCCAGGGCGCGCGCCGCCGCGTCGCCGATGGCGCCGCAGCCCTGCACCGCCACGCGCATTCCGGCCAGCCCCGGACGACCCGCGACCTCGGCGCACGCCTCGGCGCACAGGACCAGCGTCCGCGCGGTGGCACCGGTCAGATCGACGTGCGAGGTGTTGACGTACTGGCTGCGGCGCGCCATCGCCGCCAGGTCGTCGCGCGTGGTGCCCAGGTCGCCGGCCGTGTGGAACAGTCCGCCCAGCTCCTCGACGTGCTGGCCGAGCCGGGCGAAGGCCGCGGGCCGGTCGAGCCCGGGATGATCCATCACCACGACCTTGCCGCCGCCGGCGTCGAGACCGCCGAGCGCGGCCTTGATGGTCATGGCACGGGCCAGCGCGGCCGCGTCCTCGACCGCCGCCTCGATGTTCGCGTAC
>DATFRY010000062.1:0-5964 GCA_035262925.1 Kofleriaceae bacterium | reverse complement strand
GGATGGTCGCGGGCTCGACGGGGCGACGACGTCGTTCTCCTCGAACGTGCCCTCGAGCGACGCGCCCACGACGCCGCCCGCCAGCAGCCAGACGATGGCCGCCGCCGCGATCTCCACCTGGCGCCGCAGCGACGCCGCCGGCGACTCGTCGGCGGCCGCGCGGTCCACGTTCGGCGGAGGGACGCGATCGCCGGTGCCGATGCCCCTCCGTTCGTGTGCGACCTGGCCCGGCGGTCTGATCAGCCCGGGTCGGAGCCGGACGCTCCGGCAGCCGACGGCGCATGCGGCGCTGCCGACGGCGATCGCGACGGCGCAGCGGAGCACCGCGGCGCGCGCCTGAGAACCGTCTCTGCACACGGGGAGCGCGATCGAACAGGCAGACTCGTCAGCCAGCTCGCGCGTTGCCCCGGCCAGGAGCACGCCCGAACCGCGCAGCGAACGCCCGTGATGGTCGCCGGCGCCGTCGCGGTCCCGCTCACCGATGAGCGCCGCGCGGGGTCCGTGCGGGGGCGGTCGCAGGACGTCGATGACGTGGCGCCGGTCGGTCGCTTCGAGCCGGGCGGCGCGTGGCAGGGCGGCCGCCGCGCGCAGGGGGCGACTTTGTGCGCCCGGCGGCCTTCCGCGCGAAGTTGTTGCCCTTCTCCTCGACCTTGGCGGCGGCCTTTTGCACCATCCTGTTTCCGCGTTCCTTGACCTTGGCGGACACCTCCGCGGTCTTGGCGCGGATCGCCTTGCTGAGCGAGTCACGCCACCCTTGCGCCCCGCTCTGCGCCCGCCCCATCGACGGAACGAGAAGCAACGACATGGCCAGCAAGATGGCCGCGATCCTCGACAGGCTCCTGGGCATCGGCACTCCCTGGAGGAGTGGGGTGGCGCCAGGTCGCGCGCGGTTCTCACCAAAAAATCGCGTAGGTGTTCATCCTACCCGGATGGCCGCCGGCAGAGGGCGGCTCGCGGCCGCACGTGTCTCGCCTCACACGAGCACTGCACCGCGCCCGCGCGGGCCTCGCGCGGGCGCGGCGACCGGGCCGCAAGGGCGGCCCCGCCTCACAAGGGGCAGAACCAGCCGTCCGCCACCCACCCGTTGCGATTGATGTCGCCGTAGGCGAATCCGTAGATGTAGTTCCCGACCTTCGGTCCCTTCACCAGGAACGTCTGCGGGCGGAACAGCTGGCCGTCGAAGGCGCCGTCATGCGGCGCGGTCCGGAAGTAGAGCGAATCGGCGCAGACCGTCTCGCGCTGGCCGACGGTCCCGTTGGCCGCCTCGGCGGACGGCGTCGGCGCGGTGAGCGCGGTGAAGGCGATGGCGAGACCGGCGGCGGCGATGCCGGCGCGAAGTGCGGTGCGTGTGATGGACATCGATGCTCTCCTTGACTGTCGGTTCTCTCGGGATCCGGGACGACGGCGGCGACTCACCACGAGTCGTAGCCGCCGATGCACTCGATGCGCATGAAGCCCCAGTCGCCGGGGCCGAAGTCGTGCGTCGCGGCCCAGCCGTTGTGGACCGGGTGCGCGCCCGGGGTGTGTCCGATCTTGTTGCCGCGGCCGAGGACGCGGATGAGGTTCGCCGGCCCGCTCGACGAGTCGTAGTTCTGGTAGAAGCTGGCGCTGTCGCAGACGACCACGGCGTGGCGCGGGACGGTCGCCTCGATCTCGCCGGTCGGGTCGTCGACGGCGGCCGCGCCCTCGTCGTCTCCCTCGTCCAGCGCGCATCCGGCGACGGCGAACGACACGAACGCGAGCGCGCCGAGAGCGGCGAGTCGGATCTTCGATCTACTGCGCATGACAATGACCTCCGTGGTGAGGGCGCGGCGACGGGCCGCGCGCGTTCCCCGACGTCGAGCAAGGGTCGTGCCGCGGGTCCTCACATTCGGAGTGGCCGATATTCTGGCTGCTTGCCTGCGCGACCGCGCGCGGGTGCATCGCCGTGCAACCGAGGCGGTACCTGTTCCGCGCCGCCCCTCGCGCGGACGAGGAGGAGCGGCGCAGATCGATGGCGCCGCTCCTCGGCCGGCTCGCGCGCGCCGCCTACTCGTCGTGGATCGGGACCTTCGCCACGATCGTCCTGCCCTCGATCTCGGTGGTCACCGTGGCCTCGACCGCGTTCGGGCCCGGACCGACGTCGAGGACCACCTGGTTCGAGCACTGCTGGATGCCGAGCTCGCACACGAACCAGCTGAACGACGTCTCGAGGCTGCGGAAGCGGTCGCGGTACACGCCGTCGTTGTCCGGCAGATCGACCACGACGTTGTTGCGATGCAGCTCGACCAGGTCGCCCTCGGCGCCGCTCCAGACCAGATCGACCCTGAACTCGAAGCGATCCCTGATGCGCGTGACTCTGTCGATCTCGAGCACCGGCGGCCACTCGAGAGGAAGGGCGCGTCGCGAGCGTCCGGAGCACCGGACGCCCCGGTGACGCGATTCACATGGCCAGCGTTCTGGCCCCGGCGGCGACAGGCCACCAGCCCTCGCCGCGATCGGATGCGCGAGATCCGGAGCCGACCTTCTCGCTCCGACCGCGTTCCGACTACGGCCGATCGACGCGGAAGCTCTCGCGGTGGGCGCCGTGGTCGTACGACTGCACCCCGTTGCGGGTGCTGCCGCGATAGGCGGGGCGGCCGGGCTCGAGCGAGACGCCGACCTCGCCGCCCTGGTCGCCGATGATCCCGGCGTGGACCGCGGCGGCGCACACCGACGAGTCGACGGTGTACGCGTCGCTGCCCCACACGGCGCCCTGACCGGAGCAGCCCGACGGGCAGGCGACCACGACGTGCGCGCCGACCTCGCCGACCACCTGCGAGCCGTTGTAGCTGCAACCAGCCTCGATGACCTCCGGCGCCGACGCGGCGGCCGCCACCCTGGCCGGCGGCTCCTTCGCGTTCAGCACGGCGAAGCTCCGGGCATGCGCGCCGTGGTCGTAGGACTCGACGCCGTTCCTGGCGCTGCCGCGATAGGCGGGCCGGCCCGGCTCGATGCGGACCTCGACGATGCCGCCGGTGGCCGGGATGGCGCCGGCGTGGATCCCGGCGAGGCAGATGGCCGAGTCGGCCGTGTACACGTCGCTGCCCCAGGTCGCGCCCTGCGCCGCGCACCCGTCCGGGCACGCGACCTGGAAGTCCGCCCCGATGTCTCCCTGCAGCTGCCCGCCGTTGAAGCCGCAGCCGGCCTCGATGACGCCGCCCGCGGGCGGCTCCGCGGCGGCCGGCTCGCCGCCCGCCGCCGACAAGGTCGACAGCTCACCGCCGGCCGACGTCGCCAGCGTGCACCCTCCGGCCAGCGTGGCACCCGCAGCCACCGCGACCACGACGAAAGCGAACATCCCCTCTCCAGCGCGCATGATCGGTCCTTCCCGGTTCACCGCCGAGACACGGCGTGGCCGGGGCGTCCCTACCCCGGCTCGAGATACGCCCCGAACGGGACCGGATCCCCTCAGCCCGCGAGTCGATCGACGCCGAAATTCTGCAAGTCCGCGGCGCCGGCCGCGAATCGGGTGACGGCCGATCGAGCACGACGTCGCAGAAGTCCGCGCGGGCCAGTCCCTGATATCGTCCGTCCATGCACCTCGACTGCTCGCGCTGCGCGCATCGCCAGGCGGAGGACGAGCTCGCGCTCGCCCTCCTCGACGAGGACGAGACGTCGAGCTGACGCGCCGCCGGTGCCCACATGACGATCGTCCTGAACGTACGGCCCGGCCCCGCCCTGATGCGCGACGAGTTCCTCGCGACTCACCCTCCGTTCAGCATCGCGCTCGACGGCTACGTGTTCGGCGAGCCGTGGCTCATCGATGACCCCGCGCGGCCGTTCCGCAACTTCAACCACCACGAGAGCGTGGACCGGAGCTGCATGTCGGCGACGTGCGAGCAGGCCCGGCGCGCCGTGGTGCTCGGCCTCTACGACCTGTTCCGGCGGCACGGCGCCCGGTGCGCCGAGCTGTGGGTGAACGACTGCGACCAGGATGTCTGCCTGGCCACGTGGATCTTGATGAACCCGGACCGCGCCACCGAGCCGCTCGTGCGGATGATCAGCCAGATCGAGGATCTGCTCGACATGTCGGCGGGAGCCTATCCGATGCCGCAGGAGGGCGACCTGCTCGGGCAGGTGCGCTGGGTGTTCGAGCCGTATGCGCGGGCGCGGGCCCACATCGCCGGCATGTCCGGCGATGCGATGCGCGAGGTCATCCGCGATGTGCACCATCGCCTCGACTGCTTCGCGATCGGGCGCGCCGAGCGCCTGTCGCCCAACGGAGACTACCGCCGCATCGGCGGCGGCGAGGGCTGGGTCTTCGCCGAGGTCACCCACCCCACCGCGCGCGAGATGATGGTCGCGAGCGGAACGCGGGCGGCCGTCGAGCTGTTCGGCCGCGCCGGCCCCTCGGGAGAGCGCTACCTCTACTCGCTGTGGCGGCGCTCCGAGTACGTCGTCGGGTTCCCGGTGCCCGCGCTGCTGGCGGCGCTCAACCAGGCCGAGGGCTTTCAGCCCGTCGACCCGGCCGGCTGGGGCGGCGCGCAGAACGTGGGCGGCAGCCCGAGGGGGCGCGGCAGCGCGCTCGCGCCCGAGGACGTCGAGTCGATCGTGAACGACGTCGTCGCGAGCGCGAGCGCCGCCAGCCGAGGCCTGGTCGAGCCCTGACCTGGCCGCGTCCGACGGAGCTCGCCGAGGAAAGGACCAGCGTATGGCAGAGAGCCCGAAGAGTGGCTGGCAGGTCAGCGGCAACGCACCGGTGGCCTGGCAAAAGTACATGATCCCGGCCTGCGCGGAGCCGTTCGCGAGAAACCTGGTGGAGCGGGTCGGGCTCAGGCGCGGACAGCGCGTGCTCGACGCCGGGTGCGGAACCGGCGTGGTGGCGCGCATGGCGGTCTGCGAGGTCAGGTGGCACGGCAAGGTGACGGGCCTCGACCTCAACTCGCTCATGCTCGACGTGGCGCGGCAGGCCTCGGTGTTCGTCCATCCCGAGATCGAGTGGGTCGAAGGCGACATGCAGAAGATGCCGCTGCCGGACGCGTCGTTCGACGCCGTGCTGTGCCAGTGGGTGCTGCAGTACGTCCCCGACCGGGCGGCGGCGGTCCGCGAGATGCACCGCGTGCTCGCTCCCGGCGGCCGCCTCGCTCTGAGCGTGTTCCGCGGCATCGAGGTCAATCCCGGCTGGGTGGCCCTCCAGGAGGCGCTCGACGTGCACGTGAGTCAGGAGGCGGGCGACATCTTCCGGTCGATCTTCCAGATGAAGGACGGCGAGGAGCTCCGCACCCTGGCGACCGGCGCCGGCTTCCACGAGGTCCAGGTCGAGAGCCACAGCGAGGTGTGCCGGTATCCCGGCGTCGCCGAGTTCGTCCGCTTCGAGCTCGACAGCATGCCGACGCCCGCGCTGTGGTCCCACTTCGAGAAGGCGGAGGGCGCGATCGTGCGCGACGTGTCGCGGGCGATGGCCCACTGGACGGACGACCACGGGGTCGCCTTCCCGGCCACCATCTGGGTCCTCGACGCGGTCGAGTAGCACGGGCTGCGCTCTCCGCTGCCGCCGGACCGGCCGCGCGTGCAAGGGAAGCGGACCTGCGAGAAGATGGCGGCCATCGAACCGTGAGCGAGGGTGCGCCGCCGAAAGCAGGATGGGCCAGGCTCGTCAGCGAGTTGCTGGTCGAGGATCTGGCGGTGAGCCTCGCCTTCTGGCGCGACCTGCTGGGCTTCGGCGTCGCGTACCACCGGCTCGACCAGGGCTTCGTCTATCTCGAGCGGCCCGAGGGGGCGCAGATCATGCTCTGCCGGCGCTCCGGCAGCTGGGAGACCGCGGCGATGGAGCGGCCGTTCGGCCGCGGCGTGATGTTCCAGCTCGACGTCGCGAACGTCGCCGAGACGATGGCGGCGCTCGCCGCCGCCAGCTGGCCGCTGCACAGCGGGCCGCGCGAGGTCTGGCGGCGGTGGGGCGATCGCGAGGGCGGCCGGCTCGAGTTCGTCGTGCAGGACCCCGAT
>DATFRY010000061.1:0-8252 GCA_035262925.1 Kofleriaceae bacterium | reverse complement strand
GGCTGAACTGCATGTCGAAGCCGAAGAACTTCACCTTGCGCGCGTGCGCCGGATCCGCGTTCCAGGCGCGCATCCACTCGATGAGCGCGAGGACCTCCTCGGTGTTCCAGGTCCAGAAGTAGAGGCCGGCCAGCGCGGCCTTCGGATCTCCCTCCCCGGTCAGGACATATCTGTTGACCGCCAGCGACTCGGGCCAGTTGGCCTCGATGGCGAAGACGGTGAAGCCCCGCTCGGACACGAGATACTCGAACATCCGGTGCTTCATCTGGAAGAACTCGCGGGTCCCGTGGGTCGCCTCGCCCAACGCGACCACGCGGGCCCGCCCGATGCTGGCGGCCAGCGGCGCCATGTCGGCGGTGCCGGCGCCGGCCTCCACACCGGACAGCGGGATCCCGCTCCGGCGGATCCAGGCGACCACCTCGTCGGGCGCCGGGTCCAGGCGCCTGACCGAGAGGTCGACGGCGCGATCGCGGGTCAGCTCGGCCCGGGTCGGCGGCGCAAGGAAGCTCCGGGCCGAGATCGTGAGGGCGTAGGTCGCCGGCGGCAGCTGGACCGCGAAGCGCCCGGTCCCATCCAGCGGCGCGTAGAAGATGTCGCCCTGCACGTCCGAGTAGCGAAAGACGACCAGGTTGGTGCCGGCGGGCAGCGGCGCCGCACTCTTCACCCGCCCCGACAGCGTGAAGCCCGGGCCGCCGAGCGAAACGCTCACCTCGGGCGCCCCCGCCCACGGCTCGACCGGCCGGTAACCGGCCACGTGACCCGGCGCGGTCGCCGTCAGCGCGTAGCGGCCCCACGGAACCGTCAGCTGGAAGCGACCGTCGGCGCCGCTGGTCACCACTGCCGCCGCGACCGCCGCGGTCTCCTCCACCGCGGCGACCGTCGCCCCCGCCACCGGCGCGCCGGCCGTGTCGCGGACGATGCCATGGACCCTGGTCGGCACCGGGCCCTGGGCCGCCGACCCGTCCGCGGGCCAGCCCTCGGCCGACGCTGCCGGCGACGCTTTCGCAGACGCCGCGCGCGATGCCGCCGCCCGCCCGGCGGTGCGCGCCGTGGGCGTGGACGCCGCGGCCGCCGGCGTGGACGCCGCGGCCGCCGGCGAAGGCGGTGCATCCGGCTGACCGCACGCCGCGCACAGGAGCGCGGCCACCAGGCCCGTCATCGGCGCGCCGGAGGGTCGCATCGCCATCAGGCCCGGGCCGTGCGCAGGAGCTCGTCGAGCGCCTCGCGCACCGACGTGTTGGTCTCGATCTGGGCGTACTGGCGCACGATGGGCAGGACGTCGGTGTTGTCGAACGCGGCCAGGGCGCGCTTGGCCACCTCGCGCAGCTCGCCGTCCTCCTGGCGCACCACCATGAGCAGGAACTCGCCCGCCTCGACGCTCTGGATCTTGCCGATCGACTCGAGCGCGGTGGCCTTGACCCGCGGGTCGTCCGCCTCGCGGTAGATGCGCGCGAGCGGGTTGAACGCGTGCGGGAAGTGGAGGCCGCGCAGCGCGTCGATGGCCGCGTCGCGCACCGTCGCCTCCGGGTCGGCCAGGCCGCGCCGGATCAGCACGAACGAGCGCTTGAAGAACAGGAAGCGCAGGGCCCGCACGCCGGCGCGGCGCACGCGCGGCTCCTCGTGCTCGTAGAGCCGCTCGAGCGGGCTGAGCGCCGCGTAGGACTGGAGCTCGCCGAGCAGCTCCGCCACCTTGGCCAGGGTCTCGGGCCGCCCCTCGTCGTGCCGGCTGGCCGCGTCGGCCAGGGTCAGCACCACGACCAGCGCGCGCCGCCGGATGCCGTCGGGATAGCGCAGATCGCCGATGATCGACGCCGCCACCCGGTGCGGATCGCCGGCCAGCTCCCACTCGATGAGGTCGACGAACCAGATGTCGGCGTAGGCGTGCTGCTGCTTGAGATATTCGGGGAACTCGGGCGCGTCGCCCAGGTCGGGGTGGGCGCCGGAGTAGCGGCGCGCGATGATCGCGTAGCGCGCCCGCTTCTTGTCGCCCAGGTCGAGCTCGGCCAGCCGCTCGAACAGCGTCCGCACCTGCACGTAGTTCCCGACCGCCGAGTAGCAGCCGATGGCGGCCAGGAGCGCGTTCTCGACCAGCTCGATGGGAGCGCCGTCGGCCAGGTAGCGCTCGGCGAAGCGGGCCCAGGTCTCGGCCGCCTTGCTCTGGTAGTGGCGATCGTAGGGCAGCCCGGTGCGGGCCGCGAAGTCGGCCGCCTCCTGGTAGAGCGAGGCGGCGGCGTGGAGCTCGGTGCGCTGCAGCGCAAGCTTGATGAAGTCCTCGTAGTACTGGAGGACGTAGAACTTGAGGTTGTCGTCCTTGAGGACGCGGATGCAGTTGAGGTAGCCCTCGGCCAGGTTCTCGAACTGGCCCGACTCCTTGCCCAGCTTCAGCAGGATCTGGTAGCAGTCGAACGCTCGCTCGCGCTCGCCGCGGGTCTCGAAGTCGTCGGCCACCTGCTCGAGCCGGCGCTGGCTGTCGACCAGCGCGCGCCGGCCGATGGCCGCGTCTCCCCCCTGCCGCTCGATCGACATCCCGTAGTTGAAGTGGACCAGCGCCTGCTCGTACGGGCGGTCGCGCAGCGCGGCGTGGCGGGTCAAAGACTCCCAGGTGGTGGCCGCCGCCTTGAACTGCTTGGCCCGCTCGAAGCAGACCGCGGCGTGGACCGGCATGCGCTCCTGCGCGTACAGCTCGGCCGCCTCGGCCCAGCGCTTCTCCACCTCGAGCACGCGCGCGCGCTCGGACGCGCCCTCGCCGCCGGGGAAGCTGTCGCGCGCCAGGTCGAAGTAGTGCAGGTAGAGGTAGACGTAGCCCGCCTCGCGCCGGCGCTTGAGGTGCCGGTAGATCTCGGCCAGCCGGCGCAGCCAGTCGTCGTACTCGTAGTCGATGACGTGGGTCTGCGCGATGAGCTCGCGGTAGGCCCGCTCCGCCTCGGCCAGCCGCCCCTGCGCGACCAGGCCCTCGGCGAGCGCCGCGGTGCTCTCGATCGATCCGAAGCCGTCACGCGCCACGCACCGCCTCCAGGCGGACCGCCGGGGTGCTGGCGGTCGACGACGTGTCGCCCACGATGTCGAGCGCGCGCTCGCGCCGGCCGGCGCGCGACGACAGCGCGGTGGCCTCGACGATCTGGTGCCGGTGGAGGAGCGGCAGGAAGTCGAGCGACACCTCCGACGACGGCAGGATGATGATGCCGTAGAGGTAGGCCTGCTGGGCCATGGCCGCGACCAGGTCGGGGGCGATGTGGCACTGGCCGTGCGTGATGACGTAGACCACCACCTGGCGCCGGCTGTCGCGCCGCAGCCGCGACAGCTCGAGCAGGAGCTGGCGGAACACCTTGGCGTAGTTGCGCCCGTGCTCGGAGCGGAACGAGAGCAGGTAGGGCACCGGCAGCGCGCCCGAGCGCCCGACCTTGACCAGCTCGTGCAGCCGCGAGTCGAAGAAGCGCAGCCAGATCTCGTCGCCCTCGAGCGAGAGCTTCTTGGCCAGCGTGAGCGCCAGCCCGCGCGCGAACACCTGGCGCTTGCCGCGCATCGACGCCGACGAGTCGACCAGGATGTACTGCAGCCGGCGCTCGTCCTCGCGCTGGCGCTCGTGGCCGTAGTAGAGGAGCTCCTGGTCGACCACCTTCTGCTCGAAGATCTCCTGGTCGTAGGCCAGCTCCGACAGGACCAGCGAGTCCAGGTTGCCCTTGCGCTCGATCGACGCGTAGCCGTCGACCGAGAAGGTCTGCGCCCCCGACGCGCGCTTGGTCTCCAGCACCGACGGGAGCAGGTCGAGCGAGAAGTTGGCCACGTCGTTGGCCTCGGTCGAGCCCAGGGCCGCGAACAGATCGACCAGGTCGACCGACGCGCCGAGCGCCTCCGAGCCGGTCGCCGTGTCCTCCTTGAACAGGCCGAGCAGCTTCACCGTGTCCAGGTCGATGAGCTCGACCGAGGTGTAGACGTGCAGCGACTCGCGCGCCAGGTGCTCGAGGAACGCCCACAGCGGCTTGGCATCGAACTCGCGGAAGTGCTCGGCCGGGTCGACGTCGCTGTAGACGCCGAGGTCGAGCGGCAGCTCCTCCACCCCGGCCGACTTGGCCGGGTCGCGCCAGCGGTTGTAGGTGTCGCCCAGCGCGCGGCACAGGAGGACCGCGACCAGCTCGTCGCGCAGCCGCCAGCCCGCCACCTTCTCCACCACCTCGGAGCCGGACAGGTTGCGCAGGAGCTCGAGGTACTCCTCGATGAGCGAGCGAATCGGCGGCGGCGGGTTGATGCGGGCCAGCGCGCCGCGCCGCGGGCCCAGCGTCCATCCGGTCGGCCCGCGCGGCGTCGTCAGCAAGAGCCCGACGTCGTGCACCACGAACAGCGGCAGGTGGATGCCGAGGCGCGAGATGGCGTTGAACCACACCGCGGCGCGCACCGCCGCCATCGGGCTGTCCACCTGTACCTGCGACAGGGCGAGGGTCCCCACCTGGCGAGCCAGGAAGGAGCGGCTGCGTTCAGGCGGGATCGGCATGGGTGAGCGCGCTCTCGCCCAGATGGACGAGGTACGAGCGCAGCTGCGCCTTCTGGCCGAGCGCCTCGTCCGCGCCCGCCCGGCGCATCTCCGCGTTGGCCGCCGGGTCGCTCGAGATGGCCACGATGCGGCCGGCGTAGCCCGCCGCGCGCAGCTCCTCGATCGCCTGGGTCCCGCTCTTGCGGCCGCGCCCCATCGCGTGGTCCATGAACACCACGTCGGGCACCGTCGGGCTGCCGTGCACCACGCCGACCGCGTCGTCGGCGTGCGCCACGACGGTGACGTCGAGCCCGGGGATGTGGAACGTCTCCCCGCGCGCAGCCACGACATCATCGAAGATGAGGATGTGCAGGACCGGGGACATGACGCGCGCCCCGCTCACACCCCGAACTTCGAGGAGGCGAAGACGCTCTCCAGGAGCTGATCCACCTCGCGGATCATCCGATGCGCGGTCTCGTTGTGGATCGCCGCCAGCGCGGCCTTGATCTCGTTGAGGTTCTTGAGCTGGGAGAAGAGCTGGATGTCGCTCAGCTCACCCCCGGCCGTGAGCAGCTCGCGGATGAGCGACAGCTCGCCCAGGAGATCCTCGAGGCTGGCCTGCGGCCCGATGAAGCGGCGCTCGTCCGGATGCTCGCGGTAATAGGCGTCGACCACCGGGTTGACGATCTCGGCCAGGAGCTCGGCCTGGTCGAGGTTGTTCCAGATGTGGCGGAGGATGAAGAAGTCGCCGTCGCTGACGCTCGGGCGCCCGTCGAACACCGCCGACGCGGCGAACAGCTTGAGGAGCTTGACCGCGCGCCGGTCCGACACCGTCACGCCCTCGGACCTGATCTGGAAGATGAGGCCCTTGTACTTCGCCATGAACTCGTCCGGGAACACCATGACGCGATCGAAATTCTGTTGCAGATCGCGAAGCTGCCGCGCGGACAGGATGGGCCGGAGGAGGTCGGGACGAGGCGGAAGCCCTCCCGGCACGCTGGGGCGCTCGGTCATGAGCCGGATCTCGTTGGCCACCCCGCGGGCCAGGAGCTCGTGGAAATGATAGGAGTCGAGGTTCTCCGACAGGACCCGCAGAAGGAACCGGTCGAACATGGCCGACAGGTTGTCGTCGTTGGGCGCCTCGTTGGAGGCGGCGAACAGCGAGATGAGCGGGACGTCGGCGACCTGCGGGCCGCTGGTGAACTTGCGCTCGTTGATGATGGTGAGGAGCGAGTTCAAGATCGCGGAGTTGGACTTGAAGATCTCGTCCAGGAACACGATCTCCGCGCTCGGGAGCATGTTCTCGGACCGCCGGATGTACCGGCCCTCGCGGAACTCCTTGATGTCCACCGGCCCGAACAGCTCGTTGGGCTCGGTGAAGCGGGTGAGGAGATATTCGAAGTAGCGCGCGTCCAGGAGCCGGGCGAACATCCGGATAATCGCGGACTTCGCCGTGCCCGGGGGGCCGATGAGCACCAGGTGCTCGCCCGCGATGGCGCTGATGATGAGGAGCCGGATGATCTCCTGCTTGTCCAGGAAATGGGCGTTGAGGGTGCGCGCCACCTCCTGGAACTGGGCACCGAGCCGGGCGGTCTCGCTGCCCAGCTTGGCGGTGTGTGGGGGACTGACCATGGTCCGGTTTTTCCGCTGGTAGGGACTCTAAATCGAAGCACTACAATTCGAAACAGTCGACCATCGATTTGCTCCGCGCCCGGAACCGAGGCGACCGGCAACCGACAGCGCGGCGGCAGAGCTCCGGTTTAACGCGGTGGAAGTCGATGTCGACATGGCATCGCCGAACGACTACATCGAGGCGCGCTCAGGCAACGCCGGGGTCAGGTGGCGGCGGAGTCGCCCCGCCAGGGTGTCGACCGTCGCCTCGCCGACTCCTTCCAGCACCTGGGCGCGGTGGCGCATCCATCGGTCGGCGAGCACCGCGTCCTCCTCGACGCCGGGCGGGATGGCGAGGCGCGGATCGACCATCGACAGCGCGGCGGGCAGCGCGAAGAAGGTGGCCAGGCCGCGCTGCCGCTGGCCGGCTCGCTCCGGCGACAGGACGCCCGAGAGCAAGGGCGACCGGCCGGCCTCGCCGTCGCCCGCCTCGGACAGCGCGAGGAGTCCGTTGAGGTGGACGAGGAACGCGGCCACCGCGCGCACGTCGGCCTCGGCCGGGGCGCGCTCGAGCATCTGCTCGAGGGCGGCGGCGTAGCGGGCCGGCGCGGCCACCACCTGCCGGGGCTCGTTGCCGCGCAGCGCGCGATAGGCCACCGCGCGCGCCAGCTCCGCATCGCGCAGGAGGAACACCGCGTCCTCCCAGAAGAGCGCCGGCCCCTCGCGCGTCATCGCGAGCAGCTGGGTGAGCGGCGCGCGGCGCAGGAGCGCGCTCACCACCGGCGCGACCTCGACGGTGCCGAGCAGGTCGTCGTAGCCGGCCACCGTCTGCTCCTCGCGCACGCGGCGCAGGGTGCGCCAGGTGCGCAGCCGCTGGGGCGGCCTCTGGCCCAGGAAGGTGGCGCTGCCGGTCCACCACGAGATCTTGGTGTCGACCCGGTTGACCCGGAAGATGTTGTGAAGGAGTCCGTGGCGCGCGAGCACGCGGCTGCGGCTGTGGCTCAGCGGCCGCCCGGCCAGCTCCTGGGCCGTCTCGAGCACGCGCCGGCGCGCGGACGCCGACACCGCCCAGGTGTCGGCGCGCGGGTGGACCAGGAAGAGCAGGTTGTGTACGCACGCGGCCAGCGACAGCTCGTCGATGTCGAACACCATCGCGGGCGGGCGCACGACCAGCTCGGCGACGACCTCGGTGCGCGCGTCGTCGACCGGCGCCAGCTCCGGGCTCGAGTGCGGGATCTGGGCCTCCAGGGAGGGCAGCTCCTCGACGGCGATCGGGCGGCCAACCGCCACGTCGCCGCCGCGCACGAGCGGCAGGATGAAGCGGCGGAGGAAGTCGACGAGGTCGCGGTCGGCCAACGCGCTCAGTCTCCCTGCCGTCCGCTCTCACCGCGCCGCCTGGGGGGGAGCGCGGGCAGGCCGGCCTGGACGTCGCGGGCCGGCGTGCGGTAGCCCCACAGGGCGAAGCGGCCCACCGGATCGTTGGTCACCGACGGCTCGCCGGCGACCTCGGCGCGTGCGTCCATGACGTCGACCGTGCCGATCTCGATCTTGGCGAGCGCGCGCCGCTCGAGCGGCACCAGCGCCGTGTCGCCGATCTGGAAGGGCGAGCCGGTGGGCGGGAACACCGTGAACATGCCGGCGCCGTGGCCGAGGTTGCGCGCGAGCACGTCGGGCGCGACCCGCGGGACCAGATCGAAGCCGAGCGGCACGAGCAGGCCGGAGGTGATCTCGGCCAGCGGCGTGCCCAGCGGGATGACGTCGACGTCGGGGCTTGCCACCACGAGCAGGCCGCGGTCGGTCAGGGCGACGCGGTGGCCGCGCAGGCTGGTCTGCGGCAGGAAGTAGACCAGGCGCTTGAGCCACTGCGCCTGGGTCAGCGGGATGAGCGAACCGACCACCCGGCGCGACGGCGTCAAGGACGGGGCCAGCTCGATCGGCACGCCGACCGCGTCGAGCGCGGCGATCTTGAGCGTGTCGCCCACCGCCGGGCGATCGAGGGTGATCTCGAGGCGGGTGAGGTGCTCGATGGCGCTGAGCTCGAGCGGCGCGGCCACCGTGTCGACGCGGTCGTCTGCCCCCCAGAACAGGTAGAAGCGGCTCTGCTCGAACAGGCTCTGACACGAGGCGAGATCGATCGGATGGGCGTAGCCGACCTCGACCGCCACGTTCTCCG
>DATFRY010000060.1:0-3562 GCA_035262925.1 Kofleriaceae bacterium | reverse complement strand
CGTTCTCGACGCCGACCCGCGTGACGCCCGAGGCCGCGGCGCCCACGGTGTAGATGGTGCCCTTGGTCGCGACGACGGCGCCGGGCGCGAAGACCATGAACGGACCCTCCCCGGGCGCCCGCTCGGCCACGCTGAAGCGGGCCACGCCGTAGAGGACCGAGGCCGATGACGCCGGATCCTCGGTCGCCTCGCGCGAGCCGATCGCGATCGCGCTCTGCTCGGCGACCTCGACCGACGTCTCGTCGACCAGGGTCACGGTGACCATTCCGCCGTCGGCGGCGCGGATCTGATCGCCGGGGTAGAGCTGCGCGTCCGCCTTGGTCTCCTCCCAGGTCTCGGTGCCCACGCGCCGGACCTCGACCTTGCCGTCGGCCTTCGACACCACCGCGGCGGCGCCCTCGTTGGCGTCGGGCTCGATCGGGCCGGGCTCGACGCCGACCTTCTGCGCGAGCGACGCGGGGTCGACGGCGGCGTCGCCGGCGGGCGCGGCTGCGGCGGCCGCAGGCGCGGCCTGGTCAGGGGCGGATGCGGTCGCGGACGCCGGCGCTCCGGCCGGCGCGGCCGCGGCGGTCTTGCTGTCTCCGTCCTGCTTCTTCTCTTCTTCCTTGCCGCAACCCGCCCCGAGAAAGAGACAGGCCACGGCCAGGAGCGCTGCTGATCGACGCATGCGTTCCTCCTCCCGGGCTGAGTCGTGCCAACGCGGTCGACTCTTGAACACGCATTCTACACCTGCGCCCTCGCGCCTCGATCGCGGCTGCCGATCTCGCAGTGAACGCTTCGTGCGCGATCGCCGCGCGCGGGCGCGCGCACGATGCCACACGTTCACGCAGCGCCTCGCGCGGAGCGGCATGCGGCGGATGCAGCCCCGTCCGGGTGAGCGCGCGGGCGGCGGGAATGGCAGACGTGCGCGCAGCGGTTACACCGACGTCCACAAGCAGACAGGAGAGAATGACAATGCGCCCGAAGTTCTCGTTCGCGGCGGCGCTCGTCATCCTGACGTTCTTGCTCGCCGCCGCATCCTCTTGCACGCGGAGCGGGCCTCCCGAGGCCGCCGCCAGTCCGGCCACCCCGGCCAGGTCGCTCCCGCAGCCCGCTCTCGCCCTCGCCGCCGCGCGCGGCGGTGCCGCTTCCATCGCCGACGTCACCGAGCGCGTCATGCCGGCGGTGGTGAACATCTCCACCACCAGGGTGGTGCACGGCCGGCAGGGGCCGGGCCTCTCGCCCTTCGAATCGGATCCGTTCTTTCGCCAGTTCTTCGGCGACCGCATGCCCGGCGGCCACGGCCGCGGCCGCGACGGCGATGAGGGCGAGGGCATGCCGCGCGACCGGCGCGAGCAGAGCCTCGGCTCCGGCGTCATCGTGTCGCCGCAGGGCATCGTGCTCACCAACAACCACGTCGTCGACCACGCCGACGACATCCGCGTCACCCTGTCCGATCAGCGCGAGCTGCACGCCAAGGTGCTGGGCAGCGATCCGAAGAGCGACGTGGCCGTGCTCAAGCTCGAGGGCAAGGTCGGCGAGCTGACCGCGCTGCCGTGGGGCGACTCCAACCGCCTCCGCCTCGGCGACGTGGTGCTGGCCGTCGGCGACCCGTTCGGCGTGGGCGAGACGGTCACCATGGGCATCGTCTCGGCCAAGGGCCGGGCGAACATGGGCATCCTCGACTACGAGGACTTCATCCAGACCGACGCCGCGATCAACCCGGGCAACTCGGGCGGACC
The DNA here is from genome assembly GCA_035262925.1 of Kofleriaceae bacterium. GTDB lineage: Bacteria > Myxococcota_A > Polyangia > Haliangiales > Haliangiaceae > DATFRY01. The sequence goes on along the minus strand of DATFRY010000060.1, from coordinate 1,841 downwards.
GCTGGTCGACATGGAGGGGAAGCTGGTCGGCATCACCACCGCGATCCTGTCGCAGAGCGGCGGCTACCAGGGCGTCGGCTTCGCCATCCCGTCGAGCATGGCCCGCCCGATCATGGAGAGCCTGATCAGGACCGGGAAGGTCCAGCGCGGCTTCCTCGGCGTCGCCATCCAGGACCTGACGCCCGACCTGGCCCGCTCGCTCGGGGTCGACGCCCCGCGCGGTGCGCTGGTGTCCGACGTGACCGCCGACAGCCCGGCGTCGCGGGCCGGTCTCGCGCGGGGCGACGTGGTGGTCGGGTTCAACGGCCAGCAGGTCGACTCGGCGGGCCGCTTCCGCAACCTGGTCGCGTCGGCGGCGGTCGGCGGGACGGTGAAGATCGACGTCCTCCGCAACGGCCGCAAGGTCGCGCTGTCCGCCGTGCTCGGCGAGGCGCCGCGCACCGCCGCGGCCGGCGGGGACCGGAGCTCCGAGGGCGAGGGGCCGCTGGCTGGTGTCGCGGTGGCCGACCTCGACGCCTCCGCCCGCCAGCGCTTCGACGTCGGCCGCGACGTCCGTCAGGGCGTTGTGGTCACCGAGGTGGCGCCGGACAGCCGGGCGGCCGAGGCGGGCCTGCGCCCGGGCGACGTCATCCTCGAGGTCAACCGCGAGCGCGTGGCCTCGGCCGGCCGGTTCGGCGAGCTGTCGCGCGGCTCGGCCGAGCGCGCCCTGCTGCTGGTCCAGCGCGGCGGCGTGACGACGTACATGGTCCTGCACAAGTAGGACGCGGCGCCGGCCGGCGACGGCGACCGCCGGCGTTTCCGGCGCACGTCGCCGTTGACGCGCCGGCCGGCCGCCAGGCAGCCTTGCCGGGATGTTCGCGCGCCGGTGGTGCTGGCCGATCCTCCTCTCGCTGGCTGCCGCTTGCTCGTCGTCGCCGGCGCCGCAGGCGCAGCCGACCCAGGCGGGCCAGGCTGCGCCGCCCGGCGCGCGTTTGTCGTCGCCGCAGTCGCCTTCGGGCCGCGCCGCGGCCGCCCTGCCGAGGCCCGACTTCCTGCGCCTCATCCCGGCCGACACGCCCTACCTGTTCGCCGCGCTGGCGCCGGTGCCGGCGGGATATGCGGCCCGCGAGTACGTCTCGCGCCTGGCCGCCTACGAGAAGGTGCTGCCGGCGGTGGAGCGGCTGCGGCGCCAGCGGCCGGCGGAGATGAAGCGGTTCCCCTTCCTGGTGCGGCTCCAGCTCGCCCTCCTGGCCGAGCTGGGCGGCAAGGCCACGCCGGAGAAGCTGGCCGCCATCGGGCTCGATCCCGCCACCACCGGCGCGCTCTACGGCCTCGGCATGAACCCGGTCGTGCGCATCCGGCTGTCGAACCCGGCCCGCTTCGCCGCCGCGCTCGATCACATGGCGCCGCGGCTGCAGCCGGTCGAGCGGGCGGCGCTGGGCGGGCAGCGCTACTACGTGGCGCGCGACGAGGCGATGTCGTGGATCGCGGCGGTGGCCGGCCGCGACCTGGTCGTCGCGCTCATCCCCCCCGCGCAGCGCACGCTGTGGCTGCCGCTCGTGTTCGGGCAGCGCGCGCCGCAGCGGAGCCTGGCCGGCGGCGGCGAGCTCGACCAGCTCGCGGCCGACTACGGGCTCTCGCCGGCCGGCATCGGCTACGCCGACGTGGCCGGGATGGCGGCGGCGCTCGGCGCGACCATGCCGGCCCCGTGCCGCGCCGAGCTGGTCCAGCTGGCCACCGCGATCCCGCGCGTGGCGGTGGGGCTGACCAGCGCCTCGGGCGACGAGGTGCGCGCGCGCTCGGCGGTCGAGATGCGCGCCGATCTGGCGGTGGCGCTGACCGCGCTGCGCGGCGAGGTGCCG
>DATFRY010000059.1:0-2740 GCA_035262925.1 Kofleriaceae bacterium | reverse complement strand
GCGCGCGCGCTCGGCGAGGCGGCGGCGGAGCCGCGTGTCCGGGGCCGCGCCGCTCATGGCAGCTCTTCGCCGAGGAGGCGCGCCACGGTGGCCATGTCCTTGTCGCCGCGCCCCGACAGGCCGAGGACGGCGATGCCGCCGGATCCCATGCGGCCGGCCACCTCGGCCAGGGCCGCCACCGCGTGCGCCGTCTCCAGCGCGCAGATGATGCCCTCGGTGCGGGCGAGCAGCACCAGCCCGTCCAGCGCCTCGCGGTCGGTGCGCGTGAGATAGGTGACGCGGCCGGTCTCCTTCCAGTGGGCGTGCTCCGGCCCCACGCCCGGATAGTCGAGCCCGGCGCTGATGGAGTGGGCCTCCTGGATCTGGCCGTCGTCGCCGCACAGGACGAACGACTTGGAGCCGTGCAGCACGCCGACCCGGCCGCGCGTCAGCGTGGCGGCGTGGCGCCGGGTGTCGAGCCCCTCCCCCGCCGCCTCGACGCCGAACATCGCCACCGACGGATCGGCGACGAACGGGGCGAACAGGCCGGCCGCGTTGGAGCCGCCGCCGACGCACGCGACCAGGGCGTCGGGCAGGCGACCGGCCACGTGCAGGATCTGGCCGCGCGCCTCGCGCCCGATGACCGCCTGGAAGTCGCGCACCAGCGTGGGATACGGGTGCGGCCCGGCAACCGAGCCGATGAGGTAGTAGGTGTCGGCCACGTTGGTGACCCAGTCGCGCAGCGCCTCGTTCATGGCGTCCTTGAGCGTGCGCGAGCCGGCGGTGACCGGCGTGACGGTGGCGCCCAGGAGCTTCATGCGAAAGACGTTGAGCTCCTGGCGCGCGACGTCCTCGGCGCCCATGTACACCTGGCACGGCATGCCGAACAGCGCCGCCACCGTCGCGGTCGCCACCCCGTGCTGGCCGGCTCCGGTCTCGGCGATGATGCGGCGCTTGCCCATGCGGCGGGCCAGCAGCGCCTGGCCGACGCAGTTGTTGATCTTGTGCGCGCCGGTGTGGTTCAGGTCCTCGCGCTTGAGGTAGACGCGGCAGCCGACGGCGTCGGACAGCCGCTCGGCCTCGGTGAGCGGCGTCGGCCGGCCGACGTAGTCGCGGAGCAGCGCCTCGAGCTCGCCGATGAAGTCGGGATCCGCCGCGACCTCGGCGTAGGCGCGCGCCAGCTCCTCGACCGCCGGCATCAGCGTCTCGGCCACGTACTGGCCGCCGAAGCGGCCGAAGCGGCCCGCGGCGGCGGCGGCGGCGGCCTCGGAGCCGGGCGGCGACTTCGAGCTCGCGCTCACGGGACGCCGCCCCCGCGCCGGGCCGCCAGCGCGGCGCGCGCAGCGGCCACGAAGCGCTCGACCAGCCGCGCCTCCTTGCGCCCCGGCGTGGACTCGACGCCGCTGGCGGCGTCCACCCCGTAGGGCGCGACCGCGGCCACCGCGGCGGCCACGTTGTCGGGCGTGAGGCCGCCGGCCAGGATGACGCGGTGGAGCTCGGCCGCCCGCCGCGCCAGCTCCCAGTCGCCCAGCTCGCCCGAGCCACCGCGGCCCGGGCTCGGCGTGTCGACCAGGAACGTGGCGCACGAGTAGTCGTCGAACAGATCGAGGTCGTGCGGGCTGGCCAGCGGGACCACCTTGATCGCCCGCTTCCCGAGCCGCTCGACGTACTCGGGCGGCTCGTCGCCGTGCAGCTGGACGAAGTCGAGGCCGACCGCGCCGACCAGCTCGAGCACCTGTTCGATCGGCTGATCGACGAACACGCCGCAGAGCGCCACGCTCGGGCGGGCGGCGCGCGCCGCCTGCGCCACCTCGACGGCCTGGTCGCGCGTGACGACGCGCCGCGATCGGGGCCAGAAATTCAGCCCCAGCCAGTCGGCGCCGGCCTGGGCGGCGAAGGCCGCGTCCTCGGGCCGGGTGAGCCCGCAGATCTTGACGATCACGGGGCCGCCTCCGCGGCCGCGCCGATGAGCGCGGCGAGCGCGGCGCCCGGCGACTGCGCGCGCATCAGCGTCTCGCCGACCAGCACCGCGTCGGCCCCGGCCCGCTCGAGCCGGCGGACGTCGTCGGGACCCCTGATGCCGCTCTCGGCGACCACCACGGCCCCGGCGGGCAGGAGCGGCGCGATGCGCCCGGTCAGCTCCATGTCCATGGTGAAGGTGCGGAGGTCGCGGTGGTTGACGCCGATGAGCTCGGCGCCCGCCGCCGCCACGCGCTCGGCCTCGGCCTCGTCGTGGACCTCGACCAGCGCGCCCAGGCCCCAGCGGCGCGCCTCGTCCAGGAGCTCGCAGAGCTCGGTCGGGTCGAGCGCGGCGGCGATGAGCAGGAGCGCGTCGGCCGCGTGGGCGCGCGACTCGACCACCTGGTACGGGTCGACGATGAAGTCCTTGCGCAGGAGCGGGACCGGGACGGCGTCGGCGATGGCGGCCATGAACTCGAGGTGACCGTCGAAGAACTGCTCGTCGGTCAGGACCGAGATGGCCGCGGCGCCGGCGGCGGCGTACTCGCGCGCGACCTCGGCCGGGTCCGCCCCCGGCCGGATCGGCCCGGCCGAGGGAGATGCGCGCTTGAACTCGGCGATGACGCGGACCGGCTGGTCCGGCCGGCGGCGAAGCGCGTCGGCGAAGGCGCGGGTCGGCGGCATGGCGGCGGCGCACGCCTCGAGATCGGCGAGCGGCCGCTCGGCGCGGGCCCGCTCGACCTCGACGCGCTTGGCGCGCAGGATGTCGGCCAGGATGCTCACCGGGGATGGCGGGCGGCGC
>DATFRY010000058.1:0-10935 GCA_035262925.1 Kofleriaceae bacterium | reverse complement strand
GCGGCGGGTGAGGCCGCGAGCTCGTCGGTGGAGCGCGGGCGCCCGGCGGCGAGGGGCGGCAAGAAGCACGTGTTCATCTCGCTCGCGGTCGGCACCGGCGGCGGCTACGTCAGCGGCACGACCGAGGTGGTCGGCAGCGAGGTGGACTGCTGCGTGGCGCTCTCGCCCGTGCACTTCTTCCCCGAGATCGGCTACTACTTCACGCGCCGGCTCAGCCTGTCGGCGGCGTTCCGCATGGGCTTCGCGCTCGGCGCCAACGTGGCCGGCCACGCCACCGCGGCGCCGTCGGGCCTCCTGCGGCTCCGCTTCGCGCTGTCGGAGGGCGGCGAGGGGTTCATGCTCTCGGTCGCCGGCGGCGGCGGCATCATCCGCAACACGGTGAAGGTGGAGGAGGCGGCCAGCGGCATGAACACCGACACCACCGCGAGCGGCCCCTTCATCGGCGGCGCCGGGCTCGGCTATCTCAAGGCGCTGTCGGGCGCCACGCACCTCGTCGCCGAGCTCAACGCGCTCGCCGCATTCCCGGGCGGCATCGAGGAGCTGGGCCCCTGTCCCGGCTCGGGATGCGTGCGGCCCAACTTCGGCGTCGAGGTCGACTTCAACTTCGGCGTGCTCTTCGCCTTCTGACGGGCGGACCTCGCCCTCGCGCCCTCGCTCGCGCCCGGCGGTCGCCGGGTAGCCGCGGAATGTCCGCGGCGGGCCGGCGGTATACGACACACGCCGGCGAAGAAACGAGGAGCACATGATCTCTGACGCGATCCGCAACGGGACGATGGCGATCGTCCTCACCGCGACGGGATGCGCGAGCACCGCCGCGAACACGTCCGCGAAAAGCGCCGCCGGCGCATCGATGGCGTCGCCGGCCGCACCGTCGGCCGGGATTACCGCCGGCCTGGCCAGGCTCCGCTTCTACGTCGGCCAGTGGACCTGCGACGGGACCGAGTGGGACAGGCCCGGCGCGGCGCCCAGGCACGAGAAGCTCGGCATCCGCGTGGCGCCGGTGCTCGACGGCACCTGGCTCTCGGTCGCCGTCTATCAGGGCGACCTCCAGGTCACGACCGAGCTCAAGGGCTACGACGCCAGCACCCACGAGTACCATCACCTGTGGGTCACGCGCGACGGCAGCTCCGGCAGCCTGACCTCGAAGGGCTGGGACGGCGACCGCCTGGTCTTCGACGAGGATCATCCGGCGCCCAGCGCGCGCGGGAGGATGATCTTCACGCGCATCGACGACACCCACTTCGATCACCGGGCCGAGATCGACGAAGGCTCGGGCTACCGCCTCGAGTACCAGAAGCAGTGCCACAAGGTCGGCTGACTAGTACCGGGCCGCGAGCGGATGCAGAGCCAGGTGCACGTTGCCGGCCGCCGCGCCGCGCTCGCCCGGCGCCGGGGTCAGGATGACCGCGGTGTCGACCGTGCAGCCGTCCACGTCGCGCAGCTCGAGCACCTGCTTGATGGTGATGCGGTCGGCGGCGGCCAGCTTGAGGTCCTCGAGCAGCGCCGGGTAGACGTCGACGAACGCGGTCTCGCCGAGCAGCAGGCCGGCCGCGCCGCCCTGGTGCCCCAGGAAGGCGAGGAAGGCGCGGTTGGCGGCGCGCACCCGGCCGTGCGCGTCGACCGAGGCGAGCGCGACAGGCGCGTGCTCGAACACCTCGCTGCCCGGGTCGGGCCCGGTCTCCTGCGGCCGTCCGCCGCGCGCGCGCACCAGCTCGACGCGGCGGCGGCCGGGTTCGACCCCCAGCATGGTGGAGAGGGTGCGCAGCTCGTACAGGAAGCTCGACACGTCCGGGTGGCGATCCTCGCTGTGCTTGGCGGTGGCGCGGGCGACGATGAGATCGCCGCGCTCGTCGAGCGGCCGGTCCAGGTAGCGCGACGGCAGAGGCAGCGGCTCCTCGAGCTGCTTCTGTAGAACCAGCTGGTGCATGCCGGTGAAGGGCAGGCGTCCGACCAGGCACTCCCAGAAGAGGATGCCGAGCGCGTAGATGTCGCTGCGCGGCGACGCGGGGGCGCCCGTGATGCGCTCGGGGGCGAGGTACTCCGGCGTGCCCTCGATGCGCGACGGATCGTCGCCGGCCGTGCGGGCGAGGCCGAAGTCGAGCAGCTTGGCCACCCGGCGCCGGTCGGGCGTGCGGGTCAGGAGGATGTTCTCCGACTTGATGTCGCCGTGCACGATCCCGCGCGTGTGCACGTAGCGCAGCGCCTCGGCGATCTGGCCGATGACGTCGCACGCGACCCGGGGCGCGAGCGGGCTGTCGCGGCGCACCTTGTAGTCGAGCCGCACGCCGGCGAGCAGCTCCATCACCATGAAGAGCCCGAACGTGGGATCTTCGCCGAAGTCGATCACCGAGCAGATGTTGTCGTGGGCCAGCGAGCTGGCCAGCTTGGCCTCGCGGTGGAACCGCTCGCGCAGCCCGGGCGCCTCGACGGTGTTGCGCTTGGGCAGCTTGAGCGCGAACAGCTTGCCCAGCACGCAGTGGCGGACCTGGAGCACCCGCCCCATGCCGCCGCGCCCGATCTGCCCCTCGACCAGGTAGCGGCCGCCGATGACGTCTCCGCGCACGGCGCCGCGCGAGCGCGCGGCCGGGGCCGTGAACTCATCGACGCCGCTCACATAGGACGGACGCGGCCCGAGCGACGGCAAAAGCAGCGTCAGCTCGTCCTCGTCGTCGTCTTCGTCGTCGAGAGCCGTGGCCACGTTCCGGTACTCTTCGGGCAGACCCCGGTGGGCAGCTGCGGCTTGATAGTACAGAATCAGGCGTTATAAGGGGAACCCATGCATCCCAGGGATGAGGCCACGTTCGACGAGCAGGGCCGGGCCGAGCTGGCGTATATCGAGGAGAAGCTGGCCGACGTCGATCCAGACGACGTCGAGATCTCGACCAGCGACGGCGTCCTGACCCTGGCGCTGCGCGACGGCGTGCGCGTCGTGATCAACACCCATCGCGCCGCGCGTCAGATCTGGATGGCAGCGGTGGCCAGCGCGTGGCACTTCGATCCGCCTCCGCCGGACGATCCAGACGGCCGCTGGCGCACCGCCGGCGGCGACGAGCTGCGCGCCACCGTCGAGACCGTGATCCGGGAGCGGCTGGGCCTGTCGGTCGAGCTGTAGCTCCGATCCATCGGGCGCGGCGCTGCGCTATCCTCGGACGATGAGCGCCGAGCAAGCCGAGTCGCCCTACATGTCCGTTCTGCGGGTCTGGCTCGCGCTGGCGTGGGCCGACGGTGTGGTCGCGCCGGCCGAGGCGGAGGCGCTGCGCCGGTTGATCGCGGTGGCGCCGATCCAGGAGTCCGAGCGCGCCACCGCGCTCGCCTGGCTCGACGAGCCGGTCGAGCTCGACACCTCGAAGCTGCGCCGGCTCGGCGCCGAGTCGCGGCAGGGTGTCTACCAGGCGGCGGTGCGCCTCGCGCGCATCGACCTCAACGTGGCCGCGCAGGAGCGCGCGCTGCTCGAGCGGCTTCGCGTCGCGCTCGAGATCGATGAGCCGACCGCAAAAGCGATCGAGTCGCGACTCACCCCATGAGACATCGATTTGTAGTTGACACGGCGCCCTCGACACCGTAGTAGGTGTCCGAGGAGAACTGTCGAATGCCGTCGAACCTCACAGCAGGCCCCATGAGCGGGGGAAGGACTGACCAATGAAGCAGGCAGTCACGGCCCTTCCGCGGGAGCTCCAGGTTCGGCGCATCGTCGAGAGGATCCTGGACTCGTAGCGCGATCGCCACCTCGATCGCGCCTGCGCGAAGGGCCGGTGAACCGAAAGGTCTCCGGCCCTTTTGCCATTTCGGGCGCCCTACCTGCAGGGGCCACCCGGACTGGCGAGAAGTCCGCGGCTCGAGCGCGGAGCGAACCGCGTCGCCGCGGCGACTACCGAATCCAGGAGGACTCCAATGATGAAGCTGCAATGTACGAATCGTGAAATCAAATGGCAGTTTGCGGGCGAGACCACGCCCACCGCCACCGCGCGGATGACGCGGCTCGACGGCATCCTCACCCGGCACCGACGGCGCCGGGTGCACGCCGTGGCCAGGCTGGTCGTGTTCATGGTGCTCTGTGGAGCCCTGCTCGCGCTGTAGAGCCATGGCGGCGCGCCGAGAGCGACGCGGCGCCGCCTCCTTCCCGAGCCCCGGCGGGCAATCCGGGGCATTCCATTTTCAAATTTCCAGTCACGCACCACGCGGGCAACGAGAGGAGGGGATCATGCGCGACCGAATGTTCTGGTTCCCGGGCGCCTTCGGGGTCTGGGCCGTGCCCGACCTCGGCGACGAGCGCAGGCCGGTCGCGGCCGCGCCCTCACCACCGCCGATCCCGCGGGCCGTCGTTCTCCGGCGCAGCGGCGCGCGCGGGCGGCATCCGCGCTCCGCGGCGCTGGCCGCCATCCTGCTGATGGCCGCGCTGTTCGGTGTGGTCGCGGCCATCGCGTGAAGCGCGACGACGCCCGGTCCGGTTCCACCTCGTGGCGAGCTGCCGCAATCTCCGGGATGGAGGTGGAACACGGCGCCCGTTCCGCCGCTGTTCTGCGCCCGCTCTGTCCCCGGCTCGACGACGCCGCGGCGGACGCGGGCGCCCTCGCCGTGGCCGTCCATCGTGCGATCGGTCGCGCTGCCGACGCGACGATCGTCTCGAGTGTGAGACCGAGTCCCGGCACGGAGGCTGCAATTCCATCGGGCTGTCAATTCGATGGAAAGGGTCTCAATGCGATATCGTCTCATCGTTGCAGCATTGCTCTTCTCGATGTTTTCCTCCGTGACCGCGTGCTCGACCTCGGACACGACCTTCGATCCACCCGAGGCTCTGCTCGGTCGCTGGCAGGCCCACGGCGGCGACGGCCGTCTGCTCGCGGAGCAGACGTACAACGCCGACGGCACGGCCGTCATCCTCGACGCACCCGGCCGTGACCGGCGAGAGGTCACCTACGTCGCCGACGAGCGAGAGATCACGCTCGACGGCTCCGGGCCGGACGACGTCCTCACGCAGCGCTTCACCTACTTCGCCGGCGACGATCGCTTCGCGGCCTGGGCCCTCCTGCCCGAGGGAGAGACCGACGGAGCGGTCGGGACGTGGCACGGGGAGTGGCAAGACACCTCGGAGCGGGGGACCGAGTCGCACGACGCGAGGCTCACCGTGCGCGCCGATGGAACGGCCAGCCATGTGCACGTGGTCGACGAGCCCGGCGGCCACACGAGTCGCTACGTGCTCGACGGGAGATGGAAGATCGTGGGCGACAAGCTCACTCTCGTGGGGCCTCGGGGCAAGGCCGGGCGGACCTGGGACTACATCCCCGACCAGGTCATCGGCGTCCGCGTCTTCGTGCGCGCCGACGACTGAGGACTGGACTGGACTGGACTGGACTGGACACACGCGGGACCGGCTCGCCCGCCGCTTGCTCGTTGCGGGCGGCGGGCGGCCGGGCGGTGTCAGCGCCGGCGGTCGCGCACCAGGGCGTCCCCGACTACGCGGCCCGGGCGCTCCGGTCCGGCTCGATGCGGCCGAGGGCGCCGACGACGTCCATCACGGTGCACGGCCGCCGGTCGGGCGACTTGGCCATCATGTTCAAGATCAGAGCGTCGAGCCCGCGCGGGAGGTCGCCGCGCAGGGACGCGGGCGGCGCCGGCGCCTCGGTCCGGTGCGCGATCAGCGTCTGCAGGGTGGAGCCGCGAAACGGCACGCAGCCGGTCGCCAGCTGATACAGGACGCAGCCGAGCGAGTAGATGTCCGAGCGGCGGTCGGCGGCGCAGGCGTCGACGCCCTGCTCGGGTGCCATGTAGCACGGCGTGCCGATCAGATCGCCAGGCCGGGCGATGAGCGGCCGGGCCTCTCCGCTGACCCTGGCCACGCCGAAGTCGATGACCTTGACGACCCGGCGGCCGGCCGGGCAAGCCTCGCGCACGAGGTGGATGTTGGCCGGCTTCACGTCACAGTGAACGACGCCGGCCTCGTGGACCGCGGCGAGCGCGCGCCCGATCTGCGTGCCGATGTCGAGGACGCGCGAGATGGGCAGGCGCGGCCGCCGCTCCAGGAGCCCCCGCAGGTTCTCGCCCGGCAGGTATTCCATCGCGAGGTAGGGGCCACCGCTGAACCAGCCGCGATCGAGCACGCGGACGACGCCCGGATGCGCGACGCGCGCCGCGGCGGACCCTTCGGCGAGGAAGCGCAGCATCGCGCCGCGGTTTTCCAGCAGCCGCTCGTGCGGGACCTTGATCGCCACCTCGCCGCCGAGCTCGAGATCCTCGGCGTGGTAGATGACGCCCATGCCGCCGGACGCCAGGTGACGGAGGACGCGATGGCGGCCGATGGTCGAGCCGGCGCTCACGTCGGACCGGGGCGGCGCGCAGACCTGGTCCTCGCCCGCAACGCTGGCGCCGTCTTCCGGGCCGACGTCGCGCCCGGTCCAGCCGGTGATGGTCTCGCCCAGGACGGCGGGGGTCGGCGACGCGCCGGCCCGGAGCGTCCCGGATGGACCTCCACGACCTGGCCGACTGCGCACGCGCTCGCGCTCCTTTTCGACGGCTGACATCACCTTCCTGCGACCGCACGGGAGGTGGAAGAACGACTCCCATTGGGACCCCGCGCGCCCGCGTCCGGACCCGAGGCGTCAGGATCCCGCGAGCGCCTCGCCATACGACATCCAACGACCCGCGCCCATCCGACCGAGCGCGCACTCCGATCAGTCCATGGGCGTGGGCACCGGGCCACGCGTTACAGGCCGGGGCGATTTTCTGACCGGATGCTCGCCTGGCCCGATACGTGCTGGGGGTCGAGGCAACGCGAGGGCGGTGTTCGCGGTGCCTCTCGCCGACCTTCCCTGAGCGGCGCGACCGTCGTCACCCGGCGGTCACTTCGACTCGATGTCGAGGAACGCCTTCTTGACGTCGGGGACCTTGTCGAGCTCGCCGAGCTCCTTCAGCTGCTCGGCGAGCGCTCGCCAGCGCTCCTCGCTCATGCTGCCGAGCGGCCTGGCCGGGTCGTCGCCGATGACGTACGGCTTCTGCAGATCCGCGGCCTGGTTCATCGCGTCGACGGTCATGGTGGCCTGCTGGGTCTTGAGGTACTCGTTGGTCGGCCCGGCCTGATCGAGGTATGCCTTCCAGCCGGCGCGGGTGGCGCGGACGAACTTCTCGACCACGTCGCGGTGCTCGGCCACGTACTTGCCGCTCGTGATCACGACGGCGAGGTAGGGGTTGAAGCCGGCCTGGGCGGTGGAGAACACGCTCACCTCGACGCCCTTCTCCTTGGCGCTGAGCGGCTCGGCGAAGGCGAAGCACTGCTGCGCCATGGTCTTGTCGTTCAGGAACAGGGTCAGGTTGCCGCCGTGCTGCACCACCTCCACCTTTCCGAACCCGTACTTCTTCTCGAGGAACCGCACGTAGGGGAGGCCCGACTCCATCGCCACCTTCTTGATCTTGCCGGAGGTGAAGATGTCGCCGAGCGAGGTCACGCCGCTCTCCTTGTGCACCATCAGGGCCTGCGGGCTGGTCTGGTAGACGGCGTAGAGGGCGACCAGATCGGCGTCCTTGAGGCGCGCGCGCAGGATCTCCCCCGACTCGGCGATCGCGAACGGCACCTGCCCGGTCGCCACCATCTTCCACGTCTGCACGCCGGCCCCGCCGGCCGCGATGGTGACGTCGAGCCCCTCCTTGCCATAGAGGCCGTCGTGCGCGGCGGCATAGAACCCCCCGAACTCCGGCTCCGGCGTCCAGTTGAGCTGCAGCGTCACGGCGGTCGCCGCGGCGGGCGCGGCGCTGGTGGCGGCCGGGCTGTCTGCGGACGGCGCCGGCGTGTCGGCGGCCTCGCCCGACTTCTTGCCGGAGTCCTTGCCGCATGCGGCGAGACATGCGCCGAGGGCGAGGGACAGGGCGATGGCCATGGGAAGAAGACAGACGATCGCGTTTGCGCACGGCAGGTCTCGTCGACGGGTCACCTGGATCCTCCTGTTAGCGGTCTGCGGCCTGCTCGTGCCGTCCATCAGTCGGGCCGCTGGGACACATGCCATCGGTACATCAGAAGATAGGCCGCAACGTTCACGGCGCCCACCATCGCGATCCCGAGCAGGGAGGCGAGCGCCACCGCGGCCAGCAGCATCGGCAGTTCGCCCTGCCTGGCCGCAACGACCACCACGATCCCGAGGCCGCGGTCCGCGCCCAGCTCGCCGGCCACGAACTCGCCGACCACCGCGCCGATGACCGCCAGCCCGGCGGCGATGCGGAGGCCGGCCATGATGCTGGGGACGGCGCCGGGCAGCTTGAGCTTGAAGAGACGCGCCCACGGGCGCGCCCCGTAGAGCCAGAAGAGCTCGACCTGCGGGCTCGGGATGGAGCGGATGCCGCTCAGCGTGCTGGTGATGACCGGAAACAGGCTGACGATGAACGCGCAGACCGAGACCGCCTGCACGCCGGCGTGGAGCCAGATGACCAGCATCGGCGCGATGGCCACGAGCGGCACGGTCTGCAAGACCACGGTGTACGGGTAGAAGGCGCGCTCGAGCAGGCGATTCGAGGACAGGGCGACTCCGGCCGCCACGCCGACCACGGCGGAGAGCGCGAACCCCCACGCCACCGCCACCGTGGTCTTCCAGGTGGCCAGGGCGAGCTCGCCGGCGCGAGCGGTCGCGTCGCGCCAGACCTCGCTCGGGGCGCAGAAGAGGAACCTGGGCGGATCGGCCCACCTGACCCAGAGCTCCCACGCCGCCAGCAGCGCCAGCCCGGCGCAGAGCGGGGGGAGCAGCCGGCCGCCGACGTCCCGCATGCGCCGCGCGGCGATCACGCGTGCGCCTCGGCGGTGAGCAGGTCCTGATGGAGGCGCTCGACCAGCTCGCCATACTCGGGCGAGACGCGCAGCTCGGCGGCACGGTCGGCCGGGAGATCGATCGCGCGGTCGCTCACCACGCGGGCCGGCCGGCGCGACAGCATGATCGCGCGCCGGGCCAGGAACACCGCCTCGCGCAGCGAGTGGGTGACGAACAGCGCGGTGAAGCGCCGCTCGCGCCACAGCTCGTGCACCAGGTCATCGAGCCGCTGGCGCGTGATCTCGTCGAGCGCGGCGAACGGCTCGTCGAGGAGCAGCAGCCTGGGCTCGGTGACCAGCGCGCGCGCCAGCGAGCCGCGCAGCTGCATCCCGCCCGACAGCTGCGACGGGTAGCGCTCGCGCGCGTCGGCGAGCCCGACCTTCTCGAGCATGTGGAGGGCGCGGTCGCGGCTCTCCGCGCGCCCCATCCCGCGCAGCTCGAGCGGGAGGAGCACGTTCCTGACCAGCGTGCGCCACGGCAGGAGGTGGGCCTCCTGGAAGACGAAGGCGACGGCGTCCGGATGCTCGCGCCGCCTGACCGGCCGCCCGCCGACCACGATCGAACCGCCCTCCGCCCCATCGAGCCCGGCGACCAGGCGGAGGAGCGTGCTCTTGCCGCACCCGGACGGCCCGAGCAGCGCGACGAACTGGCTGGCCGGGACGTCGATGTCGATCCCGGCCAGCACCTCGACCGGCTCCGCCGCCCGCGACGCGAACCGCTTCACCAGCCCGGCGACGCGAACCGGCATCCCCGCCGCGGCGGTCCCCGGCGCCGGCAGCGGCGTCTCCCGTGGGTAGGCGGTCACGCGCGCCGATGCTAGCAGGCTTCGCGCGCGCTTGCGGCCCGGTCATGCCGGCCCGGGCGCCGCCCGGTTGACGGCCGCGCGCCGCGGTCGCCGGAGAGGGCGGTCGAGGCTCAGATGCGACTCGCAGGCATCGCCGCGGCCGCCGGTCCTCTCGCGGCGTCGAGCTGGCCGGCCGGCGAGAGGCGCTCGCGCAGGCGCTCGAGCAGGTAGCCGATCCTTCGCCGAGAGCATCCGAGCAGCTCGGCGATCTCGCCGTGGCTCATCCCATCCCCGTAGCGGTGCACGGCGACGCGCGCCTCCTCGGGCGGGAGGACCGCGAGCACCTGGCGGAGGGCCGCCGCCGTATCGGGCCGCGCGCTGTCGAGCCCGGCCCCGAACGCGACGCCGCGCTCGGCGCGCAGCCGATCGCGGTTGCGCCGCATGCGCAGCCGGTTGAAGCAGCGGTTCGTGGTCGCGATGTAGAGATAGGTGCCCAGCGCGCTCCTGCCCTCGAACCGCAGGGGGCGATCGAGCAGCGCGACGAACACCTCCTGCATCACGTCCCGCGCATCCTGCTCGTCGCCGAGAATCTGTCGAGCTCTGCGCAGGAGCGATCGGCCATGCGCGCGGTATGCCCGTTCGATCAGCAGTCGCTGCTCCCCGGCACCCCGGGCCCGATCGCTCACGAAATGACGTTTTGCAAGCGTCGAGCCACCGCGCGGCCACACGCGCTGCCGAGGCAGAAGCGTCGCGTTGGGATCCGCGTCATCCCGGCGGGCCAGATCCGCAGCAAGGCCGACAATCCGGGGATGGACGTCGCCGTGCGGTTGCCGGGTAGAACACCACGGGAACACCCGTGGCTGTTCCAGATGAATGGCCAGATTCTCGGCTACTGTGTAGATGGGAACAGTGCGCGGGACTCTTCCATGTGTCCACGGCATCTCGCGATGGCCCTCGACCCTCGACCCGGGAGCATCGAGAGCCGCGCGAGCGGGTCAGTGCGCGCCATTCGGCGCTCGCCGGCCTCGACTCGCGTGATAACGTGCTCGGCGGTGTCACGTGCTGGTGCACCGGTGTGGGAAGGCGACGTCCTGAACGGCAAGTACCGCGTCGAGCGGGTGATCGGCGTCGGCGGCATGGGCGTGGTGGTGGCCGCGATGCACCTCCAGCTCGAGCAGCGGGTGGCGCTCAAGTTCATGTTGCCCGAGGTGCTGAACAGCCGCGTGGCGGTGGAGCGGTTCCCGCGCGAGGCGCGCGCGGCCGCGCGCCTCAAGAGCGAGCACGTCGCGCGCATCATCGATGTCGATGCGCTCGCGAGCGGGGCGCCCTACATCGTGATGGAGTACCTGGACGGCATCGACCTCG
>DATFRY010000057.1:0-6962 GCA_035262925.1 Kofleriaceae bacterium | reverse complement strand
TCGATGTCCCAGATCAAGCAGCACGGGCTGCGCCCGGGCGACGAGGTCACCGGCGCCATGCGCACCGGTGGCGGCGAGCGCAACGAACCGCTCGTCCGCCTCGACACGGTGAACGGCATGACGCCCGAGGAGAACCGCCGCCGGGCGGAGTTCAGCCAGCTGACCCCGCTGCACCCCGATGAGCGGCTCCGGCTGGAGACCGAGCCGCACATGCTCACCACCCGCGTCATCGACCTCGTCATGCCGATCGGCAAGGGGCAGCGCGCGCTCATCGTCTCCCCGCCCAAGGCCGGGAAGACCACCGTGCTCCAGGCGATCGCGAACGCGGTCGCGGCCAACCATCCGGAGTGTCACCTCATGGTGGTGCTCGTGGACGAGCGGCCCGAAGAGGTCACTGACATGCGCCGCAACGTCAAGGGCGAGGTCATCGCCGCCACCTTCGACCGGCCCCCGCAGGACCACACGGCGCTGGCGGAGCTCGCCATCGAGCGGGCGAAGCGGCTGGTCGAGCACGGCCAGGACGTGGTGGTGCTGCTCGACTCGATCACCCGACTCGGCCGCGCCTACAACCTCACCGCGACGGGTTCAGGGCGGACCCTCTCCGGCGGTATCGACACAACCGCCCTCTATCCGCCCAAGCGCCTGCTCGGCGCGGCCCGCAACGTCGAGGGCGGCGGATCGCTGACCATCATCGCGTCGGCTCTGGTCGAGACAGGGTCCATGATGGACAGTGTCATCTTCGAGGAGTTCAAGGGCACGGGCAACGCCGAGCTGAAGCTCGACCGCCGCCTCGCCGACAAGCGCGTGTTCCCGGCGATCGACGTCGAGACGTCCGGCACCCGCAACGAGCAGGCGATGCTCACCCCGGCCGAGTACGGCCTTGTGACGCGGCTCCGCCGGGCCCTGCTGCCCCTCGGTGCGAACGCGGTCGAGCAGCTTCTCGACCACCTGCGCCGGACCGGCTCGAACGCCGAGTTCCTCACCACCGTCGCCCGCACGACCGCCGACGGCCGGGCCCGCTCGTAACCCGAATCACTCGGGTCGCAGCCGTGCAAGGCGCCGCCGCGCCGGCCTGCGCGCGAGGATAGTGGTCCCATGGGCCGTGCCACGATCATCGACGACCTCGAGGTCGTGATGCGCGGAGCCCTGCCCGGCGAGGTCGCCGACTACGCGCGCCGCCAGATCTCCCGACTGGGCGAGCACGTCAACGAGCCGATCCTCCACACCCGGGTGCGACTCACCTACGAGCCGGACCCCGCCGTCGATCGCCCCGTCCGGGCGCAGGGCAACGTGAGCCTGAAGGGTCGGATGGTGCGGGCCCAGGTCGCCGGGCGCGACGGTCGGGAGGCCGTCGACCTGCTCGGCGACCGGCTGCGCGAGGGTCTGGCTCGGCACACCCGCCACCGGGAGGCCGGCCGCGGCAGCCGCGCTGCGCCGACGCCTGAACCGACGGCGTGGCGCAACACCTCGCTCGCGGCGCAGCGGCCGCCCTATTACCCTCGGCCGGCGCACGACCGGCGGGTGATCCGGCACAAGTCGCTCGTGCCACGGCGGGCCACCCCGGAGCAGGCCGCTTGGGAAATGGACCAGTATGACTACGACTTCCATCTCTACACTGATGCCGACACCGGGCGCGATGCCATCATCTTCCGCGACGGCCCCACCGGATACCGCTTCGCGCGTGTGGTCGAGGGACCTGAGCCGTCCGGCGGCGATCCTCCAGTCACGCTCGATCCGCAACCCGCCCCGCGCCTCGCGCTCGACGAGGCGCGTGAGCGGCTCGAGCGTGGCGGCCTGCCCTTCATCTTCTTCGTGTATCGGGACACCCGTCGGGGCGCCGTCCTCTACCACCGATACGACGGCCACTACGGCCTGATCACGGCAGCATGAGGCGTCACGCTCTGTCCACAGTGGAGGACTCCAGGGCCCGGGCCAGCTCGGCCCGTGAGCTCACTCCGATCTTCGGGTAGATCCGGTACAGGTGCGTGGTGACCGTGCGGGGCGAGACGACGAGGCGCTCCGCGATCGCCCGGTTCGACAGGCCCTGCGCCGCGAGCTGGGCTATCTCCTGCTCCTGCGGCGTCAGCCGGTTGGCCCGGTCCTCACGGCGCCGGACCGACTCGCCTGTCGCCGCGAGCTCCCGGCGGGCACGCTCCGCCCAGGGCACGACGCCCAGCCCCGCGAACGTGGCACCGGCCGCACGCAGGTGCGGGCGGCTCGCCGCCGGCCGGCGGTTCCGGCGCAGCCATGCGCCGTAGGCGAGCTGCAGCCGCGCGCGTTCGAACGGCCAGCCGGTGAGGTCAGCCGCCAGGGCCGTCTCGAAGAGACTCTCCGCCTCGGCCGCTGGCGCCTGTACGGCCCTCGCGTAGGCAAGGCCCAGGAGGAGCGCCGGCGAGCGGGACCTCCGCGCGATCGGCTCGAACTCGTCCACCAGCTCGGCCAACCGGTCCCGTTGTCCACTCTGGACAGCGGCCTCGGCGAGCAGGCCGAGCGCGTGGAGGCGCACATAGCGATGGAAGCGGATGTCAGCCGGGTCGTAGATGGCGATGAGCGAGTCGAACGCCGCGCCCGGCATGCCGTGTGCGAGGGCGTCGATCCCGCGGACGAGTTGGACCATCGCAAGGACCGGATGGACGCCCATCGGTAGGAACATCCGCTCGCCCGCGTCGGCGAGCGCCCGTGCGGCGGCCGAGTTGCCGCGTAGGGCCTCGACCTGGCCGACCGCGATCCGCGCCATCGAGGCCCACATCGGGTGCCCCGTCTGGCCGGCCAGCGTCTCGCACTCGGTCGCGGCCGCCAGTGCCAGCCGCGTGTCGGCGAGCTGGGCGGCGACCCACGCCTGCGCCCCCTGGCTCCGGACGACGAGACCGAGGTTGCCCAGTCGGCGCAGCTGCACGGTCGAGGATCGCAGCAGTGACGTCGCGACGTCGAAGGCGCCGACCGCGCTGGCGGCGACGCCGAGCAGCCGCGCCTCGCCCGGCGAGTCGGCTACCGGCACCCGACGCAGTCGCTCGAGCACCACGGCGCCGCGTTCGATCGGCGCCACGCGGGCCAGGAGGCAGATCATCTGCGTGTCGCCCGGGGGGACCTCGAGGCGGTCGGCCACGGCCAGGACGGCCGCCCGGGTTGCTTCGTCTACATTGGACCAGAACAGGCGGAAGGCCGCGGACTGGAGCATCTCGAGGGCGAGCGCGGAGTCGCCATCGGCCCGGACCATGTCGGCCGCCGTGGCCAGCGCCGCCATCCGGGCGGCCCCGGTCCATCCGCCGCCGATGTGGTTCTCCCGCTCCCACTCGAGACGGGCACGCTCGTTCGCCGGCAACTGCCGCTCGCTGACCTGGTCCAGAAGGCGTACCACCGCAGCCCGGGAGCCCACGGCGGCGAAGCGGACGGCTGCCGACAGCAGCCGGCTGTTGCGTGCGGCCGGGCTCGCGCTCAGCTCCGCCGCGCGCCGCAGCGCTCGGGCCGCGGTCCGGTTGTCCCCACGGGCGGTGGCCGCCGCGGCAATCGTGGCGAGCTCGCCCGCCAACTCCTCGTCCGGGCCGGGCGCCGCCGCCGCGCGGTGCCACGTCTGTCGGTCCGGGTCGTCGACGACCGCCTCGGCTATCGCGCCGTGGATCTCGAGCCGGCCGGCGGGGGTCACGCCCCGCCTGAGCGCGGCACGCAGCAGCGGCTGCCGGAACCTGAGGCGGCCGTCGCGTGCCAGCACCAGGCCGGCCTCCTGCGCGGGCCGCAGCGCCGCCGCCGCGGCCGGCTCTCCGGTGAGGACCGTCGTCGCGGCGAGGATCTCGAGCAGGTCGTCGACGTCGTCGAACGCCGCCACGCGCAGGGCGGAGACCGTGACGGGAGGCATTGTCGCGACGAGCGCGCCGACAGCGTGCTCGACCTGGGCGCTCACGGGAATGGTCTCCGGCCAGGGCTCCGCCTCGTCCAGCCGCTGGGCCGCGGCACCGAGCTCGACAAGCGCCAGCGGGTTGCCGTGTGCCTGTTCGAGGACCCGGTCGCGGAGTCCGATTGCAAGGCTCGGCGCGACGCGCTCGAGCACCCGCTGCGCTGCTCGCCTCGGTAGTGCGCCGACCGCGAGCGTGGGCAGGTCCGCGCCGGCGAGCCGTCGCGTCGTCGCGGGCCCGTCGCGTACGGCGAGCACGGCCGCGACGCCCTGGTCGGCCGCACGGCACCCCTGGAGCAGCGCGTCCCAGCTCGGTTCGTCCAACCATTGGGAATCATCAATGGCGAGGAGTGCGCCCCGGCCGCCCGCCGACAGGCGCGTGAGAAGCCGGTCCACGACGCGCACGCCATCCTGGCCGCCGCGCCCCACGGCGGCCAGGATGGCCTCCCCCGCCCGCGGCGAGGTACCCCCCACCCGCGCGGAGACCATGAGGCCGTGCAGGCCGGCCAGCGGAACGTCGGTCTCGGCCTGGTGCCCTCTGGCGGTCAGCACTCGCAGGCCGCGCTGCCGCGCCAGCTTCGCGGTCTCGGCGAGCAGTGCGGACCTGCCGGCTCCGGGTGCCCCCCGCAGCACCAGCACGCCGCCCCGATGTCCCACCGCGCGCTCCACCAGGTCGGCCAGAGCGGCCAGCTCAGCCTCGCGCCCCACCAGCACTGGGTCAGAGTCGGTAAGCATCCTTTCCCCACAGCGCTGTGTCTGGTCGACGCTAATCGCGAGCGCGTCCAGTCGCGTACGTACGGTTACGTATCTCTGGTCGCCCGTTTTTGCAGAAGCCGTGCGAGCTCACCGCGCGATCCGGCCGAGACCCGGGTGTAGATCCGCGACAAGTGCGTCGTGACCGTGCGCGGTGACAGGAACAGGCGCTCGGCGATCTCGCGGTTGGTCAGCCCGTCGGCCGCCAACCGCGCGACCCGCTGCTGCTGCTCGGTGAGGCCCGCAAGCCCGTCCGCCTGCGCCCCGTCCGGTCCGCGCACGGAGCGCAGGCGTCGGCGTGCGCGTGCACTCCAGGCGTCGACGCCGAGCGCGTCGAAGGTCGCCAGCGCCGATCGCAGGGTGCCGCGCGCCTCGGCGGTCCGGTGGTGGCGACCGAGCCACACGCCGTACGCCAGCTCCAACCTCGCCCGCTCCAGCGGCCAGGAGCCGAGGCTGGCCTCGAGGGCCTCCTGGAACAGGGCCGGCGCCTCGTCGTCGGCCGAGGTGACGGCTCGCGCGTAGGCCAACCCGCGTCGCAGCATCGGCGAGCCGGCGCACTCCGCCACGGGCTCGAGCTCTTCGGCCAGCGCGGCGATCTCCGCGGCACGGCCGCCCAGGTGTCCGGCCTCGGCCAACGGTGCCAGGGCGCAGAACCGCAGGTACGGGTGGTAGGCGCGGTCCTTCTCGTCGAAGATCCGCCGCAGGTGGCGGTATGCGGCCTCGAAGTGCCGCTCGCCGAGCGCTAGGACTCCGCGCACCAGGCAGACCTTGGCGAGCAGGCCGTCGACGTGCGCGGCGGCGATCGAGCGCTCCGCGGACGAGGCGAGCTGTTCGGCGGCGGTGCGGTTTCCGCGCAGCGCCTCGACGTGGGCACGGGAGAGGTCGGCGAGCAGCAGCGCCATCCTCTGGTGGGTCTGCACCGCCAGCGGGGTGGCGGCATCGGCGGCGGCATGACCCAGACGCGTGTCTCCCAGCTGCGCCGCTGCCCAGGACTGGGCGGTCAGGGCGCGGGCCAGCACCGCCGCGTGGCCCTCCGCACGCAGGCCGGGCAGGCAGGCCGCGTGCAGGGCGGCGGCGACGTCGAACGCGGCGATCGCGTTGGCCACGATTCCGAGCAGGTGCAGCTCGTACGGGCTGCTCTCCGGCTGCCGGCCCAGCTGCTCGAGGCGTTCGAGCACCGCCCCGCCCCTGCCGATCGGGTCGGCCGTGGCAATGGCATGGATCAGGCGCGGATCGCCGGCCGGCAGCCCCAGCGAGTCGGCGACCGCCACGAGCGCGTTCTTGGTGCGCGCGTCGGGCGGCGTCCAGTAGAAGCGGACCGCGAGGGCATTGAGCAGGCCCGCCGCCGCCGCGCGGTCGGCCATCCCGCCGATGCGGTCGATCGTGGCCTGGAGCTTGGCCAGATCGCTGGCGCCGGACCCGGCATGGTCCTCGGTGACCCACTCCACTTCGGACGGTTCCGTTGGGGGCGCGGGCGCTGGGTCGCCGCCGAGGATCCGGCGGGCGCGATCGCACAGCTCCGACCCTGCCCGGTGCCGCAGCGTGGCGCGGAGCAACGGATGGCGGACCCGTAGCCGGCCGCCGTCGTCGACATCGAGCAACCCGGCGTCGGCTGCCGGTTCCAGCGCCGCCGCGCACACGTCGCGACCCT
This sequence comes from Kofleriaceae bacterium, assembly GCA_035262925.1. GTDB lineage: Bacteria > Myxococcota_A > Polyangia > Haliangiales > Haliangiaceae > DATFRY01. The sequence goes on along the minus strand of DATFRY010000057.1, from coordinate 669 downwards.
CCACAATAGAGGATGCCGGCAGGATCTCGCTCAGCGTGCGCCCCGGTCCCAACGCGATGACGAGCAGCACCGTGCGGGTGACGGACGGCATGTCGTCGAGTAGGTCGGCGACGATGGCATCGGCCAACGACGGTCCAGTCCCGGCCGCCGCGAGCGCGAGATCCAGCAGCGCCAAGGGATTTCCCTCACTCTCGGCCACCAGCCGCTCCCGCGTCGCCGCGGCAAGTGCGGGGGCGGCCGTCTCGAGCAGCCGGCCGGCGGAGGCCGCGGAGAGAGGCGTGATGGCCCGTTGAGCCAGACCGCAACTCGCCAGGCGGCGCAGGTCGGCGGGGCTGTCACTCGTCGCGGCGAGCACCCCTACGGGGTGGTGGGACACCCGCCGGCCGAGGCAGGCCACGATCTCCCACGTCGGGTCGTCGAGGCAGTGCACGTCGTCCACGACGAGCAGGGTCGGCCGGGTGGCGAGCCGTTCGAGTGTGGCCACGGCGAGGCGGAACCGACCGCTCGCGTCGAGCGCGGGCGCTCGGGTGACGGCGGGCGGCAGCCCGCGCAGCACCGCGATCCCCCGCTCGGCGGCGATCGTTCCGGCGGCGGCGAGCAGCGCGGACTTACCGACGCCGACGTCGCCGTGCAGGATCAGGGCGCCACCACGCCCGGCGCCGACGTCGG
>DATFRY010000056.1:0-16229 GCA_035262925.1 Kofleriaceae bacterium | reverse complement strand
TGCCGATCGCCGACGGCGCTGGCCGAGCGGCGCAGCAGCCAGCGATCGGTCTCGCCGCCGAGCGCGATCGAGGAGGTGAGCGCCGCGACCGTGACCGTCGTCGTCGTCCCCGACGCCACGGTGTGCAGCGCGAACGGCCCGCACCGCGCCGCGAGCTCCTGCTCGATCTGGGCGAGGGACGGCACCGGGCTAGTCCCGCCGTCCTCGGAGGCGCGCCACCGTCCGCTCGCCCACACCCACGACCTCGAGCAGCTCCTCGTCGGTGGCGTTGTCGATGATGTCGGGCCGCACGAAGCCGGCGCCCTTGAGCGCCTCGAGCTGCTGATCGGCCAGGCCGTAGACGGCGAGCGGGTCCTCCTCGGGCGCGTAGGGCTGCGCGCCGATCGGGCGGCCGGCGCCGTCGTCGGCGACCGGCGGCGTCCGCACGACGCCGAGTTCGCGCCCCTGGGCGATGGCGACGGCGCGGTCGCGGAGGCGCGCGAGGCGCTCCATCTCGGCCTCGAGCGCGGCGACGTCGGCGACCCGCTCCTCGGCGGTCACGACCTCGCCGGGCACGCCGCCCTCGTAGGGCTCGCAGATCGCGTTGCGGAGCCACCGCCGCGCGGTCACCCCGTCGAGACCCCCCGGCTCCTCGTCGACCGAGACGACCAGTCCCGCCCGGAACTTCACGCCGCCGTCGGGCGCCCGGTGGGCCGTCGAGCAGGTGTCGACCAGCATCCGCACCGTCGAAGGCGTCCGATGATGAACTGTCGCTGTCTCCATCAGCGACTCCGTCGACTCGTCGGCGTGGCGTTCGCCGGCTTCTCTTCCTCCTCGGCCGCGGCACCGCCAGCCGCCTCGGCGATCCCCGCCGCGATCCAGCGGACGGCGACATCGGCCGCCACGGTGACGGTGTCGCCGATCGTGCCGTCGACGCCCAGGTCGCCGGCGTGGGTGACGACCTTGAGGACGACCGTCGTTGTCTCGGCCATCAGACCCTCCTAGGGTGGTGGCGGCGCGGCGCGCGCGACGGCGATGCCGGCCGCGATCCAGCGCTCGGCCGTGTCCGGGTCCACCTCGACGGTGTCGCCCGGGAGGGCGGGGATGCCGTCGGGGATGACATCGGGGATCACCCGGAAGTCGCCGAGGTCGGCGGCCGACATCACCAGCTGCATCGTCACCAGGACCAGCCCCGCCTCGGCGACCGGCACCGGACCCTTCTCGCCGCGACTCACTTCTTCCCCTTCTTCTCGGTGCCCTTGATCGTGCCCTTGTTCTGGCTGGCGTAGAAGACCCGCTCGCCACGATCGGGGCCGTACTGCTTCTTCATCGAGGCCAGGATCTTCTTGCCCTTGTCCGTGAGCGGCATCTACGAGCCCTTACGGCCCTTAGCGGCCATCGCGGACATCCGCTTGGCGCCGAATTTGTTCCGGCCAATGGCGGCGGCGACGGCGGCCGGATCGCGCACGTCCCCCTTGGCGGCGAGCGACTTCTCGAGCGCCGCGAAGCGACCTCCCTGACCGACGGGCGCCTTGCGGTTGGGCTTGGCCATCACACGCTCCTGCTAGAATCCGGGCAACACGAAGCCGGGGCGCTGCTGGTAACAGCCCCCGGCGTGGCACACCACTCTGGAGAAGTGATATGCCCCGTCACTATACGCGCCGGCCGCTGGCCGATCGGCTCTGGGAGAAGGTCCTGCGCGGCGCCTCCGACGAGTGCTGGCTGTGGCTCGCCGCACGGACCAGGAACGGCTACGGCAAGATCGGCATCCCCGAGCGCGGCGTCGTCCTGGCCCACCGCGTCGCGTGGGAACTGACGCACGGCCCCGTGCCACCGGGGATGTTCGTCTGCCACTCCTGCGACGTGCGAACCTGCGTGAACCCCCGGCACCTCTGGCTCGGCACCTGCGCGCAGAACCTGGCCGATATGCGCGCGAAGGGACGGGGAAACCCGTGGCCCAACGAGCGCGCTCGTGGCAGTCGGCACAGCCACGCCAAGCTGACCGCCGAGGACGTGATGGCCATCCGCGCGGCCTACAGCGCCGGCGAGACGCAACACGCCATCGCGCCCCGGTTCGGCGTCTCGGTGCAGCAGGTGAGCAGGATCGTGCGGCGTGAGTTGTGGAAGCACCTGCCGTAATCGCTTCATTACTCGTTAAGGGGCTTTCAAAGCGGCGAATGGGGAGCGGTTAGCAGTTGTTGCGTTCGCCCTTGTCGCGGGATTCCCGGTCACATAAGCCACACGAGTAACGAAGCGAACGGCCGTTGTATCTCGCTGGAAAAGCGGCCACGTGTCTGCGCCATCCGTAATCGTTGCCTCATTAGACGTATCCATACGGATGTCGCTTCTGATGCCGATGTAGGCCATGTCCCAGTCGCCGGTGAGGTAGCGGGTCGAGCCGGTCGCTGGGACGAAGCCGGTGAGCCCCATCGCCGAGGTGTAGGCGGGCAGGCCCCAGATCTCGCCCTGCTGGGTGACGTCGCGGGTGCGGGTCGCGATCTGGTCGTTGTCCCCGGCGTTCTGCAGGCCCGTGTTCGCCGGGCCCCTGGGCGCCCAGAGGAACTGCCGGTTCTGGTCTCGCAAGCCGCGTAACGTGGCTTTCTCCCGGAGGTCGTAGAAGAAGCCCGAGGGGTAGAAGCCGTCCCCTTCGACGGCGCCCATCGCGCTGTTCAGATCGGCCGCGAGGTCGACGCCGGTGCCGGCGGTGACGACGTTGCCGGCGGCGGTCGCGTGGGCGTTGATCGAGGACGGCCAGGAGGCCGGCGCGCCGGTGCCGAAGAAGACGGCGCTGTCGATGGCCGCCGCGATGGCCTCCTCGACCTCGGGCCGGATCTCGCCCCACAGGTCGTAGGCCTGGTCTTCCCTGTAGTGGTCGGGGACCATCACGATGCAGGCGATCGGCTCCGCCACCAGGTTGAGGTCGGCCCAGTTCAGGGCCGTCACGGCCTTCAAGCCGACATCCGTCGAGTTGAACGGCGCCGTCCCCGGCGTGACGAAGGCGGCCGTGGGCTTGGTCGTCAGCACCGACATACGCTGCGTCTTGCGTGACATCCGCCGGCGCGAAAGCAGCTTCAACGCGGCCGACATCTGGGTGACGTTCTTGATGATGCCCCGGGCGTAATCCTCCGGGATAAGCGAGCCACCGGACGTGGACGTCCGGTCGATTGGCGGCATCTGTTCCCTTTCCTACGACTCGTCCTCGCCGCGCCAGCGCACGTTGTTGCCGCGCAGCAGGTTGTTCATGAACTCGTTCTCGGCCTGGCGCGACGCCCCCGCGCCCGCGGCCGGGTTGAGGTCCGGCTCGTCCAATTCGCCCCGGAAGTAGGCCCGGAACTGCTTGGACGCGACCTTGTCCTTGAGGAGCGCCTGGCGGAACGCCTCCGACTTGAGGAGGCGCGAGACGAACGGGGCGTCGGAGAGGGCCTTCGTGACGGCGTCCTCGGCGCCCTGGTGGCGGGCCTCGCGCTGGATGACCTTGATCGACTCGGTGATCGCGGCCTGGCGACCCTCGGGGCCGACGATCCCCTTCCCGACGATGCGCTGCTCCTCCTCGAGCGGGAGGGCGCCCAGGATGGGGTGCAGCATCGCCTGGTCGAGGGTGGCGGCGACGTGGGGGATCGGGTCGAGCGCGGCCTGCGCCTGGCGCTGGTAGTCGGCCTGGGCGATCTCGCCGAGCGCCCAGGTCTCGCCCCGCTCGGCCAATTGTTGGCGCGCCCAGCCGTCGCCCCGCTCGGCCATCTGGCGGATGGGGCCGACGTCGCCCTGCTCCGCCCGCTCGAGGGCGAAGCGGCGGCGCTCGGCGGCCAGCTCGCGGTCCTTCTGCGACTGCACCAGGCGCTGGAGCTCGGCGGCGGTGACGGTGTAGGTTTCCGGCTCGGCGACCTCGGGTGCCGGCGGTGTCGTCTCCTTCGAAGGCGGCGGCGGCTGCTCCTCGGCGGGACGGGAAGCGTCCTCGTCGCGGGCTCCCAGCCAGCCTCGCATCCCGCGCAAGGCCCGGTTGAAGAACCCGGACTCGGTCTCCTCGTCGGCGCCGGAAGCGGCGGCGGCCTCCTCCTGGGAAGAGGACTCCTCGCTCGGTCGCGGTGCCTGCTCGGTCTCGTCCATCCGTCCCGTCCACGCGAGCGGCCCGAACGGCGGTGATGCACCGCCATCCCAGGCCCGGACGGGTACTGGAGGATCAGAGGCTCGAGCCCTCGATCGAGCGCGAGTCTACTTCCTCCGGCGACGGGGCGCAATGGGGTACACTAGGGACAACTTTCCTGTTCCTCGGAGGAGCGCGATGATCCAGACCAGCTACAGCGATCTGCGCGGTCACCTAGCGAGCTACCTGGACACGGTGACCGACGACGTCGAGACGGTGGTGGTGCGTCGGCGCGGCAAGGCCGACGTGGCGCTCATCGCGGCGGATGAGCTGCGGAGCCTCCAGGAGACGGTCCACCTCTTCCGCTCGACCGCCAACGCCAAGCACCTGATCGCGGCGTTCGAGCAGACCGACCGCGGCGAGGGCGTCACGATGACGATGGACGAGTTGCGGGCGCTGGCCGAGCGGCACGGGCTACGGCGCGACACCAGCGGCGCCAGTGCCGCCGGCGCCTAGCGCGCGCGACCTCGTCCTCACGCCGGCCTGCCTGGACGACCTGATCTACTGGGTGCGGACCGACCAGCGCACCACGCTGCGGCTGCTCGCGCTCGTCGAGGCGGTGCGGCGCGACCCGTTCCAGGGGATCGGCAAGCCCGAGCCGCTCAAGCACGACCGGGCGGGGACATGGTCGCGGCGCCTGACGGCGGAGCACCGACTCGTCTACCAGGTCCTCGCCGACCGGATCGTGCTCCAGGCCGCGCGCCACCACTACTGACTAGTACGCCGCCGGCGCCCCCGTGCCGCTCAGGTCGCCCGGCCGCCACCACGGCTGGTCCGGCATCACGGGCACGACGGGTTGCGCTGCGCCGGCGCGCGGCGGCGGGAGCGCGGCCGGGGTCTGCGCCACCTGGGCGGCGACGGCCGGGCTCGGGGCGGCGGGTACGACGGTGCCGGCGGTCCGGGGGAGCGCGGTCGAGCCCGCCATCGCCATCGCGCGCCGCACGCCGGCGTCGGCGAGGGCGTCGAGGTTGGGCGTCGGGAAGGAGAAGGCGCCGCCCGAGATGGATCCGCCGGACCGCCAGCCGGGGGCGTTCAGGACGCTGTTGTAGATCCCGGCGATGTCGGGCGAGATGCTCGGCCCGGCGCTGTAGGGGAGGAGCGCGAGCGCGTTCTTGACCGCGTCCTGGCCGGCGCCGTAGATGAACTTGCGCGTGTCGAGGGCGAGCTGCTCGGCGGCGGTCTGGGCGGTGCGCTCGGCGGTCGTCTGCTGGCGCGTGGCGGTCTGCTGGGCGATGTCGGACGCCTGCTGGGCGCGCCCCTCGGCGGCGGCGGCCTTGGCCTTGGCGTCGTCCACGGCCTTCTGGACCTTCGGGTTGAACACGGTCTCGCGCCACGCCTGGTAGCGGCGGCTGCGCTCGGCGTCGGTGAGCGAGGCGTCGGCGTAGAGGCCGTCGATGAACTGCTGTGCCTCGTCCTCGAGCGCGTTCAGCTCGACCGTCGAGCCGAGCTCGGGCGCGGTGATCGCGCGCGTGGGCCTGGTGGTCGTGGGCGGCTCCCAGACGACGGTGTAGCCACCCTTACCGTCGGGCTTGAGGATGCGGCCGCCGATCTCGATCGGCTTGTCGCCGACATCGGGGTCGTTGGCGAGGTCGGTCGCGATCTTGCGCCCCTCGGCCTCGAGCCGGGTGACCTCGGCGCGGGCGGCGTTGAGCGCGTTGATCCGGTTGGCGCGGACTTGACGGGCCGACTCGATGTCCTCGGGGAGCGACCCGCGCGGCGTCTCCTCCGGGTTGGGCTGGGAGAGCTGCGCGACGCGCTGGCGCGCAGCGTTGGCCTGGCCCTCCAGCTCGGTGATCTGCGCCCGCATCCGGTCGGCCCGGGTGATCGGGCCGTAGCCGGTGCCGGATCGCGACGGTGGCTGGAACTCGGACGGGGGCCGATCGCCCTCGGTCGTCACGCCTTGCGTGTCCATCGCGCTCCTCCTGTGCTACGCTGCCGCCGTGAACCGCCCGTTCGTCGGCACCATCCTCAACGTCCCCCTCGCGATCATCGCGCTGTGGATCACCGCTGAGTTGTACCGGGGCATCCCCGGCACAGTGGGCATCCTGCTCGCGTCCTGGTGGTCACTCGTGCCGCTCGGGCTGATCTTCGCCGTCGTCTGGTGGCGGGGCGCGCGGCTGCGCCGGCGCTTGATCGACGAGGAGTTCCGCGACACCTAACGCGCCGACCGGGCGCGCATCCTCGCCCGGATCTGATCGCTCCCCATCGCGCGGAGGACGTCGTTCTTGGCCTGCTCGCGCGCGGTCTCGACGTAGATCTTCAGCGTGGCCGCCCGCCGCGCCGGGGTGTCGGTGCGGCTCTTGTCACTGGCGAGGTAGCGCTCGACGGTGCGGACGATGGCGGCGCCGGCGGAGCGCTGGTAGGCGCGCTGCTCCTCGGGCGTGAGCTCGACGCTCAGGCCCGAGCCCGGCGCGACGGTGGTCGGTGGCGGCCCCACGTCGACCCCGGCCTCGAGCAGCGCCCCGAGCACCGGGTCGGGCCGCTCGGGGCTGGTGCGCAACGGTTGGACGGCCGCCAACCCCTCCTGCGGGTTCGGCACGGGGCGGCCGAGCACGTCCTGCTGCGGCGGCACCGTTTCGCGCAACCCCGGAATCCGCGCCGCGAGCGCCCCGGTGATGTCGCCCCGCTCGTTGACGCGCATCAGCGGGTCGGTCGCTTGCGCCGCCGTGTTGATCGCGGCACCGTAGGGCACCAGCGTCGCCAGGAACTGCTCGAGCGACTGCTCGCCGAAGGTGGACCCGCGCGTCGGGTCCATCGCCTTGAAGATCGCGCCGACGCCTTGCAGGTACGACTGCTCGGTGAGCACGTTGGCGCCGCGCTCGAAGACGTCGTAGAGGTACGCGGGGGTGGTCTTGCCCTCGCCCTCGTGCATCGCCGCCGCGAGCGAGAGCGGGATCGCCATCGGTCCCCAGTTGGCGTAGGAGACCCAGCGGTCACCGATCTTCACTGAGTAGGGCTGCCAGCCCTGCGCCTGCATCATCCGGCGCTTCTCGGGGTCGGACGGTCCCTTGCCGGTGATGTTGCCCTGCGCCGCCGCGAGGGAGAGGCCGGCGAAGGCGACCGAGCCCATCAGGTTGTTGCCCACCCGCTCCCCCAGGGGCGTGACGCCCCGGGTTGGCCCCTGCATCGCGCCGAGCTGGGCGCGCAGGTTGGCGCGGCTGAGCGGGCCGTACTGGCCCCGCAGGACATCGGCTGCGGTGCCGATCGTGCCGAGGACCGGCGTCCGCTCGACCCCCTGCGAGGTGATGTGGTAGACCGAGCGCAGGAACGGCACGAGCACGTTGCCGACCGGGACGCCCATCGGCGCCCAGGCTTGCAGGGGAGCCAGGACCTTCTCGCCCAGGTCGCCCATCGGACCCTTGAACGTGGTGCGCTCGGCCGCCGCGAGCGCGCCCGGCGAGGGCGTCGGATCGGCCATCAGCTCGTCCACCCGCGCCCGCCACGCCGGACCACTCAGCCCCTCTCGGCTCGCCTGGATGCCGGCCTCGCGCCCACGCGCCATCCCGTAGGCGACCTGGCGGACGACCTCGTCGGCGGCGCCCAGCACGCGCCCCGGCGCCTCAAGGCCGGTCGCGATCGCGCGCGGGAGGCGTCCCTCGAGCCGAGCCGAGAGCGAGCGCGGCACGTCGCCGGCGCGCGCCTGCTCCTCGGTCAGGCCGTGGGCGAGGATCTGGCGGGCCGATCCAAGACCCCGCACCAACCCCGCCGCCGCGGCCTCGGCCTCGGGTCGGAGCGGGCGCACGTCGCCGGTCAGCACCGAGGCGCCGATGTCGCGGGCGGCCCGCCAGGGCACCTCGGTGAGCCCGCTGGCGACGTTGACCTCCATCGTGCGTGGACCCGAGAGCATCGCGTTGTACCGGAGAAGCCGGAACCAGTCGCCAGCGTGGACCGGCGGGCGCTCGACGCTCGACCAGAAGCGGGCCATCTGGAAGGGATCCGCGCCGTCGGCGACCATCTTGGCGAACTCGTTGGCCTTGACGGTCGCCTGCTCGGGCGTGAGGTTGGACGAGCGGAAGATGCGCTGGACGGCCGCGGTCGGGTCGGCGGCGTAGTCGCGGGCGAAGGACTGGAAGGCGCGCATCGCGCGGCCCGCCTCGGCGCGCCCGCCCTCGAAGACGCGCGTCAGGTCGGCGAGCTTCATCCCGGCGGCTAATTGCTCGGCCCGCATCGCGTCGGTCACGCCGGTCGGGTTCTGGGCCATCTCCCGGGCGCGGGTGACGACGTCCATCCCCTGCGCGACGATGCCGTTCTTCATCGCGCGCAGGGTCTCGGCGTTGTAGGCCGCTCCGACCTTGCCGCCCGCGATCATCTGGTCGACCGAGCGGCCCAGGCGGTCGGCCATCGCCTCCGCCTCGGCGTCGGGGATCACGCCACGCCGCTGCGTGGTGCGCCAGAAGTCCTCCCGCTCGGCCGCCTGCTGCACGACGTCCCGCACGGCCTCGGGGAGCTTCTCCAGGTGGAGCCGCGCGAGTTCGCCGGCGGCCTGAGCGCCGAGCCGCGCGACCGGCTCAGGTGTGAGCCCCATCGCCACGTCGATCAGCGGGCTCTCCGGCGTCACCGCGAGCGGCTGCCCTGCCCGCAGCGCCGAGCCCTCGGGCGGGAAGATGTCCCGGTAGCGCTCGGCCACGATGTCCGCAGCGTTCCGGCCCAACGCCCGCACGTCCTGGGCTGCGCCCGGCCGGAACAGGTCCGCGTAGCGTCCCGTCAGCGCCGGCGCCGCGAGCCGCCCCAGTCGCGCGATCGTCTGCTCCATCGGCTCCGGCGTCGGCGGCGCTGGCTGCTCGAATTCGGATGACGGCCGATCCCCCTCTGTCGTGACCCCCGCGTCGGATTGGATCGGGACGGTGGTCGGGCGGGAGGGTTGCGCCTGCTCGGCGAGCATCGGCGGCGCCGTCGCGTGCAGGCGGGCCGCGGCCTGGGTCGGGTCGGCGGCGAGGCCCCGCAAGCGCATCGGGGTGTAGGCGGCGTCGTAGGGGATGACGCGGCGCGCCACCCCGCCGGTCGCGGTCGAGGACTCGTAGACGTACATCTGGGTGTGGCCGGGATCCGCCCAGCCGTCGAACATTCGCACGTGCCCGTAGCCGCGCGGGTCCTGGCCGGTGGTGAGGTTCATCGCGTCGCCGGGGGTGAGCTCCTCCTTCGGGATCGGGTCGGCCACGGTCCCGAGCGTGTCGGTCGTCTGGCGGCCGACGCCCCAGGCCCTGCTGATGAAGGCCGAGCAGTCGATCCCCTGCTTGTCCGCCCCGCCCCAGAGGTACGGCGTGCCGACGTACTCCTGGGCGCGGGCGCGGATCTGGCTCCGTTCGTCGCTCACGCCCGCTGGCGTGGACGGGGCTGTTTGGGCCTCAGGAGGCGCGGGAGGGCCTGTTGAGGCGAAATCGGTCACAGGACCGCCTGACGGGCCTCCTAGCGCGTCCTGGGCCGCCTGGTAGTTCTGGCCGGCCCGCTCGGGACTGACGCTGCGCTGCCCGTAGCGCTGAGCGTAGGCGGCGAGCTCCGGCCCGGTCAGCCCCTGCGCCTGGCCCTGGCGGATCGCGTCGCCCAGGTAGCCCCGAAGCGCCCACTGGTTGGCGGCGTTGGGATCGCGCTGCAACTCGGCGATCGACTGGTCGGGGCTGATCCCCCGCGACGCGGCGTAGGCACTCCCCTGGCCGCCGGCGTGGTGGAGCTGGAACGTGCCCGCCGAGACGCCGTTGTCCCCGAGCGCGCCGGTGTAGCCCTGCTCGGTCTGGGCGACGGCGACCGCCGCGCGCGCCCCCTCGTCGTCGAGGCCGGCGGATCGCGCGTCCTGGTACACGCGCTGGAGCGGGTTCGCCGCGGCACCACCAGCCCACGGCAGCTGCGCGGCTGTGGGCGCCTGAGGCACCTGGACGCGGGAGAGGGCTGAGCGCAAGGGAGCCAACGCGTCCTGCACGCCGGCGCGGGCGGTCTCGAGGAACGCGGTGCGCGCCTGCTGCTGGCGCAGTGGCTCGAGCGCGCTCTGGACATCGGCGCGAGCGGTCCGAGCGAACTCGTCGCGCGTGGCCTGGTCGGCCTGCTCCTGGGCGGCGCGCGCGTTGGCGATGGCCTGCGCGTCCTCCTGCTGGGCCTGCTCGAGCTGCTGGCGGCTGTGTTGCTCGAAGTCGGCCTCGTTGATTGGCGGCAGAGCCGTCGGCATCAGGCAACCCGCCGGTGTGCGAGAATAGGGGCAGCATTTGCCCCCGCGTCGTTACGAGCGACCGGGGGCGTGGCACCAGACGTTGGAGGCGTCCCGTGCAGAGCGAGTTTATCCGTCCGCGCCTGCTCGAGCGGCTCTGGCCGCTGATCGACAAGACCGCGACGCACTGGTGGTGGACCGGCGGGCGCTTCCGGGAGGGCTACGGGCGCGTCTGCGTCAGCCGCGACTGCCGGGGCGTCCACCGCGTGGTGTGGGAGGCGCTGCGTGGACCCATCCCGCCGGGGCTCGTCGTCTGCCACGCCTGCGACGTGGATTTCCCAGCCGGCGACACCACCTACCGCGCCTGCTGCAACCCGGATCACCTCTTCCTGGCCACCCGCGCGGAGAACACCGCCGACATGGTCGCGAAGAAGCGGAGCGCCTGGGGCGATCGGAATGGGATGCGGCGCCCGCCGCCGCCAGCACGACCACGTGGGGTCCCCGGGCGCAAGCCGCAACCACGGATCGCCTGCGTCTGCGAGGTCTGCGGCAAGCCCTTCGAGATCACGCAAGCCGACTTCCGGCGTGGGCGCGGTCGGTGGTGCGGTCACGCCTGCGCCAGCACCAAGGAGCGCGCGCCGAATCGCACGTGCCCACGGTGCGGCAAACGCGTCTACCGGACGCCGTCGCAGATCGCGACACGGGCCAACATCTACTGCAGCGTGTCGTGCGCGGTGCGCGATCGACCACGGGAGCCGCTCTGGTCCCGCATCTGGAGCCGGATCGACTACGGCGGGCGGGGTTGCTGGCCCTGGACTGGGTGTACCAACCACGCCGGCTACGGCGTGCTGAGCTTCACCGAGAACGGAAAAACGCGGCCGATGCAGGTAACACGCCTGCTGTGGCGGATGATCCACGGCAGATGGCCGATCTACGCAGCCCACCGCTGCGACGTGCCGCTGTGTTGTCGTCCGAGTCACCTGTTCAACGCAACGCCGCGGGAGAACAACCGCGACATGCACGCCAAGGGGCGGGCGCGGTCGGGAGGACTGCGGGGGGAGCGTGCATCCGGCGCCAAGCTGACCGAACACGACGTCCGGGAGATACGCCGCCGGCACGCGGATGGGGAGAACTACTCCGTGCTCGGTCGGGAGCACGGCGTGAGCCCGCAGGCGATCCGCGCGCTCTGCTTGCGGCTGACGTGGAAACACGTAAGGTAATCCGTTAAGCCGCGCGGTATTGACCACTTCTTGGCCCAACTGCTCGAGGAAGTGATTTCGCATACTGATCCATTACCTCTTGTGGATCTTCGCCTATCCACTGGTAACCACTTAACATTAATTTGCGACCATAATCGCCAGTACGATTAAATTCTGAAGGGCTCCACTGATTGGGACGTTGGAGCCCCGCCTGCTCGGCCGGCGTCGTGCGCGGACCGTAGGTGGTGCTGTACGGCTGCGCGCGGTCGACCTGGCCAGCCGGCGTGATGACCTGGCCGTACACCATTCCAGGCTGCAGCTGACCGCGGCCGGCGTCGGAGTAGTACCCGCTGACGAGCGCCGGCTGCGGGGTCGCCATCCCGGCCCGCAGCGCCGCGGCCTGCGCCGGTAGGAGGGCCTGCTGCATCGTCGCGCCCGGGGTGGCGCCAATCGCGCTCGGCTGCGTCGTCGCGGGCATCGGGAGGGCCTGCTGCGCCGTGCGCGCCCCGTAGCCCGCCGGCAGCGCGTACTGCTGCATCTGCGTCCCCGCGCCGACGCCCACGTCGCCGAGCAGCCCGGCCTGGGCGGGATTCATCGCCCCGAAGGGCAGCCGCCCCATCGCGGCGGCGATGTTCTGCCGCATCGAGGCCGGCAGGTTCTGGAGCGTCGCCGCGTAGGCGAAGGCGTTCTCCGGCCCACGCAGGCCCGAGAGGAGCCGCAGCGTGTCGATGGTGGCGCGGTTCTGCTCCTGCTCGCGGGCGAGGGTCGGGATGCCGGCCCCGCCCGGGGTCTGGGCGAGCACCTGCTCGACCAGCGCCGCCGTCGAGGGCTGGCCGGTTGTGGCCGTGAGCGCCCGCAGGCGATCGATCGCCTGACGGGCGGAGGCCGTGTCGATGCCGAGCGTCTGCGCCCAGGTCGCGGCCTCCATCTGGCGCTTGGTCTCGCCGTCGGCCGCCTGGTAGCGCGCGTCGCCGCGCAGGCGGTCGAGGGCGTCCATCGCGGCCTGCCCGTGTCCCGCCACGCCCGAGCCGGGCAGGTAGCCCGAGAGGTTCGCGGTGTCGTAGGCCTTCTTCCAGATGTCGCGCGCCTGCTCGAGGTCGAGCGCGCGCTGCCCGAGGACCGCCCGCACCGCCGCGTCGGCCGCCGCCGCCGCCGCCGGGTTGAACAGGCTCGCCGGCAGCCCGCCGACGGTCCCGCCGCCACCACCGCCGCCACCGCCGGCGCCGCCACCACCCGAGGCGGTCCGGTTGTAGGTGGCCACGACCGACGCCTCGTCCCACGGGCCACCGTAGCCGGCGGCCCGCAGCTCGTTGGTCATCTCCTCGAGGGTTTTCGGTCCGTTGGGCGTTTGGGTGGTTCCGCCACCCGAGGCTTGCGGCGTGGGCGCGCTCGACTGGCCCGGCTGCGGGTTGGCGCTGTTCCAGGTGTTCCACAGGTCCGAGCCGGGTGGGTAGGGGTTATTCATCGCCATCAGGCCACCTCCTCCTGCTCCTTGCGGATCGTGCGGGCCAGCGCCTGAGCGATCGCTCTGAACTCGGGCGCGCCGACGCGGGCGACGACCTGGTCGCGGCCGGCGGGGCTGAACGCGCCGCCGGGGAGCAGGATCGGGCGCCAGTAGGCGAGGTACTCCTCGGACGTGGGGTCGGCGACGCGCGGGGCGTAGAGGGACTGGAGGATGGCGTCGGCGGCGAGGGTGGCGGTCCGCTCGAGCCGATCCGCCACCTCCTGGGCCACGCGGTCCGGTGCGGTCGGCCTAGCCATCCAGGTGGCCCTCGATCAACTCGAGCCGCAGCGTCTGATCCGCGGCATCCCAGTCGACGACGCGGTAGCGCGCCCAGCCATTGGCGACCGTGATCTGGAGCAGACCCTGCACGTCGATTCCCCAGTCATCGGTGGGTGTCTCGAGGAAGGTGGCGGCGAGCGGCGTCGCGCTCGGCCAGGCCGCGACTGTCGCCTGAACCCGGTCGTCGTCGGTGTGCAGCGTGAACAGCACCGGCTCAGCCAATCGGAGGCCAGCCCGGCTGCGGCGGCACCTGCTGCGCGGGCGGCGGGATCCCACCTGGCGCCCCGAACGGCACGGGCGGCAGTCCTCCTGGCGGCACGGAAGGCCCCGTGGGTGCCTGCGCGGGAATCGCCGGCATCCCCGGCCCCCCCGGCGCGATCGGCAGGTTCTGACCGCCGAACATCACGTTGCCCAGGCCTCCGAGCGCGGAGCCGGGCGCCGGCCCACCGGGCTGGCCGACCATCGGCTGGCCACCACCCGGCGGAACGGGCACCCCTGGAGGCGGTGCTCCGGGCGCACCGTCTCCTCCGGGTGCGCCCGGAGCACCCGCGGGAGCGCTGACGCCCATCAGCGCCTGATCGCCGGCCTGGATGTCGGCCTGTTGCTGCGCCCCGATCTTCTGCAGGATGCGCTGGTCGAGCTGCTGCTGGATCTCCGGCTTCTCGAGCACCCGCTCGACCGTGCGCGCCAGGTCCACCTCCTCCCAGTTCCCGCCGAGCGCCTCGACCGCCATACTCCGACTCTCGAAGCCGGCCTGGACCATCTCGGCGTGCTTGCGGACCTCGACGAGCTCCGACGCCTTGTCCTCGGGCTGCAAGAAGACCCGGTAGCGGTGGATGCCGTTGAGGTCATCGGGGCCGATCGCGAGCACGCTGCCGGCCGGCGCCGAGCGCTGCCCGGGCTTGGTCACGGGGGTGCCGAAGGCGTAGACCGTCTCGCCGATCTCGTGCTCGATGCACCAGCTCTCGAAGCTCACGCGCCGCGCCATCGCCCGCCGGATGTTCGCCACCATCGGGTCGAAGGCGACTCTCCCTAACCTGGCGGCCAGGGCGAGCTGGTAGCCCGAATCCGTCGTGTCGACGACGCCCTGCAAGACCTTCGGGAGGATGAGGTCGAGGAACTCGCGGAGCTGCGCGACGAACTCGCCGAGCGCCTGGCCCGCCCGCGGCATCTCGACGGGGCCCACGTCGTCCGGGAAGATGTACCCGGGCTCGATGCGGACCGGCTGCCGGGCCGACTGCACCCCGTCGTCGCCGTAGTCGGCGTCGGGCACCCCCGTCCCCGGTGGGCGGTTGCGCTTGAAGGACGCTAGCCCGGTCATGTACGCGTTCACCCGCTGGACGGTGAGCATCTCGTCCAGCATCACGAACAGGTCGAGGAAGCCGTAGAGCACGCCGAGGCCGGCGCGGTCCGGGAGTCTCGAGGCGGTCGTCGTCCCGAGGCAGTGGGCGTACGGACCACGCAAGCTCTTCGTGATCGGGTCGCCGTAGGCGTGGCGGAACGAGCGGGCCATCTGCCCGCGCCCACCACCCGAGGTGGCCGTCTGGCCAGGCCCGCTCACGATCGTGCGGCAGGTGCGCCAGTCCCAGACCTCGTCCATCAGGAGGGTCGAGGTGTTCGACATCGCGCGCGCCCACTCCTCGGCCGGGAGCGCCTGGGCCATCCCCTGCGGCACCACGCGCCCCTCGCGGTCGAGCGCGAGGCCGTAGCGCACGAGGGTCTCCAGGTAGGGGACGCGCTTGTGCTCGATCTCGAGGGTCTTGCCGTCCTCGCCCTGCCAGTAGTAGTAGGTGAGCGGGTCGACGTCGGTCGAGCGGATCGGGTAGGGCGCGACCGTCTTCTTGTAGTCCTCGGTCCGCTGGTTGTAGAGGCGGTCCTTGGCGTCGGTGTCGAGGCGCTTGAGGTCGCCCGAGGTGAGGCGGTCGTGCAACTCGCGGGAGAAGCTGGTGTACCCGCTCCAGACCGAGCGGGCGCGCGGGATGGTCTTGAGGATCCCCTCGCCGCGGCAGACGACCGAGTGGACGAAGCGACGGAAGAGCGGCGCCTCGGCCTCGTCCTCCTGCCGTTCCCAGCTCGCGTCGAAGAAATGCTCGCGCAGGGTCGCGTTGGCTTGCGCTGATTCACCGATGCCCGTCGTGGGAAACTGCACCTGCGGGGGATCCACGGTGAGGGCGGCCGTGATCGTGTTGGTGAAGTAGACCGCGAGCGGGTTGTGCATCGGCTTACTGAGCCGGCGGTAGCCCTCGGGGACCCGCGTGTCGATGTCGCCGTAGAGGACCGCGTCGATGTAGCGGTAGAGGGTATCCCGATCGCCGAAGTCGCGGCGGACCTGGTCGACCAGCTCGAGCGCCAGCGACACCTGGTAGTCGTCGCCCGAGCGGGTCGCCGAGCCGACGGCCGTGTCGGTCATCCGGGTCCTCCCCAGGCGATCGGCCGCGCGTGCTGGGGTGGCCGCCACTCGAGCGCCAGCTGCGTCGCGCCGGCGAGCGCGTCGACCTGGTCGTCGTGCGCCCCGTTCGGAAAAGACGTGAGCTCCGACGCGAAGACCTCGAACCAGGGCGCCCCGCGGTCGCAGTAGAGCAGGCCCGCCTCGGCCCGGCCGGCCGGCAACCGGGCGCGGGTGACCTTGTCGGCGATCGGTTTCACGCTGGCGAAGTGGGCGGGCAGCTCGCCCCGCAGGAGCCGGCCGATGAGGTCGCGGGTGACGGGGGCCTTGTAGGCGGCCTCCTCGACGCCGACGACGGCCGGGCGCCAGAGGTGGACCTGGCGGGCGATGACGCCGAGGAGCTGCTCCTGCGTGACGCGGGCGCGGTGGACGCCGAGGACGTAGAGGGCGCCCGACTCGCCGCGGCCGAGGGTGACGCCGACGGTGTAGTCGGCGGTGTCCCGCTCCGAGAACGCCAGGTCCCAGTACTGGACGACGCGACTGCACTGCTGGCGGGTGAAGCCCTCGGGCAGCGGGCGGAGCCAGGCGGCGGCCTGGAAGATGGC
>DATFRY010000055.1:0-7471 GCA_035262925.1 Kofleriaceae bacterium | reverse complement strand
ACAAGGGCGGAGAGCCGAACCGCTTCCTCGACGGCGGAATGGAGCCGCTGGCCCTCGACGAGGGCGAGATGGCCGACGTGGTCGAGTTCATGTTCGCGCTGACCGACGTCCGCTTCGCCCGCGAGAACCAGGCGGAGATGGCGCGGCAGCGAGAGGTGGCCCGCAAGCAGCGGCCGTTCCGCGACGACGACATGGCGTTCCGCCGGCGCCTCGCGTTCGACGGGAGGCAGACGCGATGAGGCGGACGAAGGCGGCGAAGCGGACGAAGCAGATCGAGCGAACGGAGCGGGTGGAGCGGGCGGAGCCGGCGGAGCCGGCGGCGCGGGCGGAGCCGACGGCGCGCGGCCCCCGCGGCCGGATCGTCGGGGTCGAGACGCGCTACATGGAGGAGCGGCGGGTCGCGCTCGAGGGGCTGCGCGGGATCGACCGGCGCGGCTTCCTCAGGGCGTCCGCCGCCGCCGCGGCCGCGGCCATGGCCTGCGGCGTCGCGCCGCACTCCTTCCAGCCGGTCCGCGTCGCCTTCGCCGGCGAGCGCGGGCGCGAGCGCGACGGGTTTCGCTTCGCGTACATCTCGGACTCGCACCTCTTCGAGGAGAAGCTCAACGACCGGTTCGTGCGCGCGCTGCTGCGCGCGGTGGACGACGTCAACCGGCTCGACCCGCAGCCGGACTTCGTGCTGTTCGGGGGCGATCTGGCCCAGCTGGGCCAGCCGGCCGAGCTGCGCCTGGGCGCCCAGATCTTGAGGTCGCTGCGGGCGCCGGTCCGCATGATGGTCGGCGAGCACGACTGGTACCTCGACATGGGCGAGCTGTGGCGCGACCTGTTCGGCGAGCCCACCTACTCGTTCGACCACAAGGGGGTCCACTTCACCGTCCTCAACAGCATCCTCGAGGAGGACTTCTGGAGCGAGCGCGGGCTCTCTCCGATGGAGCGGATGAAGACGGTGGCCGGCCTCGACAACAACGCGCAGCGGCCCTTCACGGTCGGCGTCGAGCAGCGCGAGTGGCTGCGCCGGGACCTGGCCGGCCTGCCCTCGACGGCCCCGGTAATCGTTTTCTCTCACTCTCCGCTCTACAAGCTGTACAAGCCGTGGAACTTCTGGACCGACGACGCCGACGAGGTGCAGGCGCTCCTGCGCCGCTTCCGCTCGGTCGCCGTCATCCACGGCCACACGCACCAGATGCTCACCAACCGGATCGGCAGCATCCACTTTCACGGGATGCTGTCGACCGCGTGGCCGTGGCCGTACGCGCCGGAGGGGCTGCCCGAGTACACGGTGCAGATGAGCCGGCCCGATCCGTTCAATCCCAACGACGGCTGCGGCGACGGGCAGGTGCGCGTCCACCCCGACGGGCTGGTCGACAAGATCTACCAGCTGTGGAACCGGAACCCGATCACGGTCACCGGGGCGTACCTGCGCTCGGCCCGGCGGGCCGGCCGACCACCGGCGCCCAACCGGAAGGCCTACTAGATGGCGGCGGCGGTGCTCGCGCTCGTCCTCTCGCTCCCGCTCGCGATGGCGGTGTCGGTGGGGGGCGCTGCGTGCAGCGATGATTCGACCGACCCGGCGCCCGCGCCGGCGAAGCAGGGCACGACGGTCGTGCTGTGCGACGGCAAGACGAAGGTCGAGATCCCACCCGGCGCGGAGAAGTCGCGCGCCGGCGGGCAGGCGGTGGCCGACGCGCTCATGTCGCAGTGGCGGCAGCGCCACCCGGACGCCGACTGGGAGGCCGAGGTGCGGCGATCGCACCCGCGCATCCCGCCGCCGGCCGACAACGCCGACGTGCTGGCCGCCGGCGGACAGCGCGACGGACAGACCTACGGCCGCTTCACCGCGAAGGACGTCCTGTCCTGGCAGCGCGAGATCGAGCGCGCCGTCCTCGAGGGCGCGAGGATCTTCCACGACTCCGAGGCGCTCGGCAGCACGATCGGGATGTCGTGCGACATGTGCCATCCCGACGCCGCCAACACGCATCCCGAGACGTATCCCAAGTTCCAGGTCCAGCTCGGCCGCGTCGTCCTCCTGCGCGACATGATCAACTGGTGCATCGAGCATCCGCTGCGCGGCACCGCCATGACCGCCGACGATCCGCGCATGCGCGCGCTCGAGACTTACATCTACGCCCAGCGCAAGGGCCAGCCGCTGTCCTACGGCAAACACTAGCGCTGCTCACCGCCTGGTGACGGCGCAGGCGGCGTGGCCCAGGACACGGGGGCCGTCGCGCGTGTCGGTGGGGGTCGGCTGCCAGCCGCGCGCCAGGCGTGCAGCCAGGAGCTCGTCGGCCGTCGGCCGGTGGTCCCAGATGGCGACCGCCATCAGGGCTCCCAGTCAACTCGTGTCGAGGACCAGGAACCGATCGCCGCGGTACGGCATGACGACGTCGTGCGTGTACTCGTCCTGGATGACGACGTCGGCCACGACGACGGGCGGATCGCGACCGAGGCCCCAGCGGATGAGCGCGTGCAGGCTGCCCAGCCGCTCGAGCTCGCGCAGGAGGGCGCGGCTCTCGTCCGGGTCGAGCCCTGCGCGATCGTCCATCGGCAACGCCGGCATGCCGCATCCATTGTGTCCGATGCGGGGGCGCGCGGCGAGCGCGGCGCGGCGTCGGCCGGCATCAGGCGCGCGCGGCGTGACGGCCGGTGCGTGCGCCGCGCCGGCGGCTGGGCGGCGCGCCGAACTGCCGCTTGAACGCTGCCGTGAAGGCGCTCACGGTGGCGTAGCCTGCCGCCTCGGCCGCGTCGCCCACCTGGGCGCCGGCCTCGAGCAGCCCGAGCGCATGGAACAGCCGCCGGCGGCGGCGCCACTCGCCGACCGAGACGCCGGTGTCGGCCAGGAACAGGCGCTCGAGCGTGCGCAGGCTGGCGCCGGCGCGCGGGGCCAGGCGCGCCAGAGAGCCGGACGGATCGCCGTCGACCAGCGACGCCAGCCGGCAGGCGCGCGCATCGCGCGGCAGCGGCAGGTCGAGCGAGACGTCCTCGGCGGCGGCCAGCTGATCGACCAGCACGCCGATGAGCCGGTGCTGCTCCGGTCGCCGGCGATCGAGCGCGCCGATGGCGCAGATGTGGGCGATGAGCTCGCGCATGAGCGGGCCGACCACGAGCGCGCGGCAGTGCTCGGACGGCAGATCGACCGCACCGGGCGCGAAGTAGAGCATCCGCATCGACACGTGCGCCCGCATGCTCTCGCGGTGGGCGACGCGCGCAGGGATCCACAGCGCGCGGTCGGTGGGCACCGCCCAGCGCGCCTCGGCCGTCTCGATCTCGATGTGGCCGCGCAGCGCGAAGGTCAGCTGGTGCCAGTCGTGCTGGTGCGGCCCCGTCTCCCAGTCGCACAGCAGCGTGTGCGGGTGCGAGCGCACCCAGACCGGGCCATCCGGGAACCTGGGCCCGCTGCGCCGGTTCTGGCGCCGCTGTCGGGTTTGCGACA
The DNA here is from genome assembly GCA_035262925.1 of Kofleriaceae bacterium. GTDB lineage: Bacteria > Myxococcota_A > Polyangia > Haliangiales > Haliangiaceae > DATFRY01. Next base: position 4,044 of record DATFRY010000055.1, on the reverse strand, counting down.
CTCGTTGTCAGATTACTCGGTTTCCGCCAGCGGGGCGAGACGCTACCGTCGAGCCATGCCGCAACACGTCGCTCACTTCTCCATCAACGCCGACGACGTCGCCCGCGCCCGCCGCTTCTACGAGAAGGCGCTGGGCTGGAAGTTCAACGCGTGGGGGCCGCCGCGCTTCTACATGATCGAGACCGGCCCCGACCAGCCGGTGCTCGGGTCGCTGCAGGGGCGCCGCGAGCTCATCGCGGGTCAGCGCACCATCGGCTTCGAGTGCACCGTCGGCGTGGAGTCGATCGACGAGACCGAGCGAGCCATCGTGGCCGCAGGCGGGCGCATCATCATGCCGCGCTCGGTCATCCCCGGGGTCGGCACCCTCCTCTTCTTCGCCGACACCGAGGGCAACGCGGTCGGCGCCATGCAGTACGACCGCAGCGCGACCTGAGCCGCGCCGCGCCCCTTCGCGTCACTTCACGTCACGTCACTTCGCGACGCGCGCGATGCCCTTGAGCTGGGGGAGGACGGTCTTGCCGTCGCCGACCACGACGATGGTGAGCCGCCGGGGATCGATGTACTTGCGGGCCATGCGGCGGACGTCGTCCGCGGTGACGGCCTGGACGGCGGCCACCATGTCGAAGTCGCGCGGCAGGCCGTAGAAGTCGGCGAACTGCTCCCAGTTGAGGACGCCCTCGCGCGTGCCGAGCCGGATGATGAAGCGGCCGACGTAGCCCATCTTGACCGCATCCAGCTCGTCCGCGCCCGGCGGCGTCCTGCGCAGGAGATCGATCTCCTTGAGCACCTCGCGGATCGAGTCCCCCGTGTGGGCCGACGTCACGTCGGCGTTCTGGGCCCAGTAGGCGTCGCCGTCGCGCACGTTCACCGCGGCGAACGGCGAGTAGGTGTAGCCTCGCTTCTCGCGCAGGTTCTGGGTGATGCGCGACGCGAACGACCCGCCGAGCACCGCGTTCATGATCGTGAGCGGCACGTAGTCGGGGCTGCCGGGCGCCACGACCGGCAGCCCCAGGCGCAGGGTCGACTGCACGGCGCCGGTCCGCTCGACGAAGTGGATGACGCGCCGGGTGACCGGCTTGACCTCGCGCGCCGGGGCCGGCTCTCCCGCCGGCCACGCGGTGAACGCCTCCTTGATCGCGCGCTCGACCGCGGCCGCGTCGAAGCGGCCGGCGACGTAGAGGTGAGCGCGGCGCGCGGTGAGGTTCCTGTCGAACCAGGCGCGCGCCTGCTCGAGGGTGTAGCCGCGCAGCGCCGCCTCGGTCGGGAAGAAGCGGCCGTAGGCCTGGTCCGGATACATGGCCGCGGCCAGCTTCGCATTGGCCTGCTGGCCCGGCTGGCTGGATGCCAGGTTGAGCTCGCGCACCAGGTCGCCGCGCAGGCGCGGCAGCTCGCTGGCCGGGAAGCGCGGGTGCTGGACCAGGTCGCCGACCAGGCCGATGAGCGCCGGCGCGAACTCGCCCAGCACGGTGCCGCCGATCCAGGTCGAGTCGTTGCGCACGTCGACCGTGATCTCGCCGCCCCAGCCGGCCACCGTCCGGTCCATCGCGCGCGCGTCGAGCTTGTCGGTGCCGAGCTGGACGAGCTGCCCGGCGAGGTCGGCCAGCCACACCTCGCTCGCCGCCTCGTCGACGTTGCCGGCGCGAAAGACCAGCTGCACCGTCGTCTTCGGGATGTCGCCGGTGGGGATGAGCGTGACCGCCAGGCCGTTGGGCAGGGCGAAGTCGCTGCGCTCCACGCGCGGCGCCGAGGTCGGCGGCTCGACGGCGGGCCGGGTCTGCGCGAGGGCCGGCGCGGCGAGGAGGCTGGTTGCCAGGGACAGCGAGAGCGCTGCCCCGGTCATGGTTCGGGTCGTCGACCGCTTCGTTGCGCGCGTCATTTCGCACCTCCCTTGGGCTGCACGACCAGCACGGTGCGGTTCTCGCGGCGAAGGAACTCGCGCGCGGTGCGCTGCACCACGTCGGGCGTCAGCGCCATCAGGCCGGGCTCGATCTGGTTGATGCGGGCCGGGTCGTCGTCGAACAGGGCCAGCGAGGCGAGCAGGTCGGCCCGCCCGAAGCCGCTCTGCTGCTCGAGGATGGCGTAGAGCTCGGAGCGGAGCTTCACCTTGGCGCGGGCCAGCGCCGCCGCGTCGAGCGGCGCGTCCTGCAGCTTGCGCACCTCGACGTCGACGGCGGCGAGGATCTCGTCGGGCGACGGGTCCGCGTCGTGGAACAGCCATGTCGTGAACAGCATCGGCCCCTGGTAGTTGTAGAGGCTGCCGAGCTCGTTGATCGCGGTCGCCACCTCGGCGGTGTAGCCGTGCTCGAGCACCAGCGACTGGTGGAGCAGGCTGTCGCGCCCGTCGGCCAGCACCTGCTTGATGATCCCCATGGCCAGGTGCTCGGGCGTGCCGCGCGGCGGCATGTGATAGGAGAAGGCGAGCGCCGGGCGCGCCGCCAGCGCGTCGACCTTCTGGCTCCGCTTCTCCTCGGTCTGGCGCGGCTCGGCGAGCTCCGGCGAGGCCGGCTGCGGCCGCGACGGGATGGGCCCGAAGTACTTCGTGGCCCACTCGAGCGCCCGCGCCGGGTCGAAGCCGCCGACCAGCACCAGCGCGGCGTTGTTCGGCGCGTAGTAGGTGTCGAAGAAGGCCTTCACGTCACCGAGGCTGGCGGCCTCGATCTCGGCCAGGTCGCCGTAGAAGTTGTGCGCGTTCTGCCAGCGCGTGTTGGCCAGCTGCGGCATGTCGAGCCAGGGGAAGCCGCCGTACGGGCGGTTGAGCACGTTGACCCGCACCTCGCTCGACACCACGCCCTTCTGGTTGGTGAGGTTCTCCTCGCTGAGGTCGAGGCCGGCCATGCGGTCGGACTCCATCCACAGCATGAGCTCGAGCGCGCCCGACGGGACCACCTCGTAGTAGTTGGTGAAGTCGAAGCGGGTCGAGCCGTTCGCCGCGGCGCCGGCGCGGTCCATGAGCGGCGCGCGCTCGCTCTTCGCCAGTGTGCGCGAGCCCTGGAACATCATGTGCTCGAACAGGTGGGCGAACCCGGTGCGCCCCCTGGGCTCGAGGCGAAAACCGATGTGGTAGTAGACGCCGATCGCGACCGTCGGCGAGCCGGGATCGGGCGACAGCACCACGCGCAGCCCGTTGGGCAGCTTGTGGTACTCGACCGGGATCTTCAGCGCGGCGGCGGCCGGCGTCTCCGCGACCGCCGGCGCGGGACCATGCGGCGGCGCCTGCGCGACGGGCGGGGCGCTGGCCGCCTTCCCGCCGCACGCTGCGAGCATGACAGCCAGGCACAGCCAGAGATGACCGCGTCCGGCGGTCGCGCGAACGATCGGGCTCGAGCTCATGTCGTCCCTCCAGTGCTGCGCGCATTATCGCGCAGCGCGAGGCGGCGCAATCACCCGATCCGGGGCGTCACACGCGCGGCCTTGTGACAGCTCGCGTTGCAGCGCCGCTGTTACGCAGCCGATGTTCGAGCCTCATCGACTCGGAGTCTCATGAGTCATGGACTCACGGTCTCAGGACTTCTTGCCGCGGAAGATCTCGTCGAGCGAGGCGCGCACGTCGCGCTTGATCTCGGCCCGGCGCTCCTCTTCCTCGCGCTTCGGGTCCCAGCCGATCATCGGCCCCACCGTCTCCTGCAGCTTCTCGATGACCTGCCGCGCCTCCTCCTGGTTCTCCTCGGTCGGGTGGGCCAGGTAGTCGGCGAACAGGCGCAGCCCCGCGGCCAGGTGGGAGACATCGACGCCGCGCAGCGCCTGCTGGATCGGACCGCGCTGCTTCTCGACCGCGCGGCCGGCCGCGGTGCCGGTCCTCGCGATCGCCTCGATGAGCTGCTCCACCGACGCCGCCGCCCGGGCGCGCGCGGCCTCGTCCTCGGCCCGCGCCTGCATGACCTGCCCGAGGCTGGCGACCTGCTCCTCCAGCCGCGCGACCTGGGCGCCGAGCTCGCCGGTCTCCACGCCCTGCATCCTGGTCGACACGGCCGCCAGCGCCTCGATCAGCTCGGCGAAGCCCACCGCCGGCGCCGGCGCGGCCCCCGGCTCCGGCTCGGTCTCCGG
>DATFRY010000054.1:0-6657 GCA_035262925.1 Kofleriaceae bacterium | reverse complement strand
CGCATCTGATCGATGAGCCCCCACGCCAGCGCGCCGGCCGCGGCCGCGATGTGCGTGTTGACCAGCGCGACGCTGGCCAGCCCGCCGGAGGTCAGCGCCGAGCCGGCGTTGAAGCCGAACCAGCCGAACCAGAGCAGGCCCGCCCCCAGCACCGTCATGGTCAGGTTGTGGGGCGGATGCTGCGAGCCGGGGTGGCCGGCGCGGCGGCCGATGACCAGCGCGCAGACCAGCGCCGAGACGCCCGACGACAGGTGGACGACGGTGCCGCCGGCGAAGTCGAGCGCGCCCTTCGTGAGCAGCCAGCCGCCCGGCGCCCACACCCAGTGCGCGAGCGGGTCGTAGACCAGGGTCGACCACAGGAGCGTGAAGAGGACGAAGGCCGAGAACTTCATGCGCTCGGCGTAGGCGCCGGAGATGAGCGCCGGGGTGATGGCGGCGAACATGCACTGGAACAGCATGAACAGGAGCGCCGGGACCGAGCCGCTGGCCTGGGTCTCCATCCCGCGCAGGAAGGCGAAGTCGAGCTTGCCGAAAAGCCCGCCGACCGAGGGGCCGAACGCGATCGTGTAGCCGATGACCGCCCACTGGATCGTGACCAACCCCAGCGCGAAGAAGCTGTGCATGAACGTGGACAGGACGTTCTTGCCCTGCACCATGCCGCCGTAGAAGAGCGCCAGCCCGGGCAGCATCAACATCACGAGCGCCGTCGCGATGAGGAGCCACGCCGTGTCGCCTGGATTGATGGTTGGCATGGCCAGCAATCCTAGGAGAGGCTTGTTTCCGCCGCGTAACGCAGCCGTTAAAAGGCGACGGACGCGGCCGGGCGCGGCCGGCGCGTGCGCGGGCGGCGCGGCCCGCGATCAGCGCGCGCGCTCGGCGCAGGCCTCGGCGACCCCGAGGCTGCAGGCGCGGCCGAGGAAGGTGGCCGACGTGCCGCGATCGGCCGGGCCGCCGCGCGTGGTGGTGTAGAGCCGGCCGAGCACCAGGCAGCTGCGGGCGTGGCGCTGCTCGCAGTGCACCCGCAGGTAGAAGCGCGCCCGGCGGTCGAGGCGATCGGCGGCCGCGGCGTCGCGCGGGCCGCCGATGCCCGCGCGGCGCGCGCGCCCCGCCGCCTCGCAGCCGAGCCCGGAGCCGCCGTCGCAGGACCGGGAGTAGAAGGCGAGCGCCTCGGCCGGCGCGCCGGCCGCCTCGCGCAGCTCGCCGGCCACGTCGCAGCTGTTGGAGTGGCCGAGATCGCATGCCGCCCCGCAATGGCTGGCGCGGTCGGCGGCGCGGTCGGAGGCGCGGTCGGCGGCGCGGCCGGAGGCGCGGCCCCCCGACTCGCACAGGCCGGCCTCGTGCACCATGCGCTGGGCGCGCTGCCAGGCCCGCTGATCCGGGGTGACCGGGGGCTCGCGCGGCGGGCGCGCGCCGCCGTCGTCGTCGCCGCAGCCGGGCAGGAGGCAGGCCGCCGCGAGCGCGAGCGCGCAGAGCGCGAGACGAGGTCCCCGGGCGGCGGACATCGCCGCATCATAGACTCTGGCGGGACATGGCGCGGGCGGTATGCTCCGGTCATGCGCGCGATCGCAGCGACGGTGACGGTGCTCGGCTTGATCGCGGCCTGGCCGGCGTATGCCGGGCCGACGGCGTCGCCGGGCCCCGCCAAGCACAAGGCGAAGGCAGCCGCGAAGGCGAAGCCGGCCGCAAAGGCAAACCAGTCCGACGAGGCGAAGAAGGAGGCGCCGGCCGGGCCGCCTGCCCCGGCGCCGGCGAGCGCCCCGGGGTTCGGGCTCGGCAGCATGGCCGCCCAGGCCGCGGGCGCCGCGGCCCCGGCCGACACCGAGCGCGAGAAGGGCGTGGCCGAGTCCCGCCGCCTCGACCTCACGCCGCGCACCCAGTTCGACAGCGGCAAGGTCGCCGGACAGGGCGACCAGCGCGGCAAGGAGCGCCGATCGGGCCTCAACCTGGGCAACGACGGCGACTGGCGCGTCCAGGCGGCCCAGGTCGGCGTCATGGTCGGCGTGTTCGGCGCGCTGGTCGCAGCCTGCGCCAACGGCGGCTGCCTCTTGCCCGAGGTGTTCGGCGGCGGACGCGACGAGCTGGGCCCCCCGTCCGGCCTGCAGACCCGCGACTCGGGCAAGCTCCGCGACGGCCGCTGAGCGCTGGCGAAGGCGGCCCTCCTGGGCCGGGCCGCCGCGTTGCGCAGCCCCGGCGATTGCCGGAGAATGGCGCGAGCCATGAACGAAACAGCCGTGATGATCATGGCCGGCGGCAGAGGGTCGCGGCTGGGTCCCCTCACTCTGCATCGGTCCAAGCCGGCGGTGCCGTTCGCCGGCCGCTACCGCATCATCGACTTCGTCCTCTCCAACTTCGTCAACTCCGGCTACCGCCGCATCTATGTGCTGACCCAGTACATGGCGAGCAGCCTCATCCGCCACCTCAACCGGGCGTGGCGGCTGCACGGGTTCGGCGAGTTCGTCGAGGTGGTGCCGGCCCAGATGCGGATGGGCGAGTTCTGGTACCGCGGCACGGCCGACGCCGTGTATCAGAACCTCAACCTCATCCACGACGAGTCGGCGCCGCACGTGGCGGTGTTCGGCGGCGACCACGTCTACATGTTCGCCGTCGATCAGATGGACAACGCCCACCGCACCCGGAACGCCGACCTCACGCTGGCCGCGTTCCCGGTGCCGCGCTCCGAGGCGCACCAGTTCGGCATCGTCGACGTCGACGCCGAGGGGCGGATCATCGGCTTCCTCGAGAAGCCGGAGAACCCGCCGGGCATGCCGGGGCGGCCCGACTGGTCGCTCGTCAGCATGGGCAACTACATCTTCCGCTCGCGCGTCCTGGCCGAGACCCTGGCGGCCGACGCGGCCGATCCGTCGTCGTCGCACGACTTCGGGCGCGACGTCATCCCGCGCCTGGTGCGCGAGGGCGCGCGCGCGTACATCTACGACTTCGCGCAGAACACGATCCCCGGCAACCCGCCCGACCACGCGGCCTACTGGCGCGACGTCGGCACGGTCGACAGCTACTTCGACTCCAACATGGAGCTGCGCAGCGCGGTGCCGCCGCTCAACCTCTACAACCGGAGCTGGCGCATCCACACCGCGCAGCGGGACTATCCGCCGGTCCGCCTCATCCGCCACTACCCGAGCGGCGGCGAGTCGGTGATCGAGGACAGCATGATCTGCGAGGGCTCGATCATCTCGAGCGCGCGACTTCGCCGCGTCCTCATCGGCTACGACTGCTTCGTGCACGCCGGCAGCGAGGTCGAGGAATCGATCATCCTGTCGGGCTGCGACATCGGCGCCAGCGCGCGCCTGCGCCGCGTGCTGCTCGACAAGAACTGCAAGATCGACCGCGGCGCCGTGATCGGCGAGAACCCGGAGGCCGATCGCAGGCGCTTCCCGTTCATCAGCGAGTCCGGCGTCGTGCTCCTGCCCAAGGGCACGATGGTCCCGCGCGAGGGGCCGATCCAGCTCGCCGCCGACGTGGACGCGCTCCTGCGCAACGATCCGGAGGTGCGGCCGCTCCTGCGCGACGGCACCTACGCGGTGGCCGCCCACGCGCGACACAGCTTCATGTCGGCCGGACCGCGCTACCTGCGCTTCGGGCCCGACGGCGTCGACGGGTCGGCCGGCGACCGCCCGGTCCACGACGACTGATCCGGTCGTTCGCGGCGCAACCGGTCCGCTCCGCCCGCCCCGTCCGCGCCGCGCGGCTCAGCGGCGGGCGCGGCCCCGGCAGCGCTCGAGCTCGGCGACCAGCGCGTCCATCGAGGGCCAGCGATCGACCGGCTCGCAGGCCAGGCCGCGCAGGATCGCGCGGTGGAGCGAGTCGGGCACCGTGAGGTTGAACGAGGGCGGCGCGGCTCCCTCCTCGGCCACGGCGGCGATGAGGAAGGCGGCCGGCGACTCTCCCGACGGCGCGCCGAACGGCATCGCGCCGTGCAGCGCCTCGTAGAGCGCGAGGCAGAAGCTGAACTGGTCGGAGCGCTCGGTCAGCTGCTGCCCGAGGAACTGCTCCGGCGACATGTACGCCGGCGTGCCGACCAGCGTGCACTCCTCGGTGAGCGCGCGGTGGCGGCCGGTGCGCGTCTCGACCAGCCCGCTCTCGCCGACCGGAACCGCGAGGCCGAAATCCGAGACCCGGGCGATGCCGTCGGCGCCGACCAGCACGTTGTCCGGCTTGAAGTCGCGATGGACCAGACCGGCCCGGTGCGCCTCGGCCAGGCCGCGGCCGGCCGCGATGAACACCTCGACCACCTCGGGCCAGGGCCGCGCCGGGCGCAGCCAGTCGTTCAAGGTGCCGCCGTCGATCCGCTCCATCGCGATGAAGAGCCCGTCCTCGGTCTCGCCGACGTCGTAGACCGCGACCACGTTCGGGTGCGAGAGGCGGCCCATGGCGCGCGCCTCGCCCAGCATCCAGACGTGCAGCTCGGGCGGCGACAGCTTGAGCGCCACCTCGCGTCCGAGGTCGCGATCGCGAGCCGACCACACCACGCTCATGCCGCCGGAGCCGATCTGCTCGATGAGCTCGTAGCGGTCGATCCGGGCCCCGGTGTACCAGATGTGCGCGTATTCGCCGCCGCGCCCGAAGTCGGCCGGAATCGTGGAGATGTCCGACGAGCCGGGGTGCACCTCCGTCGTGGCTGCGCGGCGGCGGTGCGCCGGGCGGCCGCGGATTGTTTCTTGCGTGTCACGCCCGGCGGGCGGCGTGAGATCACTGGGGTCGTCTACATCGGGATTCATGTCCGGCAAGTCCGGGCGATCACGCGTGCGCGCGCGATGGCCGGCGGTGCTTCGACTGCAAGGCAGGTGCCCCGGTGTGGTAGCCGCATCCATGGTGGGGCCGCCGCTGCACACCGCAGCGGTGTCCGCTGGAGAGGACACTCACCCTGCCGGTGTCCACTGAAAAGGACAGTTCCTGTATCATGGACTTCGGAGAAACACGGATGTCAGCGCGCGATCCGGCGGCCGGGGAGGGCCTCGCCAGCGAGCGCGATTTCTACCGGCGCCTGCTGGATCTCGGCGGCCAGGACGAGATCGAGCCCCTCCTGGACCAGGCGCTGTCGCTCATCGTCGAGACGACCGGGGCGACGACTGGCTATCTCGAGCTCTACGACGACGACGGCGGAGAGCCTCGTTTCTGGCGCGGGACTGGCTGTTCCGACGAGGACATCGACGCCATCCGGGCCTCGATCTCGCGCGGCATCATCGCGGCCGCGATCAGCGAGGGGCGCGCCGTGGAGACCCCCTCCGCGCTGACCGACCCGCGCTTCGAGAACCTCGGCAGCGTCAGGCGGCACGAGATCCAGGCGGTGCTTTGCGTGCCGGTCGGCACGCGCCCTCCGATCGGCGTCATCTATCTGCAGGCGCGCACGAGGCCGGGACAGTTCCAGTTCAACGCGGCCGACCGAGAGCGGGCCGAGCTGTTCGCGCGCCAGCTCGCGCCGCTGGCCGATCGGCTGGTGTCGCGGCGACCGGGACGCGGGCACGTCGACCACACGCGCGAGGTCCGCGAGCGCTTCCGCTGCCCGGAGCTGGTCGGGCGATCGAGGGCGCTGGCACAGGTTCTGCACCAGGCGGCGCTCGTGGCCCCGCTCGAGGTCGACGTGCTGATCACCGGGCCGTCGGGCACCGGAAAGTCCGCGCTGGCGCGCGCCATCGCGAACAACAGCCCGCGCGCGCGTGGGCCGTTCGTGGCGCTCAACTGCGCGGCGATCCCGGAGACGCTGATCGAGAGCGAGCTTTTCGGCGCCGAGCGCGGCGCGCACTCGACGGCGATCCGGCGCGCGCCCGGCAAGGTAGCGGCGGCCGAGGGCGGGACGCTCCTCCTCGACGAGGTGGCCGACCTGTCGGCCAGCGCGCAGGCCAAGCTGCTGCAGCTGCTGCAGGTGCGCGAGTACCATCCGCTCGGCGCGACCGAGGCGGTGCGCGCCGACGTCAGGATCATCAGCGCGACCAACGCGAACCTGCTCGAGCGCGTCGCCGCCAGGGAGTTCCGCGAGGACCTCTACTACCGCCTGCACGTCCTGCCGCTCGCGCTGCCCGGTCTGACGGAGCGGCGTGACGACATCCCGGACCTGGTCGACAGCTTCTGCCAGGAGATCTGCCAGCGTCACAAGCTGGCGCCCCTGACGGTCTCGCCCCGCGCGCTGCTCGCCTGCCAGGAGGCGGCGTGGCCGGGCCACGTGCGCCAGCTCGCCCACGCGATCGAGGCCGCGGTGATACGGGCCAACGGCGACGGGGCCCGGACGTTGCAAGAGCACCACGTGTTTCCCGAGGCCGAGCATGATGACGGCGACGAGGAGGAAGTGAACTTTCAGGAGGCGACGCGGCGGTTCCAGCGGCGCTACGTGCTGGAGGCGCTCGAGCGCAACGACTGGAACGTCGCGGAGACCGCGCGCCAGCTCGAGCTCGCCCGATCCCACCTCTACAACTTGATCAACGAGTTTGGCTTGAAGCGCGCCGGGGGGGATGGGAGGGGTCGAGCATGACGACGGTGAAGTCCATCTTCTATGCCTGCAGCGCCTGGGTGGGCCGCATCGACAGCGAGACGCGCTGCCGCTTCTGGTCCACACATCCGGCCGAGATCAACTTCGACCCGGTTCTACAAGTTCCCATCGACCTGGCCCGGACGCCCTCGTCGGCGCGCGAGGGTCGAATCGAGTGG
>DATFRY010000053.1:0-14243 GCA_035262925.1 Kofleriaceae bacterium | reverse complement strand
GGTCGGTGTTGCTGAGCAGCCGGATGCGGCGGCAGCCCAGGTCGGCCAGCACCTGCGCGCCGAGCCCGAAATCGCGCAGCGCCTCGGTCCGGGCCGAGGCGCTCGCCGGCGCCGGCGGCGGCACCTCCTGCATCCGCGCCTCCACCTGGCGGGCGAAGCCGCGCGCCAGGCTCGTGCGCTCCTTGTTGAACACGTACAGGAACACCCCGGCCTCGGCCCGGTCGATGGCCCCGAGGGCCATGGCCAGCTCCGGCCGCGCGAACATGGGGTCGCCGACCGGACACATCGACTGCACCCGCACCAGCGCGCTCCGTCCGGCCGCCGCCGCCTCCCCGACGTCGCCGCGCACCAGGGCCAGGTACTCGGTCGCCTCCACGTCGGTGCCGTAGAGGTAGGCGGCGAACGGCTCGCCCGGCCCGAGGAAGCCGGGGCGCAGGAGGCCGGCGCTGCGCCGCTCGACGATGTGCTCGTGCTGCAGCCGGTAGGTCACCAGATCGGCGACCGACAGGATCGGGATGCGGTGACGCGCCGAGAACAGCTCGAGGTCGGGCATGCGCGCCATCTCGCCGTCGTCGCGCATGATCTCGCACACCACCCCGGCCGGCTTGAGCCCGGCCAGGCGGGCGAGGTCGACCGAGCCCTCGGTCTGGCCGGTGCGCACCAGCACGCCGCCGCGCCGCGCCTTGAGCGGGAACACGTGGCCGGGCGACACCACGTCGGACGGCTGCGCGTCGTCGGCGATCGCGGTCAGGATGGTGACGGCCCGGTCGCGCGCGGAGATGCCGGTGGTGACTCCGCGGCGGGCCTCGATCGAGATGGTGAACGCCGTGCCCAGCGGCGCCTGGTTGTCGCGCACCATCATCGGCAGCTTCAGCCGGTCGATCTGGTCCTCGTTCAAGGTCAGACAGATGAGCCCGCGCCCGTGGATGGCCATGAAGCTCACCGCCTCGGGCGTGATCTTCTCGGCCGCCATCACCAGGTCGCCCTCGTTCTCCCGGTCCTCGTCGTCGACCAGGATGACCATGCGGCCCTGATGGATCTCGTCCACGGCTGCGCGGACGCGCTCGATGGGATTCGTGCTCATGGCGTCCTACCTGCCGGGGGGGTGGTGCCGAGCAGGCGCTCGACGTACTTGGCGATCATATCGACTTCCAGGTTGACGCGCGCCCCCACCGGCTTGGCGGCCAGGGTGGTGGCGGCCATGGTGTGCGGTATGAGCGCGACCGCAAAGGCATAGTCGGCGGCCGAGACCACGGTCAAGCTGATCCCGTCCACCGCGATCGAGCCCTTTTCCACCACGTAGCGCATGAGCTCGGCCGGGGCACCGACCTCCACCACGAGGTTGGAATCGGCCTCGCGCCGCGCCTGGATCGACCCCACGCGGTCGACGTGGCCCTGCATCAGGTGACCGCCGAGGCGGTCGCCCAGGCGCATCGCGCGCTCCAGGTTGACCCGCGCGCCGGCGGCCAGGTCCGCCATCGTCGTGCGGCTCAGGGTCTCCTCGCCGGCCAGGACGGTGAAGGCGCCGCGCCCGCGCTCCGTCACCGTCAGGCACACGCCGTCGATCGCGATCGACTCGCCGATCGCCAGCTCGGAGGCCGCGATCCCGGTCGGGCGCACGGTCAAGACGCGCCCATCGCCGCGCGCCTCCACGCGCTCGAGCGCGCCGATGTCCTCGACCAGGCCGGTGAACACGCTGGCTATTTACCACAGGCGGGCGCTGGCCGAGGGAGGCCCGAACGGCCGACCGAGGGTGTGTCTCTGGCGGACGACGAGCACGCCGTGCGCGTCCGGAGCCGGGCGCCCGCGGAGAGGCCGTCAGGGGCGGCGCGCCGACGGTAGGTTCTCGACCCGGACGAACGAGCTCGCCGCGCGAAGACGCAGTCGGGCGCTCTAGCGCGGCCGGAGGACCAGGAGCAGGTCCTCGCCCAGCCGGCGCGGCTCGCCGGCGAACCTCATCCGCCACGCATCCGCGAGCCGGTCCCCGCCGGCGCCTCCCGCCCAGCCGGGCGCCGCGCGCCGGCCCGCGCCGCCCAGCACCATCGGCGCGAGGACGAGGCGGACCTCGTCGACCAGCCCGGCTTCGAGCATCGACGCGTGCACGGTCGGGCCGCCCTCGACCAGCACCGAGGCCACACCCTCGGCCGCAAGCCGGCGGGCCAGCTCGCCGAGGTCGACGCGCCCCGCACCCGACGGCAGCCGCCACACCTCGGCGCCGGCCGCGCGCAGGCGCCGCTCGCGCGCGGACGGCGCGCGGCGCGCGGCCGCGACGATGACTCGCGCGCGCGCGCCGCGCCGCGCGGTCCCGCGCGCGCGCAGGAGCGCGGCGCCGTCGGGGACGCGCAGCCGCGAGTCGATCACCACGCGCACCGGATCGCGCCCGCCCGCCACGCCGCGCACCGTGAGCGACGGATCGTCGGCCAGCACCGTCCCCACGCCGACGAGGATGGCGTCGTGCGCGTCCCGCCAGCGGTGCCCCTCGGCGCGCGCCGCTTCCCCGGTCACCCACTTCGACTCGCCGCGCCAGGTGGCCACCTTGCCGTCGAGCGTGGCCGCGGCCTTGAGCGTGAACCAGGGCCTGCCCTCGCGCGCCCACACCGCGAACGCGCGGTTCGCCTCCGCGCACTCGTCGGCCAGGATGCCGAGCGACACGTCGATCCCGCGCCGGCGCAGCCAGGCGGCGCCGCCCCGCGCGATCGGGCGGGCCATCCCGATCACGGCACGCGCGACGCCCGACCCGGACACGGCCGCGCACGCGTCGCGCGGCGGCTCGATCGAGGTGTAGAGCGTACCGCCCGCCGCGCGCGGGCCGGCCCGCTCGAGCGCCCTCGCCTCACAGGACCCGTCGCCCTTGCCCTGCCACGCCTCGGCCACCGCGCGCCCGCGCCGGTCGGCGACGACGCAGCCGACCATCGGATCGGGGGCGGTCCGCCCCTCGCCCCGGCGCGCGAGCTCGAGGCAGCGGCGCATGAGCTCCTCGTCGCGCCGGCCGGCCGTCACTTGCGCGCCTTGACCACCTCGCCCAGCTCCTTGGCGAACTCCTCGATGTCGCGGAAGTCGCGGTAGATGGACGCGAAGCGCACGTACGACACCTCGTCGAGCTGGCGCAGGCGCGGCAGGAGGCGCGCGCCGATGTCCTGTGCCGCCACCTCGGGCTGGCCGAGCTCGCTCACCTCGCGCTCCACCGCGTCGGCCAGCTCCTCGAGCGCGGCGACGGGCACCGGGCGCTTGGCCACCGCGCGCTTGAGCCCGGTCACGATCTTGTTGCGGTCGAACGGCTCGCGCCGGCCGTCGGTCTTGATGACCATCGGCAGCGCCTCCTCGACGCGCTCGTAGGTGGTGAAGCGGCGCGCGCAGGACAGGCACTCGCGGCGCCGCCGGATCTCGCGCCCATCCTTCGACTGGCGCGAGTCGATGACCTTGTCCTCGTCGGTGCCGCAGAAGGGACACCGCATCAGCCGCGCTCCATCGTCACCGCGCGCGGTCCAGCGCGTCCACCTTGGCCACGCGGAGCGCGTGCCGCCCGCCCTCGAACGCAGTGTCGCGGAACACGCGCAGCGCCTCCTCGGCCACGCCGGTCCCGATCACCCGCTCGCCGACCGTCATCACGTTGGCGTCGTTGTGCGCGCGAGTGGCCCGCGCCGTGAACACGTCGGTCACGACCGCCGCCCGCACCCCGGTCACCTTGTTGGCCGCCATCGCCATGCCGATGCCCGTCCCGCAGACCAGGAGCCCCCTGCCCTCGCCGGCCGCCACCCGCTGCGCCACCTGGGCCGCGTAGTCGGGATAGTCGACCTTTTCGGCCGAGTGGGTGCCGACGTCGTCCACCTCGTCGCCCCACCGGCGCAGGACCTCGACCAGGTGGCGCTTGAGCGCCAGCCCTGCGTGATCGGCGCCGACGATCCACCTCATGACCCGCCTCGCTCCACCCTCGGCCCTCCCCTGGCTCGCGCGCGCCCCGTCTCAGTCGCCGCGGTAGCGTCGGAGCACGAGGGCCGCGTTGGTCCCGCCGAACCCGAACGAGTTGGACAGCGCCACGTCGACCGCCGCCTCGCGCGCCTGGTTGGGCACGTAGTCCAGGTCGCACTCGGGATCCGGGTGCTCCTGGTTGATCGTGGGCGGCAGGACCTTGCGGTGGATGGCCAGCGCGGTGATGCCGGCCTCGACCCCGCCGGCCGCCCCCAGCATGTGCCCGGTCATCGACTTGGTGGACGACACGGCCATCTTGCGCGCGTGGTCGCCGAACACGGCCTTGATCGCCGCCGTCTCGTTGCGGTCGTTGATCGCGGTCGACGTCCCGTGCGCGTTGATGTAGCCGATGGCGTCGAGCGGCACCTTGGCGTCCGCCAAGGCCCGCCGCATGCAGCGCTGCGCTCCCGTCGGCGCCGGCTGGGTGACGTGGAACGCGTCGGAGTTGGCGGCGTAGCCGATGAGCTCGGCGTAGATGCGCGCGCCGCGCTTCTTGGCGTGCTCCAGCTCCTCCAGCACCACCACCCCTGCGCCCTCGGCGATGACGAAGCCGTCGCGCTCCTTGTCGAACGGCCGGCTGGCCCGCTGCGGGTCCTCGTTGCGCGTGGACAGCGCGCGGCTGGCGTTGAACCCGCCCACGCCCAGAATGGTGATGGTCGACTCTGTCCCGCCGGCCAGCATGACGTCCGCGTCGCCCCAGCGGATGACGCGCGCCGCCTCGCCGATCGAGTGGGCCCCGGTCGAGCAGGCCGACACGTGCGACATGTTCGGCCCCTGGGCTCCCGTCTTGATGGAGAGCAGCCCGGGCGCCATGTTGATGATGATGTCGACCACGAAGTAGGGCGAGAAGCCGTGGCGCGGCCCCTTCGCCGCCACGGCCAGGTGCGTCGTCTCGATGGTCTCGACCCCGCCCAGCCCGGCCCCCACGTACACGCCCCAGCGCTCCTCGTCGCCGGCCGGCACCCGGCGGTCCGAGAAGCCGGCGTCCTCCATCGCCATGAGCCCGGCCCCGACCGCGAACTGGAGGAAGCGATCGAAGTGCTTCACCTCGCGCTTGTCGAGGAAGGGCGACGGGTCCCAGCCCTTCACCTCGCAGGCGAAGTGGGTGGCGTACTTCGAGGCGTCGAAGCGGGTGATCGGCCCGGCGCCGCTCTTGCCCGCCACGAGCCCGGCCCAGGAGTCCTCCAGGTTGTTGCCGAGCGGAGTGACCAGACCGATTCCGGTGACGACGACGCGTCTCATCTCGACAGCTCCACTTCAGCGCAACCTCGGCTGGACCGATCGCATCACACGTGCGACTTGATGTAGTCGAGCGCGTTCTTGACCGTCTTGATCTGCTCGGTGTCCTCGTCCGGGATCTCGATCTTGAACTCCTGCTCGAGGGCGAGCACCAGCTCGACCACGGCGAGCGAGTCAGCCTTGAGATCGTCGACGAACGATGACTCTGGCTTGAGCTGCTCTTCCGACACCTCAAGCTGCTGGCAGATGATTTCCTTCACGCGGGCTTCGATTTGCTCAGGGGTCATGGTGAGTCGACTCTCCGTGTACAGAGATGCGTTCTGTGGCGGCGGTACTCTACATCAAGAGGCCGCCGTTTACCCGCACAACCTGGCCAGTGATGTACGCGGCCTCGGGTCCGGCGAGGAACGCGACGGTGCTCGCCACGTCCTCGGGCGAGCCGATCCGCGCCATCGGGATCTGCGCCATCAGCTGCGCGCGCGCCGCCTCCGGCAGATGTTCGGCGGTCATGTCGGTCTCGATGTAGCCGGGCGCCACCGCGTTGACCGTGACTCCGCGCGAGGCGACCTCGCGCGCCATCGCGCGGGTGAAGCCGATGACGCCGGCCTTGGCCGCGGCGTAGGCCGCCTGCCCGGCGTTGCCCATCTCGCCGACCACCGACGTCAGGTGGATGACGCGGCCGCGCTCCTTGGCCTTGAGCAGGTGGCGCGCGGCCGCCTTGCTGCACGCGTACACGCCGCCCAGGTTGACGGCGATGGTGCGGTCCCAGTCGTCGTCCTTGAAGCGCAGGAGGAGCCCGTTGAGCGCGATCCCGGCGTTGTTGACCAGGATGTGCAGCCCGCCCTGCTCGCTCGCGATGCGATCGACGGACGACGCGACCTCGCCGCGGTCGGCGACGTCGAAGCGGCTGGTCGTCGCCGCGCTCTTCGCCCCGGCCGCCGCGCACAGCGCCACCGTCTCGTCGGCCGCGTCCTGCCGCTCGCGGTAGTTCACCACCACGCGCGCGCCGCGGGCGGCCAGCGCGACGCACACCGCGCGGCCGATGCCGCGCGAGCCACCGGTCACGAGCGCGACGCAACCGTCGAGCGCCTGATCGCGAATCGCCATGTCAGACCTCCAGGCCCTTCACTTCGTCGGGCTCGCCGACGCTGGTCACCTGGATCGTCTTCGCGATCCGCTTGACCATGTTGCGCAGGACCGCGCCCGCGCCCAGCTCGAATCCGCGCGCGACCCCGAGCTCCTCCAGCCGCACGACCGACTCCTCCCAGCGCACCGATCCGGTCACCTGCGCGACCAGCAGATCGCGCACGCGCCCCGCGTCCTGGTTGGGCGAGGCGTCGACGTTGGCCACCACCGGCGCGGTCATCGGCCCGATCGCCACGCCGGCCAGCGCCTCGCGCAGGCGCTCGGCCGCCGGCTGCATGAGCGCGCAGTGGAAGGGCGCCGACACGTTCAGCTTCACCGCACGCCTGGCCCCGCGCCCCCTGGCCGCCTCCACCGCGCGGTCGACCGCGCCGGCGTGACCCGAGATGACGATCTGCTCGGCGCCGTTGAAGTTGGCCGGGCTCAGCACCTCGTCCGGCCCGCGCGCGTCGCTGCACAGCGCCTCCACGTCGGCCGGAGCCAGCCCCACGATCGCGGCCATCGCGCCCACGCCCTCGGGCACCGCCTCCTGCATCGCGCGTCCGCGCAGGCGGACCAGGCGCACGGCGTCGGCCAGGGGCAGCGCGCCGACCGCGACCAGCGCGCTCCACTCGCCGAGCGAGTGGCCGGCGGCGATGTCGAAGCGGAGGCCGCGCTCGGCCTCGAGCGCGCGCAGGACCGCGATCGAGCAGGTCAGGAGGGCCGGCTGGGTGTTCTCGGTGCGGACCAGCTCGCTCTCGGGGCCCTCGAAGCACAGGCGCGAGATCGACGCGCCCAGCGCCTCGTCCGCCTCCTCGAAGACCCGGCGCGCCGGCTCGAGCTCGCGCGCCAGATCGCGCCCCATCCCCACCTTCTGCGAACCCTGCCCCGGAAAGAGGAGCGCTGTCATCGTCGTCATGAGCTGGTCCTGTCGCTCGCCGGCTGCCCGCCCTGCCCGCTCTCCGCCGCCGCCTTCTCGGCCGCCGGCGGCTCGACCCACAGGCCGTGGTGGCGCTTCATGGCGCGGGCCAGCTGGTCGACCAGACCGGCGCGCGCGTCCTCGTCGGCCGCCTTGATCGCGTTCTTCATCGCGGTGGCGTCGCTGCGGCCGTGGCAGATGACGACCAGACCATCCACGCCG
Organism: Kofleriaceae bacterium; assembly: GCA_035262925.1. Lineage (GTDB taxonomy): Bacteria > Myxococcota_A > Polyangia > Haliangiales > Haliangiaceae > DATFRY01. The sequence goes on along the minus strand of DATFRY010000053.1, from coordinate 6,772 downwards.
GCCAGCACCGCGCCGCCCGCCTCGGAGTAGTCGATGCTCTGGCGCAGCGCCATGAGCGCCGGCTTGACCAGCGCGGCGCCCAGCTTGGCCCGCACGGTGCTGGTCAGCGCCGCCTTGACCATGCGCAGCACGGTCTGCGACACGCCCTCGGACACCTTGAGCACCACGTTGCCGGTGAAGCCGTCGGTGGCGACCACGTCGATGTCGCCGCGGAACAGCTCCGAGCCCTCCACGTAGCCGACGTACTCGAACTGCGCGTCCGGGTTCTCCGCCGCCTGGCGCAGGATCTCGTGCGCGGCGCGGGTGAGCTCGGTGCCCTTGGTGTGCTCGCTGCCGTTGGAGAGCAGGCCCACGCGCGGCCTGCTGTGGCCGTGCACGATGCGGTCGTAGTGCGCGCCCAGCACGCCGAACTGGGCGAGCATGGTCGGCTTGACCTCGACGTTGGCCCCCATGTCGCAGAGGACCAGCGTGCCCATCGGCACCGGCTCTGCGCTGCCCGACGCGGCCCGCTCGGTCTCGGACAGGGGGCGCGGAAACACGGTGACGATGCCGGGCCGCTCGACGTCGGGCAGGCGCTTGAGCAGGAACAGCGCGTGGCTCAGCACCGCGCCCGAGTTGCCGGCCGACACGACCGCGTGGGCCTCGCCGGCGCGCACCAGGTCGAACGCGACGCGCAGCGACGAGTCGCGCTTCTGGCGAAACGCGCGGCCCGGGTGATCGTGCATGCCGACCACCTCGGTGGCGTGGCGGATGGTCAGGCGCTCGCTCTCGCCCGACCCCGCCCGCGCGAGCTCGGCGCGCAGCACGTCGCGGTCGCCGCACAGGACGACGCGCAGGTCGCCCTCGCGCACGGCCGCCGCCGCGCCGGCGACCTCGGGCGCGGGCGCGTGGTCGCCGCCCATGGCGTCGACCGCGATCACGCTCCCCCCGCTGGGCCGGGCGCCGGCGCCCCGGGGAGCGCCTTGGGGGGGAGTCCCTGCTGACATGACCGATCGAGGAGCCGCTCCGGGCCGCCGGGCGGCGGCCGCGGGCGCCCGCGCGGGTGTTACTCGCGCTCCTCCGAGGCCGCCAGGATGGACTCACCGTTGTACTGGCCGCAGTGCAGGCACACCCGGTGCGGGAGGCGGGGCTCGCCGCAGTTGGGGCAGGTGCTGACCAGGGGCTTGTTCATCGACCGCATCCACGCCGCCCGGCGGTTGCGGACGCGACTCTTGCCCATTCTTCGCTTCTGGAGTGCCATGACGTGCCTCGAGTCTGTGCCTGTTTATGGTTTGAGGTTCTTCAGCGCGGACCAGCGCGCGTCGGGCAGCGCCGTCTCGCAGGTGCAGGAGCCCGTGTTGCGGTCGATGCCGCACACCGGGCACAGGCCCTTGCACGACTCGCTGCACAGCGGGGCGAAGGGGACCGAGAGGACGATCTGCTCGCGCAGGAGCGGCTCCAGATCGACCTCCTCGCCGTGGTACGGGTAGAGATCGAGGTCCTCGGCCGCGTCGTCGTCGATCGTGGGCTCCGCGTCGACGTCGGTCTCCTCTTCGTCGGCCTCGTCGGAGTCGGGGTCCGGCATGTGCGCGGCCGGCATGAAGGTCACGAGTAGATGCTCGTCGATCGGGATGCGGACCGGTCCGACGCAGCGCGAACAGGCCACCTCGACCGAGCCGGTCAGGTGACCGCGCGCGAACACGTTCTCCCCCTCGATGTAGAGGTCGAGATCGGCCGCGGCGCTCCCGGCCTCCGGGTCGTCCTCCGGCCGCTCGAGCGCCGCCCGCATCGGGTGCGCGGCCACGACCTTCGAGACGAAGGTCGGCCCGACCTCGACCCGGCGGTGGCACGGCAACTCTCGAAGAGGGATTTTCACGGCGCAGTCCAGCGAAAAGAGGCCGGTACTATAGGAGCCCGGAACTGCATGTCAAGAGACAGCTCCAGGAGCCTACGGCCGCGAAATATCTTCAGTTCAGGCCCGTCGCGGGCGCACCGCCCGGGCCTCGATCAGTCGAGCGCCCCCGACAGCGCCGCGCCGCCCACGGTCAGGAGCGCGGCCAGGTCCAGGTCGTTGAACTTCAGCATGGCCCCGAAGAAGACGTCGCGGCCGTAGCGGAAGTCGCGGAACTGGATGGGCACCTCGCCCGGGTCGTCGATCTGCGCGACGTTCAGGTTGCCCGGCGGGTTGAGGATCTCGTCCACCCCGGCCAGGACGTAGAGGAAGCCGAACATCTGATAGGCGGCCGACACCTTGAGCCGCGGCAGCTGGTCGAAGGTCGCGTCGAACGCGTCGACCGAGAGGCTGAGCTTGTTGTCGAACCACGGCACCACCACGTCGGCGCCGACTCCCCCGGTCGACTCCTTGATGCCGTAGCGCAGGGTCAGCCAGTCGTAGCGCTTGGCGAACTGGAAGGTGAAGCGGACCTTGTCCTTGATGACCGCGTCCTGCCGCCAGGCGCCCAGGTTGGGGTCCCAGTTCAGGGTCACGTCCGGGTAGTCGCCGCGCGGCCCCTTCTCCAGCTCGATGTAATAGAACTTGTCCGGCCGCGTGTGCAGCTCGACCGTGATGTAGTTGCGCGCCGCGCCGGCGTACACGTTGTACTCGGCGCGCAGACCGACATAGGTCTGCATGCCGAAGAGCGTGCCGAGGAAGCCCTTGGCGTCCTCGGTGATGTCCTCGATGTTGTCGGCGATGGTGGAGTCGTTGACCAGGCGCCCCAGCGTGCCCTTGTCCTCGTCCACCTTCTTCACCACCGAGGCGGTCGGGGCCAGGATCTCGTCCAGCTGATCGATCTTCTCGCGCAGCTTGGTCCCCGTCTGCTCCACCTCGCTGCGCGTGCTGAGGACCAGCTTGTCGAGGTTGTCGACCACCCGCTCCACCTTGCCGCCCTGGGTGGCCTGGCGGATGTCGCCGGCGATGGCCTCGATGCGGGCCAGCGAGCGGTCGGTGCGGGCCAGGATGCTCGACACGGTGGCCGACTCGTCCTGCACCAGCTTGTCGACCCGGCCCATGATCGAGGCGAGCGGGCCGTTGACCAGGCTGCGCAGGTCCTCGCTGAGGTCGCGCACCGAGAGGAGGACCGAGTCCACCTTGGGCAGGCTCTCCTCCATGCGCCGCACCAGCTGGTCGACCGACGTCGCCTCGACCACGTGCAGGATCTGGTCGCCCGACTTGAGCTTGCGGTTCTGCCGCTTCTGCCCGGTCGCGTCCACCGACTCCGGCGTGCCGGGATCGATCTCGACGTAGTAGTCGCCGAGCAGCGAGGACGACTTCTTGAGCGCGATGGCGTTGTCGTACAGCGGCACGTCGTCGCGCAGGCGCATGCTGACGCGCGCGTAGCGGCCGTCGATGGCCAGGTCGTCGATCTCGCCGACCGGCAGGCCGGCGATGACCACGCGCGAGCCCTTGGGCAGTCCGGACGCGTCCTGGAAGCGGGCCCACACCTCGAAGTTGCTGGCCCCGCTCGGCGTCTGGCCGATCGTCTTCCACACCCCGTAGGCGCCGGCGAGGAGGAGCGTGAACAGGATGCCGACCTTGACCGCGCCGGACAGTCGCATCATGAGTATCTCACCTCGCGCCGGGTGGTCTCGTCGTCGGCCGACGGGTTCCTCCCCGCGGCGCTCACGCCCGAGGTGGAGATGAAGCGGTGGACGTACTCGTTCGAGGTGTGGCGGATCTCGTCCACCGTGCCCGACTCGAGGATGACGCCGTCGTTGATCATCGCGATGCGGTCCGCGATGCGGAAGACCGAGGCCATGTCGTGCGAGATGACGACCGAGGTGACGTGGTAGCGCTCCGCCGTGGTGATGATCATGTCGTCCACGTTCTCGGTGGCCAGCGGATCCAGTCCCGTCGTCGGCTCGTCATAGATGAGGATCTCCGGCTGCAGGACCAGGGCGCGGGCGAGGCCGACGCGCTTGCGCATGCCGCCCGAGAGCTCGCCCGGGAACTTCTTCTGGGTCCCGTCGAGCCCCAGCGCGGCCAGCCGGTCGCTCACGATCTCCTCGATCTCCGACTTCGACTTCTTCGTGTGCTCGCGCAGCGGGAAGGCGCAGTTGTCGAACACGCTCAGCGAGTCGAACAGCGCCGCGAACTGGAACACCATGCCGAACTTGCGGCGAAACTCGGACAGCTCCTTGGCGTCGAGCGTGAAGATGTTGGTCCCGTCGACCCAGACGCCCCCCTTGTCGCCGCGCAGGAGCAGCATGAAGTGCTTGACCAGGACCGACTTGCCCGCCCCCGAGGCGCCGATGATGACGTTGACCTGCCCGCGCTCGATGTCGAGGTCGATGCCGCGCAGCACGTGGTTGTCGCCGAACGTCTTCTGCAGGCCGCGCACCCGGATCGCCCAGCGCTCGTCGCGCTGGACCAGCTCGGCATCGGACAGGGGCGGCGCTTGATAGGGCGACGACACGTCACCGGTCCTTGGGCAGGATGGCGAGGAGGACCTCGGTCACGAAGTAGTCCGTCACCAGGACCATGACCGAGCCGTAGACCACCGCGCGGGTGGTGCCCATGCCGACCCCGCGACCGCCGCCGGAGGCGTTGAAGCCCTGGTAGCAGCCGATGAGCACGACCACGAAGCCGAAGATGGCCGACTTGATGAGGCCCTGAGCCAGGTCGACCGGCAGCACGAACTCCTTCAGGTTGAAGACGAACTGCCCGTGGTCCACCCCCAGGATGATCACCGCGCTGAGATAGGCGCCGCCCATGCCGACCACCCAGAACAGGAGCGCCAGGATGGGCGCCACCAGGGTGCCGGCGAGCAGGCGCGGCGTGACCAGGAACTGGATCGGGTTGACCGCCATCGACTCGAGCGCGTCGATCTGCTCGGTGATGCGCATGGTGCCGAGCTCGGTGGCGATGCCGGCCCCGACCCGTCCGGCCAGCATGAGCGAGGTCAGGACCGGTCCGAGCTCGACCGCGATCGCGTTGCCGGTGGTGCCTCCCGCCAGCGTCTCGAGCCCGAACGGCCGGAAGGCCGACACCGACTGCAGCGCGGTCACCATGCCGGTGAAGGCGCCGACCAGGAGCACGATCGGCAGCGAGCCGAAGCCGATGTACTCGGCCGCGTCGATGTAGTTGCCGATCCGGGCGGGCGGGCGCAGCATCCACACGAACGCGCGCGCCGCCATCTGCACGTGGCCGCCGACCAGCTCCATGAAGCGCATGAGCGGGGTGAAGGCGTCGCGCACGCCCTGGGCGATCGCCTGGCCGGCGTTGGGCCCGGCTTCCGCCGGCGCGGGCGCGCGCGCCGGGACGTCGGCTTTGCGCGGCCTGGCTGTTTCGGACGGACTCATCGATAGATGCGCGGAACTCGCCGCGAGATGCCGCAAGTCACCTCGTACTCGATCAGCCCGGCGCGCTCCGCGAGCTCGGCGGTGCTGATCCTCTGGTCTCCTTGCGTTCCCAGCAAGACTACCGCATCGCCCACCCGCGCATCATCTGACAGGGATGTGACGTCGACCAGCACCATGTCCATGGAGATCACGCCCACCACGGGGCATCTCTTGCCATGCACTAACGCGTCTGCGTGGCCCGTCAACCGCCGCGGATAGCCGTCCGCGTAGCCGACCGGGATGACGGCGATGCGCGAGGGGCGCTCGGCGCGCCACAGGGCGCCGTAGGACACCGCCTGGCCCACGCCGACGTCGCGAATCTGGGCCACCTCGCTCTCCAGCTGCATGACCTGGCGCAGCCGACCCAGTTCGACCGGCGGGGCGACGGGGCCGTTGCCATAGAGCGCGATGCCGGCCCTCACCATGTCGAAGCAGGCCGCGGGGAAGCGGAAGATGGCGGCGCTGTTGGCGGCGTGAACCACGCGCGGTCGGGCGCCTGCGGCGCGCGCGTCGGCCAGCGCGACGTCGAAGGCGGCCAGCTGGGCGCCGACCGAGCTCGCCGCGGCGGCAAGATCCGGCAAATCGGCACAGGCGAAGTGCGTCGAGATGCCCTCGAGCGCGACGCCGCCGCCGGTGAGCGCGCGTGCGACGAGGCGGCCGACCTCGGCCACCGGGATCCCGAGCCGCCCCATCCCGGTGTCGACCTTGATGTGGATCGGGACCACGCGGCCGCGCGCGCGGCCGATGGCGGCGAGCGCGTCGAGATCGGCCTCGGCCGACACCACCGCGGTGAGATCGCGCGCGACCAGCTCGTCGTGGCCGCCGACCAGCGCCGGCCCCATGACCAGGATCGGCAGCGCCAGCCCCGCGTCGCGCAGCTCCACGCCCTCCTCGACCAGGCTCACCGCCAGCGCGGCGCACTGCCCCGAGCGCTCCAGCGCGCGCGCGACGTCGACGGCGCCGTGCCCGTATGCGTCCCCCTTGACCGCGGCGCACAGGGCGGCGTTTCCGGCGGCGCGCCGGATGAGCGCGGCGTTGTCGACCAGCGCGGCGAGGTCGATGGCGGCCCAGGTCGGGCGCACGTCAGGCGAAGGAGACAATGACTGGGCGGCGATTACGAACCAGCCGCTCGCGCTGTGTCAACAAAGCTGCCCGATACCCCTCGGGCCCTCAGGCCGCGCGCGACTTGCTGGCCGCCCGATCGAGCAGCGCGCGCGTCACCACCAGCGAGCGGCCGCGCGGGATGATCATGCCGTCGCGGGCCAGCTGGTTGAAGGCGCGCGAGATGGTCTCGCGGCACGATCCGATCATGTTGGCCAGCTCCTGCTGGGTCGGCCGGCGCCGCACCATGAGGCCCTCGGGCGACTCGGTGCCCTCCTCGCGGGCCAGCGAGATCAGCCGGTGGACCAGGCGCTCGTTGACGTCGCACAGCGCGAGCTGGGCGATCGACTCA
>DATFRY010000052.1:0-7316 GCA_035262925.1 Kofleriaceae bacterium | reverse complement strand
CGCTCCAGTAGGAGAAGAACCAGCAGGTGAGCGGCGGCGTCACCTCGTACTCGGGCGCCCGCACGGTGCGGGCCAGGAGCGAGTTGCGCCCGTCCGCCCCGATCACCACCGCCGCGAGCTCGGTGACCCGCGAGCCGCCCTGCCGGTCCCGCCCGCGGATGCCCACCACGCGCTCTCCCTCGCCCACCAGCTCGTCGACCGAGAACTCCATGGCCAGGTCGGCCCCGGCCTCGACGGCGGCTTCGACCAGGATGCGATCGAGCGCCGATCGCCGCGGGCCGTAGCCGAGGGCGACGCCGCCGGCCACCAGCCCCACGCCGGTCAGCGGCCCGGCGCCGACGTCGAGCGTCGTCTCGCTGATGGCCGGGCAGCCGCTCGCCGTGATCCGGTCGAGCAGGCCCCAGGCGTGCAGCCGCCGCGGACCGTGGCGGTGGATGAAGTGGCCGTGCGGGATGTCGCTGGCCAGCGCGGCCCGGTCCACCAGCAGGACCCGGTAGCCGCGGCGAGCCAGCAGCATCGCCGTCGGCGCGCCGGCGCAGCGCGCGCCCACCACGATCGCGTCGTGCATTCGGCATCCCTCCCCACCAACCGCACCCTCGCGGCTGCTGTCCTCCTTCTACCCGGGCCCGCCGCCCGCGTCCAGAGTCCGCGCGCCGCGCGAGGCGGGTCCGGAGCCAGATCAGAACCAGCGGCCGAGGCCCGCGCTCACCGCGATGCCCACCGACGGAGCGATGTCTCCGTCCTCGCCCGCCTGGCGGAACCAGTGGGTCTGCACCGCCGCGTCGAGCAGGAGGAAGGTCCCGCTGTCGGCCTCGCGCCGCAGCCCGGCGCCGGCGTCGACGTGCACCGCCGCGCTGAGGCGATCGGGCGCGACCCGATCGGTGTCGAAGCGCTGCCACATGAGACCGCCGCCGGTGGCGACGAACGGCTCCACGGTGCCCCAGCCGACGTCCCACGGCTTTCCCAGCCGGACCTCGACGCCGAGGTCCTCCACGTCGGTGTCGACCGAGCCCGCGTCTCGACTGACCGCAAAGCCCGAGTGGCAGTAGGGCACCCTCACGCCGACGCTGAAGCTGGACGTCTCGAGCGCGTAGCCGATCGCCGCGCCCCAGCACATCCCGTGCGAGTTGGCCAGCGCCGAGCGGCCCCGGACCGCGAACAGGATGCCGTGCACCCGCTCGAGCACGCCCTCGCCCTTCCTGACCAGGCGCGCGTAGGCGATGCGCTCGAGCTCGCGGTCGCGCACGATGCGGACGTCGCCGGCCACCAGCGTGACGGTGCCCTCGAGCAGGTGCTCGCGGCCGCGCGCGCGGATGAAGTAGCGACCCTCGTGCACGCTGATCGTGCGCCGGCGGTCGCGCATTCCGACCTCGGCGATGACCGGCCCGTCGGCGTCGCCCTGCAGAACCAGGTAGCTCCTGCCCTCGGGGAAGGAGAACCAGGCGCGCCGATCGCCGCTCGGCTCCAGCCAGGTGAGGACGAAGTCGCCGTGCCCGGTGAGCGCGTAGCGAAACGACGGGTGCTGGGTGCCGGCCAGCGTGCGGCTCGACGCCCGCAGCGTGTTGTCGTAGGCGTAGCGGTAGACCTCGGTCAGGTTGACGCTGCCGTCGCCGCTCGCGTCGGCGGCGCCGCGCATCCCCGACACCAGGTAGTGGGTGAAGAACGAGCCCCGCAGCAGCTCCGACTCCTGGGCGTCCTCGGTCGACGACGTCGAGGTCAGGAAGATGGCGCCCTGCGACACCAGCCGCTCGTCGAGCCGGATGTCGAACGAGCCGCCGCGCCGGCCTCCCTTGGCCTGGGTCAGGGCGCCCGAGCGGCACGAGTCCATGATCAGGAGGCGGACGTCGGCGGCGCTGCCGCCCACCAGCTGCTGGAGCTCGCGCAGGGACAGCTCGGTACCGCCGAGGTGGAGGGCGTCGGCGTCGGCGTGGCCGGAGTAGTAGACCAGGAGCACCGCCTGCGACCCGCCGGCCAGCGAGCGGATGCGCTGGTTGACCGCCACGATGGTCTGCCGCACGGCGACCGCGTCGGCGCCCTGCATGAGCACCACGTTCTCGTGGCGGAAGCCACCCAGATCGAGGAGCACGTCGCGCATCTTCTCGGCGTCGGCGTGGGCGTAGCGCAGGTCGACCTCGTCGCCCTGGCCGCGGTTGTTGCCGACCAGCACCGCGAAGCGCTCCACCTCGGCCGCCGCCGTGGCCGGCGCCAGGACGGCGGCGAGCGCGCACAGCGCGGCGAGGCCCCGGGTCACGGGCGCTTGTCCAGCAGCACGCGGTCGGCCTCGCAGCCGGCGCCGGGCGAGGGCGGGGCGCCGGCGCGCAGCGCGGCCATCGCGTCGGCCACGCGGAGCGGCGCCCGGCAGCGGAGCAGCACGATCTCCTCGGGTCCGGGCACGGCGTCGAGGACGACGCTGCCGGGCAGGAGCTCGTCGCCGGCCGGCCGGATCGGGGCGGCCTCGTCGCCGTCGGGGTAGTAGACCGAGACCGCGCCGGTGCCGTCGCGGCCGAGGACCACGAGGTAGCCGCCGGTCGCGCTGGTGTAGGCGAAGCGGATCGCGTCGCCGGGATGGACCACGGCGCCGCTCTGGCCCTCGAACACCGTGTCCTGCCGCTTGATGTAGACCCCGAGGCGCAGGCCGCCCTTGACCCGCGTCGCGTCGGCCGACGGGGCCCGGGGCGGCTGCGGCTGCGCCACCGGCTGCGACGGATCGCGACCCGCACCGGCGCGGACGAACAGGAACAGGGCCACGGCGGCGAGCGCACACACGCTCGCGAGCGCCGTCCTGCGAGCCATGCTCCGCGGCGAGCGCGGCCGCGCCGGTGCGGGAGGCGAAAAGGGGGGCGGCGCGGCGCGAAACGCGGAGCGCGCCGCCTCGAGCTCGCGCAGCCGGGTGCTGCAGCGCGAGCAGGTCTCGACATGGGACAGCGCGGCGGCGCGCTCGCCACCCTCCACCTCGTCGCCCAGGACGCGGTCGAGCGCGAGGTTCGAGAGGCATCCATCGGATGGCGGGCGCGCGCCGAACATGTCATCTGCCCTTCAACAGATAGGCGTCGCGGATGGTCTGCTCGACCGCGTTGCCGTCGTGGTCCTCGGCGGTCGCGCGCAGCGCCACCGAGCCGTCCCCGCTCGGGTGGTGCAGCACGGCGAGCGCGACGTCGCCGAAGCGGATGAGGATGGCAGGCTGCCAGGTCACGCCGCCGTCGTACGACGCCGCCACCGTCATGTCGCGCAGCGGCGATACCGGCGCCCCGAGCGGGCGGGACAGCGAGACCGGGATGGCGAACAGCCGCCCGGCCGGCGCGCGGTTGAGCTCGTCGAGCGGCGGCGTGAAGCGGACCGCCATGACCGGAAGCGGCGCCTCCGCGTCCACGTGCCCGGAGCGGAAGCTCCAGGCCACGTCGACCTGTGTGGAGAGCCGCGCGGCCGGGTCGCGGATGGCCTGCACCTCCAGCCGGTAGTCGGCCGGCGCCGGCGGGACGCTGAAGTCGCCGAACAGCGGATCCTCGCTCTCGCCGACGAGCTCGCCGCCGCGGAAGAGCCGCTCGTGGCCGGTGGTCAGCGCGATGCCGTGATGATCGGCCGCGTCGGCGTGCAGCGCCACGAACTGGACCCGGATCTGGTCCGCGTCGCGGATCACCCACGGCGCCGGCGGGAGGGGCGACTTCAGGCTCGGGCCCAGCACCGCCTGGTTCCAGTGCGCCCTGTAGCGACCCCCGGGCCGGTAGATGGACGGGGCCATCGCCTGCTGCTCGGACATGATGGTGCCGTCCGCGGCGATCTCCTGGAAGTCCGACGTCCAGCTCATGCCGTCCGTGTTGAAGTAGTCGGTCCGGGTGGTGGGGATCCGGAACGAGAGAGTGACGCCGGTGCTGGAGAACGGCGGATCCTCGACCGGCATGCCGAACGAGAAGAAGTCCCCGGTGAAGTCGGGCGACCCGGCCGCATGGTCGGAGCGGACGGCGGCCAGATCGCCGGGGCCGACGTCGCGGTTGAAGCCGGTGAAGAAACCGCCTCGCGCGGCGACGAACGTCAGGTCGAAGGCGTACGGGCTGTCGAAGAAGGGATTGTCGGGCTGGCCCGGGTCGGCCCAGACGCTGAGGACCGAGGCGAAGAACTGGTCCGGCGGCAGGGTCGATCCGAGGTCGAGCGTGTGGAGGATGTCGTTCTCGAGCGGCTCGATGAGGAGGGTGGAGCTGTCGAGGAAGCTGTTGGCGCTGTGGACCTCGGTCTCGATCGACTCCACGATGCGTCGCGCCGCGGGGTTCGGCACGGTCACACCCACCGGCTGGGCGGCTCGCGCGTCGACCTCCTCGCTGATGGAGCGGCTCAGATCGATAACCGCCTGATCGGCGACGGTGAGCGTCGTCTGATCGAACACGGCCACGTCCAGATTGTAGCGGCCGCGAGGCAGGTGCTGACTGGTCGACTCGAGGGCGAACAGCGGCCCGATGATCTCGTCGGAGTCGAGGTTGACGAGCGTGACGAGCGAGATGCCGGGGGGATCGTCGCGGTAGCGGAAGGTCAGGTCGAGGTCGTAGCTCTCCACCTCGCGGTCGAGGCCGAGCGGCGTCCGCACCGCGGCGTCGCCGGCGCTGGCGACCAGCGCGCCGGAGTAGCGCCCGTCGGGACCGGGCACCGCGGGCGCGGCGGTGACGGTCGCCTGCGCGTCGCCGCCCGGCGCGACGGTCAGCGAATCTGGCGCGACCGCAAACATGCCGGTCGGGGCGGGCTCGCCGGCCGGGCCGGTGACCTCCAGCGCGAGCGCGAGCGTGATCGGATCCGGGCCCGCGTTGTGATAGGTGATGGTCTGCGCGATCGGCGCGTCGTCGTCGTGCGGCCACGGGGCGCGGCCCAGGCTGAGGCTCGCGGGCGAGGTGAACGCGGTCTGCGTGATGCCCCGGGCCACGTCGACGCGCCCGGCGCCCTGGACGAACGCGCTCTCGTCGGGCGTGGGCTTCGCCGACGCCATCAGCGCCGCCTTGAGGTCGGCTCCGCTCCAGTCGGGGTGCTGCTGGGCCAGGATGGCCGCGGCGCCGGCGACGTGCGGGGTCGACATCGAGGTGCCGCTCAGCCGGGTGTAGAAGTCGTCGACCGGCTCGAAGTCGCCGTCGGGCGTGCCGACCGCGCGCGCGGCCACGATCTCCACGCCGGGCGCGGTGATCTCCGGCTTGACCGCCGCGTCGCCGAGGCGCGGTCCGCGGCACGAGAAGAAGGCCACCAGGTCCTGGGAGTCGACGGCGCCGACCGACAGCGCGGCGTCGGCTGTGCTGGGCGAGCTCACCTGCAGGCTGAAGCCGCCGCAGCCGCCGAGGTTGCCGGCCGCGACCACGAACAGGGTGCCGTGCTCGGCCGAGAGCGTGTCGATCGCCTCCTCGAGCGGATCGACCCCGGGGTCGTCCTGTCCGCCGAGGCTGAGGTTGACCACCGAGGCTCCGCCCTCGGCGGCCCACTCCATGCCGGCCAGGATGGCCGACTCGGGGCAGCCGAACAGGTCGCACACCTTGCCGATCATGAGCGACGCGTCGGGTGCGATGCCGCGGTACCGGCCCCCCTCGGCGGCGCCGCTGCCGGCCAGGATGGACGCGACGTGGGTGCCGTGGCCGACGTCGTCGACCGCGTCCGGCGAGGTGTCGACGAAGCTGGTGGCCTCGGCGATGCGGCCCGCGAAGTCGGGGTGGCTCGCGTCGATGCCGGTGTCGAGCACCGCGACGGTCACGCCGGCGCCGGTGAGGCCCGCCGCCCAGGCGACCGGCGCGCCGATCTGCGGCGCGCTGTGGTCGAGCATCGGCTCGCGCATGCCGTCGAGCCAGACGCGGTCGATGCCGGCGGCGAGCGATCGGGTCGCGCGGCCGCGCGGCGCGCCGCCGGCGAGCGACGACCAGATCGCCGCCGTGCGGCTCCTGGGCGCGCGCACCGCGTCGCCGGCGATGCTGGGCAGGGCGCGCGCGATGCTCGCACCGGCGGCGGTCAGCGCGGCGGCCGTCGCCGGGCGCTGGCTGCGCCGGCCGGCCTGGCTGCCCTGGCTCTTCACGTAGGTGACGATGAGCGGGAGATCGGCGCGCCGCGCGTCGTCGTAGCCGATGCGGACGAGCTCGGCGACGTCGAACAGCCGGCGGTCGACCCGGCCGTCGGCGACCAGCGCCGCGGCGTCCTCCGGGACCACATAATGATGATCGCGGTCGCCCCAGGAGCGGAAGCGCATGGCCGTGCGGCCGGGGCCCGGCTCGATGGCGTAGCGGGAGCCTGCGATGACGGACACGTGGTCGCCGGTCAGGAGCGTGACCGTGCGCGTCGGGGCCGCCGCGCCGCCCGCGGCCGGAGACCCGCCGGTGCCCGGCTGGGCGTCGCCGTCGCTGTTGCCGTCGGCGCCGTTGCCGTGGTCGCCATCGACGTCGCCGTCGAGACCGTCACCGCCTCCGCCGTCGCACGCCGCCAGCGCGCAGCTCACGGTCAAGGGCACGAGCCACCACTTCGCCATCGTCATGTCCACACCTCCCTCGCTTCAGGACAGCCACGAGTCGATCTCGCGGTGCAGACGGGCCAGCCGCTTGCCGACCGATCTGCGCGAGCAGCCGAGCACGCAGGCGATCTCGTCCTGCGTCATCTCGTCGATGTAGTAGTAGACGGCGACCCGGGCGAGCTTCTCGGGCAGGCGCTCGAGCGCATCGCGCGCGTCGACGGTGGCCTCGGCCTGGCTGGTCCATCGCCCGTTCACCCTGGCCTGCTCGACCAGCCGGGTCCGGCGGCGGTGGTTGCGCAGCCGGTTGAGGCAGTAGTTGGTCGTGACACGGTAGAGGTAGGTCGCCATGGAGCTCGCGCCGGCGAACTGATCGGGCCGGCTGGCCAGGGAGACGAAGATGTCCTGCAGCGCCTCGCGCGCTTCGTCCTCGTCGTTCAAGATCTGGCGGGCGCGGCGCAGCACAAGGTGTCCGTGGTCGCGGTACACCTGTTCGACATCGAGCTTGCGCGCGAACGGCATGCGAGGCGGTTCACTCGTACAGGTGGGGGACCTCCGGCGGAGCGTCCGGCGTCTCCTCCGTCAACCGGTAGAAGCGGAGGTCGAGCTCGGCGTCGAGATCGTCGGGCGCGGGCCGCAGGCAGTCGAGCGTCCGTGCCGCCGGATCGTCGGGCGGCCGATAGCTGTCGCACGGCGCATCCACCACATCGAGCACGTGGAACCCGGCGCTCAGCGGGCCGCCGGCGAACCGCTCGCTGGCCGTGCCCGGCTCGATGTCGCGATCGACGTAGACCAGGACCTGGCGCGAGTAGGCGCCCCAGCCCGCGGCGCGGAACCAGTCGCCCTCGACCCCGTCGGC
>DATFRY010000051.1:0-17632 GCA_035262925.1 Kofleriaceae bacterium | reverse complement strand
CGTGCGCGAGCTGCGCAACGCGATCGAGCGCGCGGTCACCTTCCGCGCCGGCGGCGCGTCCGGCGCGGACGCCGACCCGAGCGCCGCCTGGTCGGACGAGCCGGCGCCGCCGCCGGCGATGCTCGACGTCGACGTGTCGCTGCCGTTCCGCGAGTCCAAGGCGCGCGTGGTCGCCGAGTTCGAGCGCCGCTACGCGACGAAGTTGCTCGACGCGCACGGCGGCAACCTGTCGGCGGTCGCGCGCAGCGCCGGCCTCGATCGCATGTCGGTGTACAAGCTGCTCGACCGGCTGCGGTTGCGCGGCCGCTGGAAGGGCTGACCGCGGTGGCCGTGCGCGCGCGCCGGAGGCCCGGCCGGGGACGCGCCGTCGCTATGGCGGCCGCGGTGGTGGCCGCGCTGGCCGCCAGCGTGCCGGCCTACTTCCTCGGGCCCAACTCCGAGTTCGCCGCGGTGGTGGCGCTCTACCTCATCACGTCCGGCGTCCTCATCGGCGGCGGTCGCGCGGGCGCCGCCGCCGGCTGGATCATCTATGTGGCGCTGGCCGCCGGGCAGGCCGCCCTGGCCGGTCTCATCCTGGCCGGCGTCCTGCCCGACACCGCGATCGTGCCGGTGGGCCCCGGCAGGGAGTCGTTCTGGGTCTACGGCTCGGGCCAGGCCTTCCTGCAGCTGGTCTATCTGGCCGCGTTCCTGGCCGGGCGCGCGCTCCAGCGCCGCTACCGGGCGCTCGGCCGGCAGATCGAGGAGGCGTCGCGCGCGGCGGCGCGGCGCGAGGCGCTGCTCGACGAGGCGCGGGCCGACTACCGGCGGGCGCTGGTGGCCGGGCGACGCGGCTGGTTCGCGGGCGCGAGCGGGCTCGCGGCGACCGCCCCGCTCGCCCCGCCTCCGCCGGCGGCCCCGCGGCGCGCCACGGGGCCGGCTTCGGGGCGCGGCCAGCCGGATCTGGCCGCGCACGTGGCCGCGTCGGGGCCGCTCGCCGACAGCGACCTGCGCGCGCTGGTCGACGACGCGTCGCGCGCGCTCGAGGCGGTCCACGATGCGGGGCAGCTGCACCTCGACGTGCGCCCGCGCGCGCTGGTGCGGGTCGCCGGCGGCGCCGGGCGGGCGTGGCAGCTCCTCGACCCGGCGATCACGCAGCTCGAGGCGGCGCGCGATCCGGAGAGCGATCCGACCGCGGTCCTGGCCTACGCCGCGCCGGAGCGCCTGCACGGCGCGCTCGCCGGCGCGGCGGCCGACCTCTACGGGCTCGCGGCGTCGATCTACGCCGCGGCCACAGGCGCCGATCCGTTCGACCCGGGCGAGGTCCCGCTGCGCGGCGCGGCGATGGCCGCCGCTCCGCGACCGCGCGATCCGCGCCGGCTGGCCACCATCCCGGGCGACCTGGCCTGCGCGCTTCGCATCGGGCTGGCGAGCGCGCCCGAGGATCGCTTCGCGTCGGCCGGCGAGCTGCGCCGCGCGTTCCTGGCCGCGATCGACGGCCGGCTCGACGACGCGCTGCGCGAGGCCGCGACGCGGCTGGAGGTGCGCGACCCGTGGCGGGCCGAGGCGGCGCCGCCGGTGCCCGCGGCGAGGGCGGCGACGACGGCGGGGACGACGACGACGCGGACGACGACGACGCGGACGACGACGACGCGGACGACGACGGCGCGGACGACGACGGCGCGGACGACGACGACGCGGACGACGCCAGCCCTGGGCCCGTCGCTCAGCGGCGACGCCTGGCACGTCGCCTACGTCACCATGATGCGCGGCTTCTGCGCGGCGGTCACCGCGCTCTGCGTGACCGGCGGGATCTACATCGCCGCCGTCACGCATGACCGCGGCCTGGTCCATGCCGCGTGGGCGTGCCTGGCCGCGATCGCCATCCTGGCCTGGTGGCACTGGCAGAGCGCGCGCAGCCGCCCCGGCTCGGTGATGGTGTGGCACTGGGTGGTGGCCGCGATGCTGACGGTGGGGCCGGCCCTCGCGATCGGGCTCCAGTCCGGTTTCGCCGCCATCGTGGCCGCGTTCGTGTTCGCCGGCGGGATGTTCCGCGGGCCGGTGCGCGGCGGCGACAAGGACCGCCGCAGCCTCGAGGTCATCGGCGTCTGCGCGGCCCACACGGTGGCCTTCGCCCTCATCGCCGCCGGGGTCCTGCCCGACCGCGCGCAGATCCCGGTCTTCTCGCCCGGCGACTGGACCGGGCTGGGCTACGTCCGCCAGCTCGCGGTGCTGGCGGTGTACGCCGCCGCCTTCGCAGCCGGTCGTGCCATCGATCGCCGACACGAGGCGCTCTCGCTCGACGTGGAGGCGGCGGCCCGCGACGCGGCCCGCGCCGAGTCCCTGCTGGTCACCGCGCGCGAGGAGATCGAGCGCGCGCTGGCCGGCGACAGCGGCGGCCTGTTCTCCGGCCTGCGCCTCGGCGACTACCAGGTCGGCCGCCTGCTCGGGCGCGGCGGTGTCGGCGAGGTCTACGAGGCCACCCGGACCTCGACCGGCCGCCCGGTGGCCCTCAAGCTCCTGCGCCGCGAGCGCGCGGCCGAGGCGTGGCATGCCCGTCGCCTGCGCAGCGAGGCGGTCGCGCTGCGCCGCGTGCACAGCGCCCACGTCGCGCGCATCGTCGACGCCGGCGACCTCGAGGGCGACATCCCGTTCGTGGCGATGGACTTCATCCCCGGCGCGTCGCTGGCGGACATCCTGCGCCAGTCCGGCGCCGTCGACCGGCGCGCGCTCGGCGAGCTGGTGCGCGACATCGGCGGCGGCCTGGACGAGGTCCATCGCGCCGGCGTCCTCCACCTCGACGTCAAGCCCGGCAACCTCATCCGCTCCACCGGCGCGGCCGGCTGGAAGCTGGTCGACTTCGGCACCGCCCAGCTCATCGACACCGGCACCGCGCCGATCGTCTCCGGTACGCCGTCGTACATGTCGCCCGAGCAGGCCCGCGGCGCCGCGCTCGACCACCGCTCCGACCTGTACAGCTTCTGCCTCGTCCTCTACCGCGTCCTGACCGGCCGCCCCGCCTTCGCGGCGCGCGCTCCGGCCGACATCGCCCTCGCCGCCGCCGGCCCACCCGACCCGCGCGCCTACGCCGATCTATCCCCCGACCTCGAGGCCGCCCTGCGCATCGGCCTCGCCCACCATCCCGCCGATCGCTTCGCCACCGCCGCCGACCTCCGCGACGCCTTCGCCGCCGCCCTCGCGCGCCGCCTGCCCTCTCCCCTCCGCCGCCGCGGCGCCGAGCTCCTCGCCCGCGAACCGTGGGCTGACCGGCGTGGCGGTTGATCGGGTTGCGCGGGGAGGTTGGGCAGCGGCTTCGGCGGACAATCACTCGCGCTCGGAGCCGGGAGTGCGCCCACGTCGATCGGGGAGCGGATACTCTCGCCGCATGCGCTGTATCGCCGTGCTGCCTCTGCTCGTCGCGTGTGGAAGTGCCTCGGTTCCGGCCGAGGAGGCCGCGCCGTCGGCGCCCGCGGTCGCGGCCTCGCCCGCGCCGTCCTCCGAAGCTGCGGCCGCTGCCGCCTCCCCGGCCGCGGGCTCGGCGACGGAGAAGCCGGTCGGGCCGATCGCAGGGGTGAAGCCGGTCGAGGGGGACGTCGTGCTGCGGGACTTCCGCTTCGCGAGCGGGCAGACGCTCGGCGAGCTGCGCATGCACTACATGACGCTCGGGACGCTGCGGCGCGACCGGAGGGGGCGCGCGGCGAACGCGGTCCTCATCATGCACGGCACGACCGGGTCGGGGCGGCAGTTCACGAGGGAGCAGTTCACATCGGAGCTGTTCGGGCCGGGGCAGCCGCTCGATCTCGGGCGCATGTACGTCATCCTGCCCGACGACATCGGCCACGGGCACTCGTCGAAGCCGTCGGACGGGCTGCGCGCGCGGTTCCCCGCGTACGGATACCGCGACATGGTCGCGGCCGAGCATGAGCTGGTGAAGCGGCTGGGCGTCGATCATCTGCTGCTGGTCATGGGCACGTCGATGGGATGCATGCACTCCTGGATGTGGGCGGAGACGTGGCCGTCGATGATGGACGCGGTCATGCCGCTGGCCTGCCTGCCGACGCAGATCGCCGGCCGCAACCGCGAGTGGCGCAAGATGATCATCGACGCGATCCGCGAGGACCCGGACTGGCGGGGCGGCGAGTACACCGAGCAGCCGCGGGCCGCCCTCGGCGTGGCCGCCGTGCTCCTCACCCTCGCGGGGTCGGCCCCGCTCGCCGATCAGGCGCACATGCCGACGCGCGACGCAGCGGACGAGTGGCTGGCCGCGCACCGCCGCGAGCCCATCGACGCCAACGATCTCCTGTACGCCATCGCCTCGTCGTCCGACTACGACCCGTCGCGCGACCTGGAGAAGATCACCGCGCCGGTCATGTTCGTGAACAGCGCCGACGATTTCATCAACCCGCCCGAGCTCGGCGTCGCGGAGCGCGAGATCAAGCGGGTCGCGAAGGGGCGCTTCGTCCTCATCCCCGCCTCGGATGCGACTCATGGCCACGGCACGCACACCTGGGCGGTCTTCTGGAAGAAGTACCTGGTGGAGCTCCTCGCCGCGACCGGGCGCTGAGCGCGACCGGGCGCCGAGCGCGACCGGCGTCCGGCCGGTCAGGAGAAGAGGAGGACGTACGAGAGGAGCGCGGCGACGGCAGCGACCGCCACCGCGACGGTGATGCGCACCCGGCTGCGCTCGCTCGGGGCCCACCGTCGGGTGAGGACCAGCGCGGCGACGATGGCGGCCGGCACGCCGAGCAGCCAGGCGCTCTGGCCCACGGTCATCCTGGGAAAATCGCGGTCGAGCTGTCCCTTGCACTCCGGCACGTACCGCCCCGCCACGAACTGGATCGCCGCCGCCACCGTGGCGACACCCACGGCGACCCGCTCCGCGAGACGCATGGGCGCCAGTATGGCGCATGTCGGCGCGAATCGCGCCGGTCGCGGCTCGCGGGCTGGCCCAGGGCTCGGGTTTTCCGGTAGCCTGTCTCGCGTGGGCATGGTGGAGCGGGTGCATCACTGTCCCAACTGCGGCGCGGTGGTATCGGCCAGCCGGTTCACCCGCGTCGCGACCTGCGCGTTCTGCGGCGCCTCGGTCCACCTCGACGATGCCGTGCTCTCGGTCGCGCGCTTCCGCGCCGCGCACCAGGCGTGGCGCGCGCCCGACCCCGCGCTGGCGGCGCACAGCGTGGTCGCCGGCGGCGAGTCGTGGATCCGCCTGGCCCGCATCGCGGCGGGCGAGATCTCGGACGTGTTCCAGGTCCAGCGGCAGCGCCGGCCGCCCGAGCGCGCGGTCCTCAAGCTCCTGCGCGACCCGGGCGACGCGCCGCTCTTCGCGCAGGAGTGGCGCGCGCTCGAGCAGCTGGCCGCCAGCCGCGCGCAGGGCGCGGACATCCTCGCGCGCCGCGTGCCTCA
Organism: Kofleriaceae bacterium; assembly: GCA_035262925.1. Taxonomy (GTDB): domain Bacteria; phylum Myxococcota_A; class Polyangia; order Haliangiales; family Haliangiaceae; genus DATFRY01. The sequence goes on along the minus strand of DATFRY010000051.1, from coordinate 12,253 downwards.
GCCGATCCGCTTCGACCCGCACCCGGCCGCCGGCCCGCCCGCGATGCTGCTCGGCTGGGCGCCCGGCTTCCGCCACACCTTCGACGACGTGCGCGCCGCGCTGCCCGGCGGAGTGGAGCCGCGCGCCGCGGTGTGGATGTGGCGCCGCATCCTCGAGATCCTCGCCTTGGTGCACCGGAGCGGGCTCGTGCACGGAGCGGTCCTGCCCCAGCACCTCCTCGTCGAGCGCGGCGAGCACGGCCTCCGCCTGGTCGGCTTCTCGTGCGCGGCGGCCGCCGGCGAGCCGCTCCTCGCGGTCTGCGTGCCGCGCGAGCGGTTCTACCCGCGCGACCTGGTCGACGGCGGGCGCCTGCGGCCCGAGCACGACGTCGCGATGAGCGCGCGCGCGATCGGCTTCGCGCTCGCGGCCGACGACGCGGGCCGGCTGCCCGGCGCGGTGCCGGCCCGGCTGGCCGAGCTGGTCGACGAGGTCGCGCGCGGCCGCGGCGAGCAGAGCGCGTGGCCCCTGCGCGAGCGCCTCGGCGCGCTGGCAGGCGAGCTCTTCGGCCCGCCGGCGTTCTGCCCGCTCGCCGTGGCCTGACCTGCGACCCGGCCCGAGAGCCCCCCGAGAGACCAGCCCGAGACCAGAAGACCAGAGAGAGAGAAGACATGGGATACGGCAACTACAGCGATGAGGCCCACGCCGCGATCGTGCGCACCCGCGCGGCGGCCCCGGCGCAGCAGGTCTTCCAGCAGCGCGCCTGCCACCCGCTCATGAGTCCCCGAGGGGTCAAGATGCGGGAGAGCCGCGACTCCGACGCCCACCCCGGCTCGATCGGCGTCGTCTTCGCGCTCGACGTCACCGGCTCGATGGGCGACATCCCGCGGCTCCTGGCCGAGCGCGAGCTGCCGCGCTTCATGAAGGTGCTGGGCGACTGCCGGGTGCGCGACCCGCAGCTCCTCTTCTGCGCCGTCGGCGACGCCACCAGCGACCAGGCGCCGCTCCAGGTCGGCCAGTTCGAGTCGACCGCCGAGCTCATGGACCAGTGGCTCACCTGGAGCTTCCTCGAGGGCGGCGGCGGCGGCTCGGGCGAGGAGTCGTACGAGCTGGCCATGTACTTCCTCGCGGTCCACACCGAGATGGACTGCGTGGTCAAGCGCGGGAGGCGCGGCTACCTGTTCATGACCGGGGACGAGCTGCCCTACCCGAGGCTCTCGCGCCACACGGTAGAGTCCGTCACCGGCGACCACCTCGACGACGATCTCACGGCCGAGGAGATCGTCGCCGAGCTGCAGAAGACGTTCGACCCCTTCTTCATCATCCCCGACCCGGGCCGCGCCGGGCGCTGCGAGCGGCGCTGGCGCGACCTGCTCGGCGACCACGTCCTGGTCACGGAGCGGCCGGAGGACATCTGCAACGTGGCGGCCGGCGCGGTGTCCCTGTGCGAGGGCGCGGTGCCCGATCTGGACGCGCTGGCCGCGGTGCTGCGCGCCGCCGGGGCGCACGGAGAGGAGGTGGCGCGGGCGATGCGCGCGCTCCGGCCGCTGGCCGACGGCGGCTCGGGCCCGGCGCCCGAGACGGGCGGCATCGGCATGGCCATCAAGCGCCTCTTCGTGAAGTGACGCGACGGGTGCGAAGTGAAGTGAAGTGAAGTGAAGTGAAGTGCGTGAAGTGAAGCGAAGCGACGTGTCGTGACGGCCCTCCTCGCCGCCCTCGCCGTGATCGACCTCGGCTTCGGGGACGGCGGCAAGGGCCTGGTCGTCGACTTCCTGGCCCGCGAGATGGGAGCGGGCGTGGTCGTCCGCTTCAACGGCGGCGCGCAGGCCGGCCACAACGTGGTCGCGCCCGACGGCCGCCACCACACGTTCGCGCAGCTCGGCGCGGCCAGCTTCCTGCCCCGGGTGCGCACCTTCCTGTCCCGCCACGTGCTCGTGCACCCCACCGCGCTCGCGCACGAGGCCCGCGTGCTCGCCTCGCGCGGCGTCGCCGACCCGCTGGCGCGCGTGCGGGTGAGCGAGCGGGCGCGCGTCATCACGCCGTTTCACCAGGCGGCCAACCGCATGCGCGAGGTGGCCCGCGGCCACGCGCGCCACGGCAGCTGCGGCGTCGGCGTGGGCGAGACCGTGGACCACGCCGCCCGCCACCCGGACGAGGCGATCGTGGCCGGCGACTGGCGCGCGCCGCGCCAGCTGGTCCGCGCGCTGCGGCGCATCCGCGAGCGGCTCCGCGCCGAGCTGGCCCTTCTCCCGCGCGACACGCCGCGGTCGGCGCGCGAGTGGGTCGTCTTCGAGCGCCCCGACGTCATCGATCAGTGGGTGTCGCAGGTCGCGCCGCTGGCCGACCTGGTCGTCCCCGACGCCGCGCTGGCCGGCTGGCTGCGCGGCGGCGGCGCCGTCCTGTTCGAGGGGGCGCAGGGCATCCTGCTCGACGAGTCGATCGGCTTCCACCCGTTCTGCACCTGGTCCGACTGCACGGCGCGCGGCGCGCGTGAGCTCCTGGCCGAGGCCGCGCCGGGCGCCGAGCTCCGGGTGTGGGGCGTCCTGCGCGCCCACGCGGTTCGCCACGGCGCCGGGCCGCTGCCGACCGAGACCGCCGAGGTCAGGCCGCTCTGCGACCACAACGGCGAGAACGCGTGGCAGGGGAGCGTGCGCTACGGCTGGTTCGACGCGGTGCTGGCCCGCTACGCCCTGGCGCTGGCCGGGGAGCTGGAGGCGCTCGTCCTCACCCACGTCGACCTGGCCGCCACCCGCATGGCCTGGCCGCTGTGCACCGCGTACGGCGTGTCGGGCGCGCGCGACCCCGAGCTGCTCGACGACCGAGGCCAGCTCGTGGCGCTGCCGGCGCCGCCGCTCGCGCGACAGGAGCGGATGGCCGAGCTCCTGTCCCGCTGCGTGCCCGGTCTGGCCGACGCCCCGGGCCAGGAATCTGGCCTCGTGGCAGCGATCGAGGCGCTCATCGAGCGGCGCGTGGACCTGGTGTCGCGCGGCCCGCGCGCCTCCGACGTCGCGCGGCGCCGCGCGAGCGGCTAGGATTCGCCTGAGGTACCCTACGCCATGACCGAGATCGTCACGATTCACGCTCGCGAAGTGCTGGATTCCCGCGGCAACCCGACCGTCGAGGCCGAGGTCATCACGGCCAGCGGCGCGGCCGGCCGCGCCATGGTCCCGTCCGGCGCATCGACCGGCGAGCACGAGGCGCTCGAGCTGCGCGACGGCGACCGGTCGCGCTTCCTGGGCAAGGGGGTCGAGCGCGCGGTGCGCAACATCGCCGAGGTGATCGCGCCCGAGCTGTGCGGCCTCGACGCCGACGACCAGGCGCAGCTCGACCGCCGACTCATCGAGCTCGACGGCACGCCCAACAAGGGCACGCTGGGCGCCAACGCGATCCTGGCCGTCTCGCTGGCCGCCTCGCGCGCGGCCGCCGAGGCGCACGGTCTGCCGCTCTACCGCTACCTCGGCGGCGTGTCGGCGGTGACCCTGCCGGTGCCGATGATGAACATCATCAACGGTGGCGCCCACGCCGACAACAACCTCGACATCCAGGAGTTCATGATCGTCCCGGCCGGCTTCGACTCGTTCGGCGACGCGCTGCGCGCCGGCGTCGAGGTCTTCCACCACCTGAAGAAGATCCTGGGCGACGCCGGCAAGGTGACCGCGGTCGGCGACGAGGGCGGCTTCGCCCCGTCGCTCGAGGGCGCCGAGGAGGCCCTCGGCACCATCCTGCGCGCGATCGAGAAGGCGGGTTACCGCGCCGGCGAGCAGATCTTCCTGGCCATCGACGTGGCCGCCTCCGAGTTCTTCGACAGGAAGGCCGGCATCTACCGCCACGAGGGCGCCGAGCTCGACGCCGGCAAGCTGTGCGACCTCTACGCCGCCTGGTGCGCGAAGTACCCGCTGGTCTCCATCGAGGACGGCCTGGCCGAGGACGACTGGGATGGCTGGCTCGAGCTGACCCGCGGCCTGGGCGATCGCATCCAGCTGGTCGGCGACGACCTGTTCGTCACGCAGACCCTGCGCCTGCGCCGGGGCATCGAGCGCGGGGTGGCCAACTCGATCCTGATCAAGGTCAACCAGATCGGCACGCTCAGCGAGACCCTCGACGCGGTGCGCACCGCGCAGCACGCCGGCTACACCGCGGTCATCTCGCACCGCTCCGGCGAGACCGAGGACGCGTACATCGCGGACCTCGCGGTCGCCACCGCGGCCGGGCAGATCAAGACCGGCTCGGCGTCGCGCTCCGACCGCATCGCCAAGTACAACCAGCTCCTGCGCATCGCCGACCAGCTGGGCCCGGATCAGCGCTACGTCGGGGCAGCCACCTACCGGCGCCGCCCGTAACCGGGCCGCGGCAGCTCACCATGCCCGTCAAGCGACTCGAGGGCATCGCCGGCTTCGGCATCGATCGCGTGGCCCGCGCCGCGGCCGACGATCCGGACGTCCTCCGCCTCGAGAACCTCGACACCGATCTTCGCCCGCCTGCGGCCGCGATCGCGGCGACCCGGGCCGCGCTCGACGACGACGACGCCAACAGCTACCTGCCGTTCGTCGGCAAGCGCTCGCTGCGCCAGGCCATCGCCGAGACGGTGTCGGCGCGCGCCGGCCACGCCGTCGACGCGGACCGCAACGTGGTGGTCACCGCGGGCGGGACGCAGGCGCTCTACTCGGCGCTCCTGGCCACGACCGATCCGGGCGACGAGGTCCTCCTGACCGATCCGACCTACGCCGGGATCAGCCACCGCGTGCGCCTGGCCGGCGCCGTCCCGCGCCACGTCCCCTTCCACGCCGTCGGCGGGGAGTGGCGACTCGATCTCGCGGCCCTGGCCGCGGCGGCGTCGCCGCGCACACGCGCCATGGTCGTGGTGTGCCCCGACATGCCGTCGGGCGCGCTGCTCCGCGACGACGAGTGGGCGGCGATCGCCCGCCTCGCGGTCGACCGAGATCTGTGGCTGCTCTACGACGCCGTGTTCGAGGGCATCGTGTACGACGGGCGGTCCTCGATCCACCCGGCATCTCTGCCCGGGATGGCCGAGCGCGTGATCACGATCGGCTCGGTCTCGAAGATCCATCGGATGATCGGCTGGCGCATCGGCTGGATCGTCGGGCCCGAGGCGGTGATGGACGGCGCGGCGTGGACCAGCGCCTACGTCAATGTCACGCCGGGCGGCTTCGCCCAGGCCGGCGCCGAGGCCGCGCTGCGCGCGCCGCCCGACGACGTGGCCGCGGCCGTGGCCGAGTGGCAGCGCCGGCGCGACGCCGTGCTGGACGAGCTGCGCGGCTGGCCGGTCGTGCCGCCGGCGGGAGGCTGGTCGCTGCTCATCGACACCGCGAGCTTCGGCGTCCCGCCGGCGCGCGCCTCCGAGCTGCTGCTGGCCGAGGCCCGGATCGCCGCCACGCCGATGACCGGGTGGGCCGGCCCGGTCGCCGACCGCCACCTGCGCTTCGTCTACTCCAACGAGCCGGTCGATCGCCTCCGCACGATCGGCGAGCGCATCCGCGGCACGGAGCTCGACCGGCTGCGCCTCGCGGCGAGGTCCGGGCCGACAGGCTGACGGCCGCGCGCGGCCGCGCGCTCACTTGCGTGCGGCCAGCTCGATCACCAGGCGATGGAGGAGCTCGACCCCGGTGCGCAGGCTCCCGGCCGGGATGCGCTCGTCGATGCCGTGGGCGCGGCGCGCGTTCGCCTCGGTCGAGGCCATCGGCACCAGGCCATAGGACGGGATGCCGATGGCGCGCAGGTGGCGCGAGTCGGTGGCGCCGCGCCCCATCGCCGGGATGATGGGGACGCCCGGGAACGACTCGCCCATGACCTTGCGGATCGCCGCCGGGCCAGGTCCCTCGAGGGGCGACGGCTTCGCGAACGCGAAGTCCCCGACCGGGCGCACCGTCAGCTGCGGGTCGTCGATGATCTCGACCAGCTGGCGCTGCACGTCGGCCGGCGTCTCGTCGGGCAGGATGCGGCAGTTGACGGTGGCGTCGGCCTCGGCCGGCAGCGCGTTCACGCGCGTGCCGCCCGACAGCAGGGTGGCCACGCAGGTGGTGCGCAGGTTGGCGCGCAGGATCGGGTCGGCCTCGACGGTGGCCAGCGCGCGCGCGGGCAGCCGGCCCTTCGAGCTGGCCAGGGCGCGCATGGCGCGGGCCAGGGCGGGCGCCTCGCGCTCGGCGCGGCCGGCGAAGAAGGCCCGCGTGACCGGCAGCAGGCGGGCCGGGAACTGGTGCTTGCCCAGGCGATCGAGCGCGCGCGACAGCCGATAGATGGCGTTGTCGTCGAGCGGCACCGACGAGTGGCCGGTCGGGCCGCGCGCGGTGATCTGGAAGTCCCGGTAGGTCTTCTCGGCCATCTGCAGCGAGATCAGCTTGGCCTGGCCGCGCTCGTCGAGCACGATGCCGCCGCCCTCGTTGATCGCCACCTCGGCGTCGATCGACGCGCGCCGGTGCGCGATGAGCCAGCGGATGCCCTTGCCGCCCGACTCCTCGTCGCCGGTCCACGCCAGGATGACGTCGCGCCTGAGCGGCACGTGGTGCTGCTTCAGGAGGCGCATCACCTCGAGCGCCACGGCGGCCATGCCCAGGTCGTCGCCGACGCCGCGCCCGACCAGGAAGCCGTCCTTCTCGATCATCTTGTGCGGCTCGGACGTCCAGCTCTGCCCGCCCGTGCCCACCACATCGATATGGGCGAGGATGAGCAGCGGCCGGGCCGAGCCGTCGCCCTGGAGGCGCGCGACCAGGTTCTGCCGGCCGGGCTCGAACTCGCTCACCTCGAAGCGGATTCCGGCCTGGCGCAGCTCGGCCGCGCCGATCCGCACCGCGCGCGATTCGTTGCCGGGCGGGTTGCTGGTGTCGGCGGCGACCAGCTGGCCGAGCAGCGTGCGCGCGCGCCGCGCGGCGGCGTCGTAGTCGACCTCGCGCGCGGGCGATTGCGCTCGCGCCTCCGGCAGCCGGCCCGGCGCGGCGAGCCCGACGGCGAGCCAGAGGGCGACAGCGAGAGCGGAGCCGAGGACGGCGACGGATACGGATCGAACGGCGCGCATGCCCGGCCATGCTAGCACCGGGCGCCGCGAGCCACCCGACGAGCGCGAAGCTCCCGGGGCGCGAGACGGCGAGCGCGCCTCGCGTCCGGTGGGGCATGCACGGAGCGTCGACGACATGCGCGGGCGTCGCCCGCATCGTAAGCTCCCCGGGAGTTGCTACCGCGCGATCCAGAAGCCGGCTTCTCGCGCGAGCGTGCCGGCGTGGCTGCGACCTTCGCAGCGCACGCGCTCATGCTCGGAACGCTGGGGCCGTGGATGCCGCAGCTCAAGGGGCGGAGCGGCCTCGACGCCGGCCAGCTGGGCGCCGCGCTCGCGGGCATGGCCGTGGGCATGGTGCTCGGCACGCGGCTGGCCGGCCCGGCGGTGCGGCGCGTCGGCGGACGCGCCGCCGTCAGGGTCGGCGTGCCGGTCCTGGCCGCCGGGCTCGCGCTGCTCCCGCTCGCCCGCGGGCTGGCCACCCTGGCCGCCATCTTCTCGCTGCTCGGCGTGGCCGGCGGGCTGCTCGACGTGGCGATGAACGGCGAGGCGGCCGAGGTCGAGCGCCGCCACGAGCGCCGGCTGATGTCGACCATGCACGGCACCTGGAGCGTGTCGGTGCTGGCCGGCGCCGGCCTCGCCTCGATCTCGATCTCGATCGGCGTCCCCATCGCCGCCCACCTGCCGCTCCTGGCCGCGCTGCTGGTCGCCGCCAGCGCGGTGCCGCTCCGCTGGCTGCCGTCGCCGGGCGCCGGCCAGCCCGGCGAGACGGCGCCGGCCCCGGCCGAGCGCGGAGCCGCGGTCGGGCGCGCCGCGCTCCTCTGCGTCATCTGTGGCGCGTGCTTCCTGACCGAGGGCGCGGCCACCGAGTGGGGCGCGGTCTACATGCGCGAGTCGGTGCGCTCCGGGGCTGGCATCGCCGGCGCGGCGGTGGTCACCTTCGCCGGCGGGATGGCGGCCTCGCGCTTCGCCGGCGACCGCCTGGCCGGCCGCTTCGAGGCCGCCACCATCGCGCGGGTCGGGGCCGGCGCCGGCGCGCTGGCGCTGGCGGTCGGCCTCGCGCTCGGCGGCGTGGCCGCTTCGCTGGCCGGCTTCGCGCTGCTCGGCGTCGGCATCGGGCAGGTCGTGCCGCTCGCGTTCCGCGCCGCCGGCGGGATCGCGCTCGGACCGGCGCGCACCGCGCTCGGCATCGCGGTCACCTGCGGCTACGTCGGAACCATCGTCGGCCCGCTCCTGGTCGGCCTGGTCGCCGATCGCGTGGGCCTGCGCGCGGCGTTCGTCATCCCGGTCCTGACCTGCTCGACCGCGGCCATCGCCGCCGGCGCGCTGCGCGAGCCGCGCGCCGCCCCGGTCACGACCCGGCCGACCGTGGAAGCGGCACCACCGCCGCGATGACGTCGGCCAGGACCTCGCGGCTGATCGGCTTCTCCAGCACGCGGTTGGTCACGCGGCTCATGAGGTAGGTCACCTCCTCGGTGAAGATGCCGCCGGTGACGAAGACGATGCGCGGCACCACCTCGGGGCGAAGCACGGACAGCCGCTGGTGCACGACCGCCCCCGACACGTTCGGCATCATCACGTCGCACAGGATCAGGTCGTAGTCTTTCACCAGGCAGAGCTCGATCGCCATCGCGCCCGATCCGGCCACGTCGACCTGGTGGCCGCGCAGCCGCCGGCAAAGCGCGCGGGCGACGTTGACATCGTCGTCGACCACCAGGATGCGCAGCGCGAGCGCGGGCGAAGCCGACATCTCCCTTTTCAATCGGCCGCTCTCGCCCGGCGTTGAGTGGCGAGCCGCAGCTTTTTCGTCTCAAGCGATCACCTGCAGGAGCCGTAAACATGCTCGATGGTGTGCGCGGCGGTGACGGCTGTCCGTGCTCCCGGGCGGCCCATGCACCCTCGCGCCCCCCTCCTGGAGGGGCGAATCCCATGACGCTGCGCGGCCGCCTCCTGACCTACTCGCTGGTCCAGGTCGGCGCCCTCGGTTCCCTGTTCCTGGTATCCGGAATCTTCATCCACGGGCGGGTCATGCCCATGCTCGACGACTACCTGCACCGCAGGACCGAGCGCGCCGCGATCGGGCTGGCCACACGCCTCGAGGCTCCGCTCGCCGTCCGCGACCAGCAGGTGGCAGCGGCGAAGCTCTCCTATCTGGTCGACGACCCTGATCTGGTGACCGTCGAGGTGCGCGACAGCAGCGGAAGCCTGATCGCGGCGCTGGGCGAGCACACGCCCTCGACCCGGACGGGGCCGCCCCGCATCGGGCTCCACGACTCCGGCGACATCCTGGTCGCGTCCCGGCTCGTCGAGTTGGGCGGCCACCACCTCGGCTCGGTCACGGTCTCGTTCAGCAAGGCGCGCGAGAAGTCGATCCTGCACTGGATGATGGCGCTGGGGGCCGCCGTGGTCTGCGCGTGCCTGGTCGCCATCGCGGTCGCCTTCCGCTTCTCGCGCGCGTTCGTGGCCCCGATCCGTCGCATGATCCAGTTCTCGCGCCGGGTGAAGGAGGGCGGGCTGTCGGAGCGCGTGACGATCTCGCCGCGCGACGGTGAGCTGGCGCGGCTGGGCGCAGACCTCAACACCATGGCCGAGGCGCTCGAGACGCGCGACGCGGTGCTGGCCGCGCGCAGCCGCGAGCTGGAGGAGTCGCTGGCCCGCAAGCAGCAGATGCTGCAGCAGCTCAAGGACACGCAGCAGCAGCTGGTCCACAGCGAGAAGTTCGCGGTGCTGGGACAGACCGCTGCGACCATCGCGCACGAGATCAACAACCCGGCCTCCTACATCCAGGTGAACCTCGAGGAGCTGGGCCACACCGCCGAGCTGGTCGCGAAGATCTGCCGGCTGCTCGACGACGGCGCCGGCGCGGAGGACATCCAGGCCTGGCGCGACGACACCGGCTTCGACGCGTCGGTGGCGGAGATGTCCGCCATGGTCATCGAGTCCCAGGGCGGACTGGGCCGCATCCTCACCATCGTGCGCGACCTGCGCAGCTTCGCCCGCTCCGGCGAGTCGCTCGCCGAGGTCCAGCTGGTCGACGTGACCGATCGCGCGCTGCGCATCATGGGCACCGAGATCCGCCACCGCGCCCGCGTCGAGGTGGCCCGCCGCGAGCCGGTGAGCCTGCGCGCGGACGAGGGCCGTCTGCTCCAGGTCATGATCAACCTGGTCAGCAACGCCCTCCACTCGTTCGGCCCACGTCCCGCGGCGGAGAACCTGCTCGAGGTCTCGGTGTGGCGGGAGGACGCGCGGGCCTGCTTCACCCTGCGCGACAACGGCTGTGGCATTCCGGCCGACATCCGCGACAAGATCTTCGAGCCGTTCTTCACCACCAAGCCGATCGGTGAGGGCACCGGGCTCGGGCTCGGCATCTGTCGCTCGATCGTCGAGCAGCACGGCGGCTCCATCGGAGTGGAGAGCGAGCCGGGCGCCGGCAGCCAGTTCCGCATCGAGCTGCCGATCGCGAGGTAGGTACAGGTCTGCACCGCGGCGGGCGCATCTCTCGCGCGCGGCCCGTCCCATCGGGCGCCAGGGCCCACAGTTCGCCTGGTCGGGTTCGACACAGGCGAACCGTGGGTCCTATATCATCGCGCGAGGCATGGCCGACCTGTCCCGCCGCCTCGGTCTCTTCGACGCGACCATGCTGGTCATGGGCGGAATCGTCGGCGCCGGGATCTTCATCAACCCGTACGTCGTCGCGCGCGAGGTGCACAGCGCGGGCCTCATCCTCCTGGCCTGGCTCGCGGGCGGGGTCATCGCGCTGGTGGGCGCCTTCATCTGGGCCGAGCTCGCGGCCCGGCGCCCGGCCGCGGGCGGCCAGTACGCCTACATCCGCGAGGCCTTCCACCCGCTGGTCGCGTTCCTCTACGGCTGGGTGCTGCTCCTGGTCATCCAGAGCGGCGGCATGGCCGCGGTGGCGATGACCTTCGCCCACTACGCCGGCGAGCTGGTTCACGCGCGCCTGCCCGAGGCGGGCGTGGCCGCGCTGGTCCTCGCCGCGCTGACCGCGATCAACTGCCTCGGCGTGCGCTGGGGCAGCAACGTGCAGAGCGCGCTCATGGTCACCAAGGTCGCCGCCATCCTGGCGCTCGTGGTCTTCGGCCTCGCCGCCGACACCGCCACGGCCACCGCGAGCGCGGCGCCGGCGGCCGCGGCCGTCGCCACCGACGGGATCGGCGCGATGGGGGCGGCGCTGGTCCCGGTCCTGTTCGCCTATGGCGGCTGGCAGACGACCAGCTTCATCGCCGGCGAGCTGCGCCGCCCCGAGCGCGACCTGCCGCGCGGCCTGCTCCTCGGCGTGGTCGGCGTGGTGGCGCTCTACCTGGCCGTCAACTACGTGTGCGTCCGCGTGCTCGGGCCCGCCGGGCTGGCCGCGACCCGCACGCCGGCATCGGAGGTCATGCGGCGCGCGGCAGGCGATCGCGGCGCGACGCTCATCGCGGCCGGCATCGCGGTCTCCACCCTCGGCTTCCTGAGCCAGGGGATCCTGACCGCGCCGCGCGTCTACTACGCGATGGCCCGCGACGGCGTGTTCCTGCGCGGCGTGGGCACGCTCCATCCGCGCACGCAGGTCCCGATCGTCGCCATCGTGCTACAGGGCGCGGCGGCCACCGCCATCGCGCTGTCGGGGCGCTACGAGCAGATCCTCGACTACGTGGTGTCGATGGACTTCATCTTCTTCGGCGCGACCGCGGCCGCCCTCATCGTGCTGCGTCGGCGCGAGCCGGCGCCGGCCAGCTACCGCGTGCCGGGCCACCCGTGGACCACCGGCGCCTTCGTCGCCGTCTGCCTGGTCGTGGTCGTGAACACCGTGGCGCGCCATCCGGCCAACACCGCGCTCGGGATCGCCATCCTCATGACCGGCGTGCCGGTCTACTTCCTGTGGCGGCGGCGAGGCGCGGAGACGCCCGACCGATGACGGGCGACCTCACGCGGCTCGGCGCGGCCGAGATCGCCGCGCGCGTGGGGCGGCGCGAGCTGTCGCCGGTCGACGTGGTCGCCGCCTGCCTGCGCCGCATTGACGAGGTGGAGCCGCGCGTGGGCGCGTTCGCCGCGCTGCGCCGCACCGAGGTGGCGCGCGAGGCGGCCGAGCTGGCGGCGCGTCCGGACCTGGCCGACCTGCCGCTCGCCGGCGTGCCGATCGCGATCAAGGACGTGTTCCGCGTCGCCGGCCTGCCCCGCCGGCTGGGCTCGCGGGCCACCTCGGACCAGCCCTCGGCCGCGGACGACGAGCTGGTGGCGCGCGTGCGCCGCGCCGGCGCCCTCGTGCTCGG
>DATFRY010000050.1:0-13102 GCA_035262925.1 Kofleriaceae bacterium | reverse complement strand
GGCCGACCACGGCGAGCAGGAGCGCCAGGCGCAGCGGTCCCGGACGGGGTGCCCACGAGGTCTGCCGGGTTCCCCGCTCGATCCCCCACGTCGTCGAGCGACCACTCTGCCTGCGGGGCCACCCGAGGTGCCCCCGCTCGATCCCCCACGTCGTCGAGCGACCACTCTGCCTGCGGGGCCACCCGAGGTGCCCCCGTCGAGTCAGAAGCGGCACAGGACTTCCCTGTCCTCGCCGTAGTGGACGTCGACCTCCTGGTCGTCCACCTTGTCGGTTCCGTCGACGAAGAAGGTGACCTTGACCTTCTCGGTCCCGGTCACCGACTTGACCGGGATGGTGAACTTGCTGTCGCGCTTCCAGCTGCGGGTGCCGATCCTGACCATGGCGCGGCGGTCGTCGCAGCGCGGGGTGACGGACGCCGGCAGCCAGTGCAGCGACACGTCGATGGGGCCGGGCTTCCTGTCGACCGGGATGGTGGTCTCACCGTCGACGCAGCACTGACGGTTGCGCACCGCGATCCTCACCTCGCCGGCCCCGACCTCGATGGCGGCGCGGCTGCCCTCGATCGCCTGCCAGGCGCCGCCGTCGACGCTGTACTGCGAGTCCATGGGCGAGACGTTGAGGGTGAAGGCGCGCCGCCCGCCCTCCGACGGCGCGCTCTCGCCCGCCGTGCGCCGCTCCGCCGCGCGGCCGCTGGCGCCGCGCTCGGTGCGGCCCGGGTGGCGCGGCCGCTCCTCGGCGGCGCGCGGCGGCGGGGTGGCCGGCCCGGCGCCGGCGTCGGCCTGGCTCGCGCTCGCCGCCGTGACGTGCGCGACCCCGGCGTCGGCGCGCAGCGGGGCCGCGGCGGCCGCCGGCGCCACCGCGGCGCGCTCGCCAGTCGGGCCGACGCGCAGGTTCTCGCGCAGGAAGAAGCCGCCCACCGCGACGACCAGGAGGCCGCCGCCGATCGCGGCCACGCGGACCCAGCGGCGCTGGCGCGACAGCCGCTCGATCGCGGCCAGCACCTCGGCGTTGTCCGGATCCATGGTGAGGACGCGGTTGAAGACCTCGAGCGCGGCGTTCCGGTCCTCGCCCAGCCGGTCGAGCCCGCGCCGGGACAGCGCCGCGACCAGGCGCGGCCGCAGCGCCATCTCGTACGACACCGGCGCGTTGAAGAAGCGGGCCAGCTCGTCGCGCGGGCTGCCCAGGCCGCTGCCGGCCAGGTAGGCCTCGAGCGCGGCCACCATCTGCGACACGTCGGCGAAGCGGTCGTCCTTGTCGTGGGCCAGCGACTTGCGGATGATGCCGGCCAGCTCGTTGCCGATGAGCGGGCTCACCTGGCGCGGATCGACGTAGCTGCACTCGGCGATGCGCTTGAGGATCTCGTGCGGGTTCTTGCCGCGGAACGGCAGCTCGCCGGTGGCCAGCTGGTAGAGCACGATGCCGGCGGCGAACACGTCGGTCCGGAAGTCCAGCTTCCCGCCCTCGACGTGCTCGGGCGACATGTACGCCGGCGAACCGAGCAGCTGTCCGGTCACGGTCAGGCGCTGGTGATCGAGCATCTGCGCGATGCCGAAATCGGTCAGCTTCACGACGCCGTCGTTCCGGATCATGATGTTCTCCGGCTTGACGTCGCGGTGCAGCACGCCGAGCGAGTGGGCGTGGCCGAGCGCGCGGCAGATCTGCACCGTGATCATCGCGCCGATCTCCGGGTAGCGGATCTCGTGCTCGGCGGTGAACTGCTTCAGCGTCTGCCCGTCGATGAACTCGGTGACGATGTAGCTCTCCTCCGACTCGACGCCGGAGAAGTCGAAGATCTCGAGGATGTTCTCGTGGCGGAGCTTCGCCACCGCCTGCGCCTCGCGCTCGAAGCGGTCGCGCGCCTCCTTGTGGTCGGCGAGGTGGCGATGAAGGACCTTGACCGCCACCTCGCGGCGCAGCGTGGTGTCGCGGCCGCGATAGACGATGGCCATGCCGCCCTGGCCGACCTTCTCGAGCAGCTCGTATTTATCGAGTATCTGGCGGATGCCTGTGGTCACCACGGCTCTCGCTTCCGGCCTCTGCTGACACTGATGTCAGGCTCCCGGCCCCGCGTTCGAGCGAAGAGCAGGTAGCGCGGAATCGAGTCTAAGCCACCGTATTCTAGGCAGCTCGTCGCATCATGGGCAACTCGGCGTGCCACCGTCTATGATCCGATTATCACGGGCCGGGTCTCGATCACGAGCCTGAACAGGCGAGCGGCTTCACAGCTTGGCCTCGGCGTGGAGGCGGGCAAAGAACGGAATCGCCTCGTTCAGGAGATCCAGACGCGGGTCGAGCTGCTTTCCGATGCCCTCGGTCACGGCGATCGCGATGTTGACCATCGTGAAGGTCGCGTTCACGCGGACCCGGTGGCGGCGCAGGATGCCCATCATGTCGAACACGACCTGGGAGACGGCGACCTCGCCCAGCGCCTTGCCGTGATAGCGGGTCACGAAGGCCTGGATGTCGGCCTGGTAGCCGGCGTAGTCGACCACCGCCGCGCTGGGCGAGAAGTCGGCCATGAGCCGCGCCATGGTGGCGCCGTCGCCCTGGGCCCAGGCGGCGAAGTAGAGCGCGAAGATGCGCCGGTGGTGCTCGTCGAGCTCTGCGGTGAGGCCGAGGTCGAGCAGCGCCACCGTGCCGCGCTCGGTGACCAGGATGTTGCCCGGGTGGAGGTCGGCGTGCACGAAGCCGTGCTCGAACACCATGCGCAGGAGCAGGCGGAAGCCGATGCGGGCGATCCGGCTGGGATCCGCCTTCATTCGCTCGTACTCGAGGAGCTTGGCCCCGCGCAGGAAGCTCATGGTGAGGACGCGGCGCGAGCACAGCTCCGGCACCAGCTCGGGCAGCTCGACGTCGGCGTCGCCGGCGAAGTTGGCGCGGAAGCGCCGGTTGTTGGCCGCCTCGACCGTGAGATCGATCTGCGTGCGGATGGCGCGGCCGAACTCGTCCACGCTCTCGACCGGCGCCAGCAGGCGGAACGACGGCACCAGCGCCACCGCGCGGGCGGCGAGGCGCATGACCGCCAGGTCGAACGAGACGATCTGCTCGACCCGCGGGCGCCGCACCTTGACCGCGACCTCGCGGCCGTCGGGCAGGACCGCGCGGTGCACCTGCGCCACCGACGCGCTGGCGATGGGCGCGCGATCGAAGCGGGCGAACACGTCCTCGGGCGCGCGCCCGAAGTCGTCCTGGAAGGTGCGGGCGACGTCGCGAAAGGCGAACGCGCCGACGTCGTCCTGCAGGGTCTCGAGCCCGCGGATGATGTGCGGCGGGAGCAGATCCGGCCGCGTGCTCATGATCTGTCCGACCTTCACATAGGTCGCGCCCAGCCCGCGCAAGAGCGCGCGCAGCCGGTCGGCGAACCATGCCTGCCGGCGCGCCTTGCCGCGCAGCGACACGAGCAGCGCCACCCAGCCGACCAGCCAGATCGCGAGCTGGGCCGCGACCAGCGAGGCGACCAGGAGCCCGCGCATGGGGAAGTGGAGGGCGCGCATGAGAGAGCCGGATTGTAGATGCCACGCCCCACGCAGGAGCGGCGCGGGCGGCGGCGGCGGGCATGAAGGCAGTCCACGGACCTAGCGCCGGCGCGCGGGCTGGCCGGCGTCACCGAGGGCCGGCTCACCCGGTCCCGACCGAGCACCCTTGACACAGAGAGCCGCAGGGAATAAGAAATCCGCTCTTATGCGGATCGCCGAAGGTGCGTAGCTCAGTGGGAGAGCACTACCTTGACACGGTAGGGGTCGGCAGTTCAATCCTGCCCGCACCTACGACTGGCTCCGCCGCCGCGAGGGCGGCGCCGGAGCTCGTCGCCAGGGGAATCGCAGTCGCAGACGTAGACGTTGCCGCCGCCGACACGCCCGTAGCTGGCGATGTTTCTTGAGCGTGCGGTCATCCCGCCGGAGCGGCCCGGGCCATCGCCCGTGAGCCGCGCGGCGGTTTTTCGTGCGCGCTCGGCGCGCGACTAGAAACAACCAAGAGGAGAGAGCCGCCATTCGTCCGCCACCACCAGGCAAGGGAGATAGGGATCGCCGACCGCGCGATCAGTACCGCGTCAACCACCGGATTCGCGTCCCGGAGGTACGCGTCGTGCTGGATGATGGCACCCAGCTCGGCATCCTGACGCGCGACGAGGCCCTGCGCCTGGCCGAGGAGAAAGGGCTGGACCTGGTCGAGATCGCGGCCCGCTCGAGCCCGCCCGTGTGCCGCATCATGGACTACGGGCGGTTCAAGTACGAGCAGTCCAAGAAGCAGAAGCAGGCGCGCAAGCACGCGTCGGCGATGGAGCTCAAGGAGATCAAGTTCCGCCCCAAGACCGAGCAGCACGACATGGATTTCAAGATCAACCACGTGCGCCGGTTCCTGGAGGAGGGCAACAAGTGCCGCCTGGTCATCGTCTTCCGCGGGCGTGAGATCACGCACCCGGAGACGGGGGTCAAGGTCCTGAACCGGGTGGTCGAGGCGACGCAGGACATCGCCACGGTCGAGGTCCGGCCCAGCCTCGAGGGCAAGCGGATGATGATGATCCTGGGTCCGCGGGCGGGCGTGGTGAAGCGCGCCAAGCCGGTCCCGGCGCCGACGCCGGGGGCGCCCGGCCCGGGCCCGACTCAGGTGCCCGCCCCGGGAGCCGGGGAGCACGCACCGAATCCGCCCCCCGAGCAGCTCGAATAGCACGTCCCTGCTTGCTTTTCGGCCCGACGTCGGGAAAATACACGCCCTCATGCCCAAGATGAAATCCAAGTCGGGGGCCAAGAAGCGGTTCCGCGCCACCGCCACCGGCAAGTTCAAGCGCTCGCAGAAGGGCAAGCGCCACATCCTGACCAAGAAGTCGCAGAAGCGGAAGCGCCAGCTCCGCAAGGGCGCCATGGTGCACGAGACGCAGGAGCACCAGATCCGCGCCATGCTGCCCTACGCCTGATCGAGAGTCGAGGAAGAGAGAGCCATGCCCCGCGCAAAACGAGGTTTCAAGGCCCGCCGCCGCCGCAACCGCGTGCTCAAGGCGGCGTCGGGCTATCGCGGCAAGCGCCACTCGTGCCACGCCATCGCCATGGAGACGCTGCAGCACGCGTGGATGCACATGTACCGCAACCGGAAGAAGCGAAAGCGCGACTTCCGGGCGCTCTGGATCGTGCGCATCAACGCGGCGGTCCGCCCGCTGGGACACAGCTACTCCAAGGTGATGGGCGCGCTCAAGAAGAGCGAGATCACCCTGAACCGCAAGATGCTGGCCGAGATCGCGATCAGCGATCCAGCGACCTTCCAGGCCATCGTCTCGACAGCGGTCGCGTAGCTCGCACCAGGGTCGTCATCACTTGCCGCCGGTGGCCACCTCCGATCTGGTGAGGCAGCTCGAGGCGCTCGGCGCCGAGTTCGGCGGCGCGGTCGTGTCCTGTTCGAGCGAGCAGGACATCCGCGCGCTGCAGGCCCGCTACCTGGGCAAGAAGGGCAGCGTCTCCCAGCTCATGAAGCAGATGGGCGCGCTGCCGCCCGAGACGCGCCGCGAGCTGGGGGCGGTCTTCAACCGGGTCAAGGAGTCGATCGAGGGCGAGGTCGCCCGCCGGCTCGGCGAGCTGGGCAGCGCCGCGGCCGCGGCCGACCTCCAGCGCTCGATCGACGTCACCTTGCCTGGGCGGGCGGCGGCGGCCGGGCGGCTGCACCTCCTCACCCAGATCCGCGAGGAGGCGGTCGCCATCTTCGCCGAGCTGGGCTTCGAGGTCGCCGAGGGGCCGCAGATCGACACCGACTTTCACTGCTTCGAGGCGCTGGCCATCCCCAAGGATCACCCGGCGCGCGACATGCAGGACACCTTCTACGTCAGCGACGACGTCGTCCTGCGCCCGCACACCAGCCCGGTGCAGATCCGGGTCATGCGGTCGAAGCAGCCGCCGGTGCGCATCGTGGCGCCCGGCGTGGTCTACCGGCGCGACGACGACGCGACCCACAGCCCCATGTTCATGCAGATCGAGGGCCTGCTGGTCGACGAGGGCGTGCGCTTCTCCGATCTCAAGGGCGTGATGCTCCACTTCGTGCGCCGCTACTTCGGCCGCGCGCTCGACATCCGCTTCCGCCCCAGCTACTTCCCGTTCGTCGAACCGGGCGCGGAGGTGGACATGCAGTGCGCCTTCTGCGCCGGCCCGGGCTCGACGTGCCGCGTGTGCAAGGGGACCGGCTGGGTCGAGATCTCCGGCGCCGGCATGGTCGACCCCGAGGTGTTCCAGAAGGTCGGCTACGACGCCGAGCGCTACACCGGCTTCGCCTTCGGCATGGGCCTCGAGCGCGTCGCCATGCTTCGCCACGGGGTCAACGACATCAAGTTCTTCTACGAGGGGGACCTGCGCTTCCTGGCGCAGTTCTGACGTGCGCGCGGTCTGGTCATGGCTGCTCGAGCTGGCCGAGCTCGAGCGCGAGGTGAGCGCCGACGAGGGCGCGCGCCTGCTCACCGGTGCCGGCCTCGAGGTCGAGTCGGTCGAGCGCCTGGGCGGAGCCTTCTCCGGCGTGGTGGTGGCCGAGGTGGTCGCCGCCGAGCGCCACCCGCGCGCGGACCGGTTGACGGTGGTCGACGTCATCGACCGGCCCGGCGGCACGGCCACGCGCGTGGTGTGCGGCGCGCCCAACGTGCCGCCGCCCGGCGGGCGCGTCCTGTGGGCGCGGCCCGGCGCGGTCCTGCCGGGCGAGGGCGGCCCCATCGAGATCGCGAAGCGCGCGCTCAAGGGCGTGGAGTCGGCCGGCATGCTGTGCTCCGAGAAGGAGCTCGGCATCGGCGACGACGCCGGCGGCATCGCGGTCCTGGTCGGCGACGAGGCGACGGCTCCGCTCGGGGCCAGCGCCGACGACGCGCTCCACCTGTCCGACGTTGTGCTCGACGTGTCGGCGCCGGCCAACCGCCCCGACACGCTCGGCCACCTCGGCCTCGCGCGAGAGCTGTGCGCGCTGGTCGGCGGCCGGCTCGCGCCGGCGGACATCGATCTGGCCGGCGTGACCGACACCTCGCTGGCGGCGACCGACCTGGTGGGCGTCGACATCGAGGACCCCGAGGGCTGCCCGCGCTACGTCGCGCGGCTCATCGACGGGCTTCGGGTGGCGCGTTCGCCGGGCTGGATGCGGCGGCGGCTGCAGGCGGTCGGCGTGCGGCCGATCAGCAACCTGGTCGACGTCACCAACTACGTGCTGTTCGAGCTCGGCCATCCCCTGCACGCGTTCGACTACCGCCGCGTGGCCGAGGGGCGCATCCGCGTGCGGCGGGCGCGCGCCGGCGAGCGCATGACCACCCTCGACGGCCAGGAGCGCGCGCTCGAGCCGCGCGACCTGCTCATCTGCGACCCGCGCGGCCCGGTCGGCCTGGCCGGCGTCATGGGCGGGCAGAACAGCGAGGTGGCCGACGACACCAGCCGCGTCCTGCTCGAGGCGGCCGCGTTCGACCCGCTGTCGGTGCGGCGCACGGCGCGCCGGCTCGGTCTCCACTCCGAGGCGGCGACCCGCTTCGAGCGCGGCGTGGACCCCGAGGGGGCCGAGCGCGCGTCGCGGCGGGCGGCCGATCTCCTGGCCCGGCTGGGCGGCGGCCGCGTCGCGCTCGGCGGCGTCGACGCCTACCCGCGGCCGCCGGCGCAGGGCCGCATCCGCCTGCGCGCCAGTCGCGCGTCGTCGCTGGCCGGCATCCCGATCACGCGCGACGCGGCGGCGGACGTGCTGCGCCGGCTCGGCCTCGAGGTGGAGCTGGATGACCAGCCGGGGGGCCAGGGCGCGGACGAGCTGCGCGTCGTGGCGCCCAGCTTCCGGCCCGATCTCTCGCGCGAGGTCGACCTCATCGAGGAGGTGCTGCGCCTGCGCGGCTACGACCAGCTGCCGGCCACGTTGCCCCCACTGGTCGAGGGCCCGTCGGGTGCGGCGGATCGTCGCAGTCCGTCGGTGCGGCGCGTCTTGACCGGGCTCGGCTGGAGCGAGGCCATCACCTTCGGCTTCACGTCGCCGGCTCGCATCCGCGATCTGCGGCTCCCGCATGATGACCCGCGCCTGCGCATGGTCGAGCTGCGCAATCCGATGAGCGTGGAGCAGTCGGTCATGCGCACCTCGCTGCTTCCCAACCTGCTCGCCGCCGTCGCCCGCAACCTCAAGTACGAGGTGAGCGATGTGTGGCTGTTCGAGCTCGGGAGCGTGTTCCACCCCCGCGCCGATGGTGAGCTACCCGACGAGCCGGCCCGCCTGTCTGGCATCGCGTGCGGTCGCCGCGCCGGCTGGCTGGGTCCCGGTGCGCCGGCGGACTTCCACGACGTCAAGGGCGCGGTCGAGCGCGTGCTGGCGGAGCTGGCGCCGCCCGAGAGCGGCCGCGCGCCCGCAGCTCGCTTCGAGCCGGCGCGCGATGTCCCGTATCTCCATCCCGGCGTGGCGGCGCGGGTCTTCGCCGCCGACGGCGCCGTGCTCGGCGAGCTGGGCGAGGTCCACCCCGAGGTGAGGGCGGCGTTCGACATCGCGCCCGCGTGCTTCGTGTTCGACCTCGATCTCGAGCGCTTGCCGCGCCCCGAGCCGCGCCAGATGCGGCCGGTGCCGCGCTTTCCCGCGGTTACCCGGGACATCTCGCTGTTCGTGGCGGCCGAGATTCCGGCCTCTCGGGTGGGCGACCTCATCGACGAGCGGCGAGATCCCCTCATCGAGCAGGTCCGGGTCCTGGAGGAGTACCGCGATCCCGAGCGAGTTCCGCCGGGTCAGAAGGGCCTCCTCTGGTCGATAACTTACCGATCTTCCGAGAAAACTTTGACCGACGGCGAGGTCGACGAGCGGCACGAGGCGCTCGTCTCCCACCTGGTCGAAAAACTTGCGGCCACGCGGCGATAGGCCTTGAATGAAAGCCGGGACTTGCCCCTCCGCGAGCCAAAGTATGGCAATCTCGCGGGTGTAGAGACCTTCAACTCACTGCGGGGAGTCACGGAGGATGGCGAAGATGACCAAGGCCGACATCATCGAGGCCGTGTACGAGAAAGTCGGCGGGTTCTCGAAGAAGGAAGCCGCCGAGATCGTGGAGACGGTCTTCAACTGCATCAAGGAAACCCTGGAGAGCGGTGAGAAGATCAAGATCTCGGGTTTCGGCAACTTCGTCGTCCGCGAGAAGAAGGCGCGCATCGGGCGCAATCCCCAGACCGGGGAAGAGATTACGATTTCTGCACGGCGCGTTCTGACCTTCAAGCCGAGCCAGGTGCTGAAGAACGCGCTGAACGGGCAGCCCATCCCGTAGGCGGTGCCACCGTGAGCCCCCACGAGGCCGCGCGCGATCCTTCGATGAGCGATCCGCGGATCCCTGAGAAGGAGTACTTCCGCATCGGCGAGGTGGCGGAGATCGCGCAAGTGGAGCCGTATGTGCTGCGCTTCTGGGAGACGGAGTTCGGCAAGCTGCGGCCGGCCAAGACGCGCTCGAGCCAGCGCGTGTACTCGCGGCGCGACGTGAGCTTGGTTCTCCGCATCCGTGATCTGCTGTACGAGGAGGGCTACACGATCAGCGGCGCGCGCCGCCGGCTGCGGCTCAACGACGGGCCGTCGGGCAGCGAGGTGCCGGCCCGCACCCGAGCGGTGCTCGAGCGGGTCCGAAAGGAAGCGGAAGAGCTCTTGCGGCTGGTCCAGGAGTGAGGTACCAACGCCGCTCGGTCCCGGGGCGTAGCGCAGCCTGGTAGCGCACTAGACTGGGGGTCTAGGGGTCGCTGGTTCAAATCCAGTCGCCCCGACCGACTTTGCTCGACCCGCCAGAGCGCCAGAAACGCCAAACTCGGAGACGGGTGTGGCGCTCGTGGCGCTCTGGCGGTCTGTTCCATGCGACCTCTCATCCTCCTCTCCAACGACGACGGGATCGACTCGACCTACCTGGTGGCCCTGGCCGACGCCTTCGAGCGGGCCACCGACGCGGAGGTGATGGTCATCGCCCCCGAGCGGCAGCGCTCGGCGATGTCCCACACGATCACCCTGCACAAGCCGCTGCGGGTCCGCCAGCCGGTGCCCAACCGCTACGCGGCCAGCGGAAGCCCGGTCGACTGCGTCTACCTCGGCATCATGCGCCTGTGCCCGCGGCTGCCCGCGCTGGTGGTGTCGGGCATCAACGACGGCTTCAACCTCGGCACCGACGTCTTCTACTCGGGCACGGTCGGGGCCGCGATCGAGGGCGGGCTGCGCGGGGCGCAGGCCATGGCGGTGTCGCTGCAGCACGGGGCGCCCGAGTGCCTGGGGCGCGCGGTCGAGCTCGCGGTCGGCATCGGCCGCGCGATCATCGAGCGCCCGCTGGCGACCGGCACGGTGCTCAACATCAACGTGCCGGCCGGCGCGGATCACCGCTACCGCATGACGCGGCTGGGCCGCCGCCTCTACACCGACGACGTGCAGGAGCGCAACGACCCGCGCGGCCGCGCCTACTACTGGATCGGCGGCGGCGAGGCCGGCATGGAGGAGCTGGCCGGATCGGACTGCGAGGCGGTGCAGGCCGGTGTCTCGTCGGTCACGCCGCTTCACCTGGACCTCACCGCCGAGTCGCTGCTCGGCCCGGGCGCGCCCGACTGGCCGCCGGATCTGCTGGGCGGCTTCGAGCGCGCGCCATGAGCGCCTTCTACCGGCAGCGGCTCGAGATGGTCGCCCGGCAGCTGCGCGCGCGCGGCATCAACCAGCCGCACGTGCTTGCCGCGATGGCCACGGTGCCGCGCGAGCACTTCGTCGACCGGGAGTTCGCGCACGAGGCCTACGCCGACCAGCCGCTGCCGATCGGGGCCGGGCAGACCATCTCGCAGCCGTACGTGGTGGCGCGCATGGCCGAGCTGGCCGACCTGCGCGACAGCGATCGGGTGCTCGACGTCGGGGTCGGCTCCGGCTACCAGGCCGCGGTGCTGGCCCAGCTGGCCGACCACGTCTTCGGCGTCGAGATCCGGCGCGAGCTGGCCGAGCTGGCCACGCGCCGGCTGGCCGAGCTGGGCCTGGCGCGCGTCGCGGTGCGGGTCGGCGACGGCGGCTACGGCTGGGCCGAGCACGCCCCGTACGACGCCATCGTGGTCGCGGCGGCGGCCGAGAAGCCGCCGGTCCCGCTCCTGGCCCAGCTGGCCGACGGCGGGCGCATGGTGATCCCGCTCGGCGATCCGGCGAGCCAGGAGCTGATCCGCATCGTGCGGCGCGGCGACGACTTCGCGCGCAAGGGCTTCGGCCAGGTGCGCTTCGTCGCCTTCATGGGCGACCACGGCGAGCGCTTGGCTCCTGGCAGCAACTAGGAGATCATGCGCTCGTGAGTCAGCTCCTCACCATCGCCGAGGTCAAGGCGGCCATCCGCGACGTGCCCGACTTCCCCCGGCCGGGCATCCTGTTCAAGGACATCACGCCGCTCCTGGCCCAGCCGCGCGCGTTCCAGACCGTCGTCGAGATGCTGGCCGGGTCCATCGGCCGGCACGGCGCCGACGGGCTCGTGGCCATCGAGTCGCGCGGCTTCGTGTTCGGCGCCGCGGTGGCGGCCAGGATGGGGCTGCCGCTCCAGCTGGTGCGCAAGCCGGGCAAGCTGCCGTACCGGACGGTGAGCGTGTCGTACGAGCTGGAGTACGGCAGCGACAAGGTCGAGATCCATGTGGACGCGATCGAGCCGGGCAAGGCCTACGCGGTGGTGGACGACCTCATCGCGACCGGCGGCACCGCGGCGGCGGCGGCGGAGCTGGTGGAGATGCAGCGCGGCCGGGTCGCCTGCTGCGCGTTCGTCATCGAGCTCGCGTTCCTGCGCGGCCGCGAGCGTCTGGGCGACCGCGCCGTCGAGTCGCTCATCTCGTTCTGATGCTCTCCTCCGATCGGAATCAGGCATCCATGCGCCGCGCCACATTCAGCCGGGTCTTCGCGGTCTCCACGCTCCTCGCGCTCTGTGCCGTCCTTGCCGCAGCGCCGCTCGCATGCGGGGGCGGCGGCGCGGAGGGCGGCGCGGCACCCGCGCCGGCGCCGGCAGGGCAGGGGACGGCGCCGCCGGCGAAATCTCCCGAGGAGCAGCTGCGCGCGGCCCAGAAGTCCGCGATCCACGCCATGTGCGAGCGGCTGGTCGACTGCGCCCTCGAGGAGGCGCGCGCCACGATGACGCCCGACGAGGTCGCCAAGCTCGAGGCCGAGGACCGGCCGGCCCAGCTGCGCGACAAGTGCGAGGGCGAGGGCGCCCAGAGCTCGCTGTCGCCGCGCCAGGTCCGGGTGGTCCAGCAATGCGTGAGCCAGCCCGGGACCTGCGACGAGCTCAACACCTGCCTCGACCAGGCCAGGAAGAAGGAGTGAAGCGCGGCTGACGGGCCGCGCGGGCTCGCGCCCGGCGTGAAGGCCGCGTCGCGCTCGCGCGGCGGAGCGGTCCGGCCGCGCGAGCAGCGCGCGAGCGCGCGAGCGAGCTACTTCTTCTCGACCACGCCGCAGGCCACGCGTCCGCCGGCGTCGCCGGTCGGCTGCGTCTTCAGGTCGTCCTTCTTCTCGTGAACGATGACCGCCTTGCCCACCGCCGAGTGCGGGCCGTCGGCGACGGTGACGAAATCGACCGTCATGGTCGTCTTGATGGTCCCGTCGGCGCCGGCGGTCACGTTTCCGAAGTCGCCCGCGTGATGCTCGGCCGCGTCGGGCGCGCCGTGCTGCTTGTTGTCCGGGTTGAAGTGGCCACCGGCGCTCTTCGCATCCGGCGAGCTGCAGTCGCCCTTCTCGTGGATGTGGAACCCGTGCTCTCCCGGCGTCAGCCCCTTGAGGTCGATCGCGACCTCGGCCTTGCCGTCCTTCTCGGTGAACGTGATCGTGCCCGACACCTTGCTGTTCGACGCCGGCTTCATCTCCGCCACCGCCATGCCGCCGCCACCACCGGCGGCCGCAGCCGGCTCACCAGCGGCCGGCTGCCCGGCGGCCGGCGCCTCGGCGGGCGGCGGCGTCTGCGCCGGTGGCGCCTCGGCGGGCGGCGGCGTCTGCGCGGCCGGCGCCTCCGCCGGCGGCGGCGCCTCCTCCGCCTTCTTCTCCTTCTTGCAGGCCGTGCCGCCGGCGGCGATCAGCGCCACCAGCAGGCCAAGGAAGCTCCATTTCATCGCTCGATTCGTCATGGCGGGCAGTTTCTACACCTTGCCCCCGCCCGATCAAGCGCCACCGCCCTCCCTT
>DATFRY010000049.1:0-6177 GCA_035262925.1 Kofleriaceae bacterium | reverse complement strand
TCCTGGCCGAAGATCTGGCCCCGGTCCTGGCTCTGACCGAGCGCATGCTGCGGCGCTGCGGCTATCAGGTGCTGGCCGCGCGCGACGGCGAGGAGGCGCTGGAGATGGCCGCGAAGCACGCGGGCACCATCGACCTCCTCGTCACCGACATCATCATGCGCAAGATGTCGGGCTGGCTCCTGGCCGACCGGCTGCGCGCCGTGCGCCCCGGGCTCCGCGTCCTCTTCGTCTCGGGTCAGGTCGACGAGTCGGTCGACGGCGCGATGAGCGGCGAGGGCTCGGCCTTCCTGCCCAAGCCGTACACGGCCGACGAGCTCCTCGAGCAGGTGCGCGTCCTGCTCGAGAGCCGCCGCGCCGCCGCCGCGCCGTAGCTACGCCGGCTCTGGCTGGTAGAGCTGGATGAGGAGGCTCTCGTGCCGGAGCAGCATGGCGATCGGCCTCGCGAGGCTCAGCGCCGCCGCGGCGGCCGCCGCTCGGCATTGTCGCGCGGCTGGCGCGGCTGGCGCGGCTCGTGCGGCATGGGCGGCAGCCCCGTGTGCTGGGTGAGGGCTGTCCCGGGCGCCGGCCGCTGGCCGCGCGTGTTGCGCCGTCCCTCGGGGCGGCGGCCGGTCCCGGCCGGCTGCCAGCGGGGGACCAGGTGGCGCTTGCCGTTGCCGATGAGGTCCTCGCGGCCCATGCGCACCAGCGCCTCGCGCAGGATCGGCCAGTTCTCCGGATCGTGGTAGCGCAGGAAGGCCTTGTGCAGGCGTCGCTGCTCGCGCGACCTCGCGACGTCGACGCGCGTGCGGCTGACCAGCGCGCGCAGCGGATTGAAGCCGGTGTGGTACATGGCGGTCGCGGTCGCCATCGGCGAGGGCAGGAAGGCCTGCACCTGGTCGGGGCGGAAGCGGTTGCGCTTGAGCCACAGGGCCAGCTCGAGCATGTCCTCGTCGCGCGTGCCCGGGTGGGCGGCGATGAAGTACGGGATGAGGTACTGCTCCTTGCCCGCCTGCGCCGAGGCGCGGTCGAACAGCTCCTTGAAGCGGTCGTAGGCCCCGACCCCGGGCTTCATCATGTGGCGGAGCGGACCCTCCTGCGTGTGCTCGGGCGCGATCTTGAGGTAGCCGCCGACGTGGTGGCGCGCCAGCTCCGAGACGTACTCGGGCGAGCGCACCGCCAGGTCGTAGCGCAGGCCGGACGCGACGAACACCCGCTTGACCCCGGGCAGCGCGCGCGCCTTGCGATAGAGGCGGATGAGCGGCGTGTGATCGGTGCCGAGGTTGCCGCAGATGTCGGGGTAGACGCAGGACGGCTTGCGACAGGCGGCCTCGATCTCGCGCGTCTTGCAGGCCAGCCGCCACATGTTGGCGGTCGGCCCGCCGAGGTCGCTGATGATGCCGGTGTAGCCCGGCGTGCGGTCGCGGATGGCCTCGACCTCGCGCAGGATCGAGCCCTCGGAGCGGTTCTGGATGATGCGCCCCTCGTGCTCGGTGATCGAGCAGAACGTGCACCCGCCGAAGCAGCCGCGCATGATCGTCACCGAGAAGCGGATCATCTCGTAGGCGGGGATGCCCTCGCCGGCGTAGAACGGGTGCGGCACGCGCTGGAACGGGAGCTCGTACAGCGCGTCCATCTCGGCGGTGGTGAGCGGCACCGGCGGCGGCGCGATGAAGACGTCGCGATCGCCGTGGCGCTGGATGAGCGCGCGCGCGTTGCCCGGGTTGGACTCGAGGTGGAGGACGCGCGAGGCGTGGGCGTAGAGCACCGGGTCGCCGACCACTTCCTCGAACGACGGGATGCGCACGGCGGTGCGATCGCGGTCCCGGGCCGGCGGCCGCCGCGACAGGAGCGGGATGAGCGGCGTCTCCGGCGCGCGGTCGCCGCCGCTCGCGCACGGCGCGGACGGCTGATCGGGCGCCGCCGCGTACGGATCGGGGCGCGGCAGGACTGGCGCCGTCCCCGGGCGATCCACCGACGTCGAGTCGATCTCGGTCCAGCCGTCGGGCACGCCGCGGGTGAGGTGCGCCGTGCCGCGCAGGTCGCGGACCTCGGCGATGGGCGTGCCGGCCGCGAGCCGGTGGGCCAGCTCGACCACCGCGCGCTCCGCGTTGCCGTAGAGCAGGAGGTCGGCCTTGCTGTCGACCAGGATCGAGCGCCGGACCTTGTCGGACCAGTAGTCGTAGTGCGCGATGCGGCGCAGGCTGGCCTCGATGCCGCCGACGACGACCGGCACGCCGCGGAACGCCTCGCGGCAGCGCTGGGCGTAGACCACCACCGAGCGGTCCGGGCGCAGACCCGCGCGCCCGCCCGGCGAGTAGGCGTCGTCGGAGCGGATGCGGCGCTCGCTGGTGTAGCGGTTCACCATCGAGTCCATGTTGCCGCCCGTCACGCCGAAGAACAGGTTGGGCCGGCCGAGCGCGCGAAACGGCTCGGCCGAGTGCCAGTCCGGCTGGGCCAGGATGCCGACCCGGAAGCCCTGCGCCTCGAGCAGCCGCCCGACGATGGCCATGCCGAAGCTGGGGTGATCGACGTAGGCGTCGCCGGTGACGATGACGATGTCACACGAGTCCCAGCCCAGGTCGGCCATCTCCTCGCGCGACATCGGGAGAAACGGCGCCGTCCCGAAGCGGTGCGCCCAGTGCTTGCGATGCGAGAAGAGCGGCGTCGCGGCGGGTGCCGCCGTCGGGGCTGGACGTTCGAGGCCGCGCGCCATGCGAGACTCCTAGCACATGCCGGCGCCCTACTGGGGCCGGCACACCTGCCCGGGGCCGTCGGCGATGGTCACGCACTGCTGGCCCGCCGGGCAGCTGCCCTTGCCGCCCTTGCCGCCGCAGCGGATCTCGCACGAGCTCATCTTCGGCCCGCGCGCGCCGGCGAAGCCGTAGTACTCGACGCAGGTCAGGCCGTGGGCGCACTGGCCGCCGCTGCAGGGCTCACCCTGGCCGGGCAGCGCGCCCGGGTCGCCGCCCGACGGCGGCTTGCCCGACGGCGGCTTGCCGGATGGCGGCTTGCCGGACGGCGGCTTGCCCGACGGTGGCCGGGGCGGCTTCTGCTCGGGCGGTGGATCCGCGGCGGGCCCCTGCGCCGGAGGATCCGACGGCGGCTGCGCGGCGGGCTCGGGCGACGGATCGGCGGCCGGCTGCGCGGCCGGGTCCGCCACCTCCTTCGCGGCCTGGTCGGGCTCGGGCTGCGCGGTCGGCTCGGGCTGGACCGGCGTGGCCGGCGGCTCGGCCTGCTCGGCGGGTGGAACGGCGGCCTGCTCGACCGGGGCGGGCTCGGCCTTGCGGTCCGGCTTCGAGCAGCCCGCCAGAGGCACGAGCGCGGCGAACACGACCGCCAGGGGGGACATCGAGCGGAGCATGGCCCGCACGGTAGCACGCGGTTGCATTCCAGGCCCTCCGGAAGCAAGCTCGCCGCGAACCCGGAAGGACGTGGACGTCGCGTCAACAACTGAAGAAGCTGGGCCAGAGCATGTCGCTGTCCTTCTTCCGCAAGCGCCATCCGCCGGTCGGGTCCCGGCCGGGGACCCTCGTCGTCGCCGAGGACGCGCTGCCGCCCCGGATTCACGTCATCCTGTACAGCCGCGACACGGTCCGCGAGCTGGACGTCACCGACGTCGAGCAGCTGCCGCCGCTCCTCGGCCCTGACCACGTGACCTGGGTCGACGTGCAGGGGCTCGGCGACGAGCCGCTCCTGCGCCGCATGGCCGAGCAGTTCCACATCCACCCGCTCGCGCTCGAGGACGTGGTCAACACGCCGCAGCGGCCCAAGGCCGAGGAGTACGACCACCACCTGCTGCTCATCACGCGCATGGTGCGGCTCATCTCGGCCTACGACATCGACCGCGAGCAGGTGACGATCTTCCTGGGCGAGAACTACGTGCTCACCTTCCAGGAGCACTACGGCGACGTGCTCGACCCGGTGCGCGGCCGCTGCCGCGACTCGCGCGCGCCGGTCCGCGCCCACGTCGCCGACTTCCTCGGCTACGCGGTGCTCGACACCATCATCGACGCCTACTACCCGGTCATGGAGGCGCTGAGCGACCGCCTCGAGCGGCTCGAGGACCGCGTCCTCACCCGCAACCCCACCCGCACGACGCTCGACCGGCTCAACCGGGTCAAGAACGACCTGGTCGTGCTGCGGCGGGGCCTGTGGCCGCAGCTCGAGGCGCTCAACCGGCTGCTGCGCGACCCCAACCGCTTCATCAGCGAGGAGGTGCGGGTCTACCTGCGCGACACGACCGACCACGCGGCGCAGCTGGTCGATGTCCTCGACTCCAACCGCGAGCTCATCAACGGACTGCTCAACACCTACCTGTCGATCGTCGGCAACCGCACCAACGAGGTCATGAAGGTCCTGACCATCATGGCCAGCATCTTCATCCCCCTCACCTTCGTGGCCGGCGTCTACGGCATGAACTTCGAGTACATGCCGGAGCTGCACTCGCGCTGGGGCTACCCGGCCGCGCTCGGCTTCATGGTGCTGTCGAGCCTCAGCCTGCTGTTCTACTTCCGCCACCGCGGCTGGCTCGGCGACCGCCACCACGACGACGACGACGAGGACGAGGCGCGCCCGCCGTGAGCGTCCGGGCGAGAGCGCCTCGCGGTCGCTCCGCCGTCCCGGTCCGCCGCTCGCCGCCCCTGGGCGCCGCTCGCCGGTTCGCGGCGCGGCCTCGCTGACTCGGCCCGTCCGTCACGGCGGGCGGCGCGCTATCCTGCCGCCGTGACGCGCACGGGCTTCTGGACCGCCCAGCTCATCTGGTGGTCCTTCTACGCGGTGGCCAACGCGGTCACCTATCTGCCCGTCCTGGCCGACTCGTCGCTCGCCGGGCAGGTCACGCTGTTCGAGCAGAAGCTGGGCAAGGCCGCCATCGGGTGTGGCTGCTCGCTCGTCCTCCATCTCGTCTACCGCCGCCTCGTCCCGCGGCTGTCCCTGCCGGCGCTGGGTGTGACCGCGCTGGTCGCGTCGCTGGTCGGCGGCGCGGTGTGGGAGATCGGCATTCGCCTCATGTACATGTTCCCGGTGTTCGAGGCCGACATGCCGCGCAGCGCGCTCTACCCGGTGTTCGTGCTGGTGGCCTGGAGCGCGCTTTACTTCAGCTTCGCCTACCGGCAGCGCGCCGACCTCGAGGCGGCGCGCGCGCTGCGCGCCACCGCGCTGGCCACCGAGGCGCAGCTGGCCATGCTGCGCTACCAGGTGAACCCGCACTTCCTGTTCAACGCGCTCAACTCGCTGCGCGCGCTCATCGACGAGAACACCGGGTCGGCGCGCCACATGGTCACCCAGCTGGCCGAGCTGTTCCGCTACTCGCTGCGCACCGCGCACGAGACCGAGCTGACCCTGGGCGACGAGATCGCGGCCATCCGCAACTATCTCGACATCCAGAAGATCCGCTTCGAGGACGGCCTCGAGGTGACCATCGACGTCGAGCCGGGCGCGGCATCGACCCCGCTGCCCGGCTTCCTCATCCACCCGCTGGTCGAGAACTCGGTCAAGTACGGGCTCGAGACCAGCGCGCGGCCGCTCCGGGTCGAGGTGCGCGCGCGCCGCGAGAGCGGCCGCCTCCACATCGAGGTGGCCAACAGCGGCCGCTGGGTGGACGGCGGGCAGCCGCGCCCCCCTGCGGCGACCGCGAACGGGACCGGCACCGGCATGCGGAACCTGCGCGAGCGCCTGCGCCACATCTATCCCGATCGCCACGCCCTGTCGATCGGCGAGGTCGACGGCTGGGTGCGCGCGGTCATGGTCCTCGA
The DNA here is from genome assembly GCA_035262925.1 of Kofleriaceae bacterium. Lineage (GTDB taxonomy): Bacteria > Myxococcota_A > Polyangia > Haliangiales > Haliangiaceae > DATFRY01. Next base: position 445 of record DATFRY010000049.1, on the reverse strand, counting down.
CGTCGCGGATCACGCGGCCGTCACCGGCGAGGCGCCCGCGTGAAGCGCAGGACCGCCATCCTGGTCGACGACGAGCGGCTGGCTCGCCGCGAGCTCGCCCACCTCCTGGCGGCCCACCCGGCCATCGAGGTGGTCGGCCAGGCATCGTCGGTGGACGAGGCCGCCGCGCTGGTGGGCAAGCTCGATCCGGACGTCGTCTTCCTCGACATCCAGATGCCGCGCCGCTCCGGCTTCGAGCTGCTCGACGCGTGCGACGTGCGCGGCCAGGTCGTGTTCGTCACCGCCCACGACGTGCACGCCATCCGCGCCTTCGAGGTAAACGCGCTCGACTACCTGCTCAAGCCGGTCCACCCGGACCGCCTGGCCCTCACCGTCGCCCGCCTGACCCAGGCTCCCGGCGCGCCGCCGCCGACCACCTCGCGGCTCGAGCTCGACGATCACCTGT
>DATFRY010000048.1:0-4862 GCA_035262925.1 Kofleriaceae bacterium | reverse complement strand
GGCGCGCCACGGCTGGCAGGTGACCGACGTGCTCGGCTCGACCGAGACCGGAGGCATCGCCACCCGCGACCAGCCGCACGCGGCATGGAGGCAGCTGCCCGGCGTGTCGGTGGCGGTCGGCGACGACGACTCGCTGGTGGTGCGATCGCCCTGGTGCGACGGCGGCCAGGCGGTGCTCGAGGACCGCGTGACCATCCTCCCCGGCGGCGGCTTCCGCCACCTCGGCCGCGCCGGAGACATCGTCAAGATCGCCGGCAAGCGGGCCGACGCCGGCGCCATCGAGGCCACGGTGCGCGCGCTGCCCGGCGTCGAGGATGCCGCGGTGCTGGTGCACGGCCAGGCGGCCGGGCGCGAGCCGCGCGTGGCCCTGTTCGTCGTCCGCGCGGCCGAGGCGGCCCTCGACCGGGCCGACATCGACCGCGCGATCCGCCGCGAGTTCGACGATGTGTTCGCGCCCCGCATCGTGCGCTTCGTGGCCAGCATCCCGCGCAGCGACCGCGGCAAGCTGGAGCGCGCCGCGCTCGAGGCGCTGCTCTCACCCTCGGGCCCCTCGCCGGATCCCTCGGAGCCCATCGGCGGCGACGGCGACCTCCACGGCGACATCCCGATGCGGCGCATCGCGCCGCTGGTGTACGAGGCCGACATCCCGGCCAGCCTGATCTTCTTCCAGGGCCACTTCGAGGGCCTGCCCGTCCTGCCCGGCGTGGTGCTGGTCGACCGCCTGATATGGCCGATCCTGCGCGCCGAGTTCCCCGATCTGACCGGCGTGCGCAAGGCGCGCCGCCTGCGCTTTCGCCGGCTCATTCGACCCGACGAGCTGCTCACGGTGCGCGTCGAGCGCACCGGGGATCGCGTCAGCTTCGAGGTCACGCGCGGGCCCGAGGTCGTCGCCTCGGGCCAGCTCACCGTCGCCTGACACCGACCGTCACCACCACCACCACCACCACCATGCGCACCTGCGCCATCATCCCCACCTACGACAACCCGGCCACCATCGGCCAGGTGGTGGAAGAGGTGCGGCGCCACCTCGACGACGTCTGCGTCATCGACGACGGCAGCGCGCCGCCCGCCCGCCAGGTGGTCGACGAGCTGGCCGCCCGCGGGCGCTGCGCCATCGTGCGCAGGCCGACCAACGGCGGCAAGGGGGCCGCGGTCGTCGCCGGCCTGACCTGGGCCAGGGAGCACGGCTACGACTACGCGCTCGCCATCGACGCCGACCTGCAGCACGACGCGGCCGACATCCCGCGCCTGCTCGCGCGCGTGCACGAGGGGCGCGAGACGCTCGTGCTCGGCCAGCCCATCTTCGACGAGTCGGCGCCCCGCCTGCGCCTGGTCGCGCGCAAGATCTCGACCTTCTGGGCGGTCATCGAGACGCTCGGCCGCAAGGTCGGCGATCCCCTGTGCGGCTACCGCGTCTACCCGGTCGAGGCAGCGCTGCGGACGCGCACGCGCTCGCGCGCGATGGACTTCGACCCCGAGATCGCCGCCCGCCTGGTGTGGGAGGGGGTCGCGGTCGAGCACGTCCCCACCCGCGTGGCCTACGTCCCGACGGTGGCCGGCGGCGTCTCTCACTATCGCGCCTTCAGCGACACGCTCCTCATCTCGCTCGCGCACGCCCGTCTGTGCGCCTGTGGCCTCTGGCGCCTGGCCCGCTGGACCGGGCGCGCGCTCCTGGGGCGGAGACGGATCGGCCGTGGTTGACTGGCGCACCATCCCGGAGCTCGGCACGGTCTGGGGCATTCGCTTCGTCGTCCTGGTCGCCCGCGTGTTCCGGCGCCGCTTCGCCGGGTGGTTCCTCTACCTGGTCTGCCTGTACTACGTGCTGCTGCGCCCTGCGGTCCGCCGCGCGTCGCGGAGCTACCTGCGCCGGGTCGGCCTGCCCGACGGCGCGGGCAGCGTGGTCAGGCACATCCACACCTTCGCCCGGGTCAGCCTCGATCGGCTGTTCTTCCTGACCGGCCGCTGGTCAACCTTCGAGATCACCTACCGCGGCCACGAGCTCTTCCTCGACGCGGCCCGGAGCGGGCGCGGCGCCCTCCTGCTCGGCGCCCACGTCGGCAGCTTCGAGGTCATGCGCTGCCGCGGCGAGGCCTCCGGCGTGCCGATCAACGTCATCGTGGACTACTCCAACGCCGAGCGCATCAACGCCGTGCTGCGCTCGCTGGCCCCGTCGGTCGACACGCGCCTCCTCTCCCTCGGCCGCGATCCGCTCGCCACCATGCTGGCGGTCAGGGGCTGCGTCGAGAAGGGCGAGCTGGTCGCCATGCTGGGCGACCGCGTGGCCGCGCGCGGCGGCGCCGACCGCCAGGTCTCGGTGCGCTTTCTCGACGGCGACGCGCTCCTCCCGGCCGGGCCCTGGCTCCTCGCCCACACGCTCAAGGTGCCGGTCTACTTCTTCGCCGGGCTCTACACGCCGCCCAACCGGTACGATCTCCACTGCGAGCTCCTCGCGCCCGAGGTGAAGCTCGACCGCCGGGCGCGGGCCGCCGACGTGCAGCGCTACGCGCAGAGCTACGCGTCGGCGCTGGAGCGCCACGTGCGCCTCGCCCCCTACAACTGGTTCAACTTCTTCGAGCTGTGGAGCCCCCCGTGAGCACCCTGCGCATCGGCGAGGTCGCCGTCACCCACCGCCACGTCGCCGACGTGGCGCACGGCCGCATGGCGGTCGCGCTGACCGAGTCGGCCGCCTGGCACGAGCGCATGCGCCGCGGCCGCGCGGAGGTCGACCGGCGCGCGCGGGCCAGCGAGCCGTTCTACGGCGTCAACACCGGCTTCGGCGCCTCGTGCGTCAACGAGGTCTCGTTCGAGCTCGGGACCCAGCTGGCGGCCAACCTGGTCCGCTTCCACGGCTGCGGCGTCGGGCCGCTCCTCGCCCGCGAGGAGAGCCGCGCGGTCCTGGTCGCGCGCGTCGCCCAGCTGGCGGCCGGCTGGAGCGGCATCCGCGTGGAGACGCTGGCGGCCATGGTGCGCCTCCTCGCCGAGGACATCGTCCCCTGCATCCCGGAGCTGGGCTCGGTCGGCGCCAGCGGCGATCTCACGCCCATGTCCTACGTCGCGGCGGCGCTGGCCGGCGAGCGCGACGTCATGCATCGAGGGCGCACATGTCCGGCCCGCGAGGCGCTGGCGGCGGCCGGGATGGTGCCCATCGCCTTCCAGCCCAAGGAGACGCTCTCCATCATGAACGGCACCAGCGTCATGAGCGGGCTGGTCGCCCTCGGGCTCGCCCGCGCCGAGGCCTTCGCGCGCGCGCACGCGGCGACCACCGCGTGGTGCTCGTTCCTCCTGCGCGGCCAGGCCGCCCACTTCGACGAGCGGCTGTTCATCGCCAAGCCGCACCCCGGCTCGGTGCGCTACGCCGCCTGGGTGCGCGAGGCGCTGGGCTGCGGCGCGCGGCCGGCGCTGGCCGGCGGCAAGGTCCAGGATCCGTACTCGGTGCGCTGCTCGCCCCACGTGGTCGGCGTCCTGCTCGAGGTCATCGACCAGGCGGCCGCCACCGTCGAGATCGAGCTCAACGGCGCCAACGACAACCCGCTCCTGTGCCACGAGACCGGCGCGGTCCTGCACGGCGGCAACTTCTACGGCGGCCACATCGCCCACGTGGCCGACGAGCTCAAGGTGCAGCTGGCGCACGGGGCCGAGGTGCTCGAGCGCCAGCTCGTGCTCCTCTGCCACGCGCCGGCGGCGGCGGGCCTGCCCGAGAATCTCGTGGCGGTGTCGGGCGCCGAGCGCGCGGCGCACCACGGCTTCAAGGCGATGGAGATCCTGTGCTCGGCGCTTGTGGCGGAGGCGCTCAAGCTGGCCGCGCCGGCCAGCGTGTTCTCGCGCAGCACCGAGGGCCACAACCAGGACAAGGTGCCGATGGGCACCATGGCGGCGCGCGAGCTGCGCGCGCTGGTCGAGCGGGCCGAGGAGGTGCTGGCGGTGTGCCTGCTGGCCGCCGCCCAGGCCACCGACGTGGCCGGCCGCCGCGCGGAGCTGCCGCCGGCGCTGCGGCGACTTCACGAGGCGGTGCGCGCCGTGTGCCCCGCGTCGGGCGGCGACCAGCCGCTCGACGGCGGCATCGCCCGCTGCCTCGCCGCCCACCGGGCCGGCGCGCTGCCGGTCGCAGGAGGGGCCGCGTGAGCGACGTGCTCGTCATCGGCGCCGGTCCGGCCGGCGCGGTCTCCTCCGCGCTGCTCGCCCGGCGCGGCCACGACGTCCTGGTCCTCGAGCGCGCGCGCTTCCCGCGCTTCTCGATCGGCGAGAGCCTGCTGGCCAGCACCACCCAGCTCCTCGACGACGCCGGCATGCTCGACGCGGTCCTGGCGGGCGGCTTCCAGTTCAAGAACGGCGCCACCTTCGTGTGCGGCGAGAAGTACTCCGAGTTCAACTTCGCCCAGAAGACCACCGCCGGCTGCTCGTTCACCTTCCAGGTCCCGCGCGCCCGGTTCGACCAGATCCTCGCCGGCGAGGCGGCGCGCCACGGCGCCGAGGTGCGCCACGAGGTCGAGATCGTCGGCATCGAGCTCGGCGACGGCGGCGCCGACGGGCGCGCGACCGTGACCGCGCGCAGCGCCGCCGGCGGTGTGGAGGTGCACCGGCCGCGCTTCGTCCTCGACGCCAGCGGCTTCGGGCGCGTCCTGCCGCGCCTCCTCGACCTCGAGCGGCCGTCGTCGTTCCCGGTCCGCTCGGCGCTGTTCTGCCACGTCCGCGACGGCATCGTGGCCGGCGCGTTCGACCGGCAGAAGATCCGCATCGGCATCAACCCGGTCGATCGCGACGTGTGGTCGTGGCTCATCCCGTTCGCCGACGGGACCAGCTCGCTCGGCATCGTGGCGGCCAGGGAGCGCCACGAGCGCTACCGCGGCAGCCCCGAGGAGCGG
>DATFRY010000047.1:0-12199 GCA_035262925.1 Kofleriaceae bacterium | reverse complement strand
TGCCGCACCTCGGGGCGCTGCCTCACGTCCTGCCGGCGATGCACCGCCGGCAGCGAGCGCCGCGAGGTCGTGATCACGTGGCGGCGCGGCGGCGCGACTCGCTCCTGATGGACGCGGCCATTCTGCACCCGGATGCGGGCGACCACGCCGGCGCGCGGAGCCTGCACGCGGATCGGCCGCACGTGGATCCGACCGACCCGCTCGACCTGCTCGCGGCGCGGACCCGAGTACCAGTAGGCCCGACCCGAACGGACGCGGTAGCGGACCGGGGCGGTGACCCGGTAGTAGCGCCGCGCATCGCGCACCAGGTAGCGGCGGATGCCGCGATGACCGATGTCGCCGGCCCGGCAGAACACCCAGGCCGTGCGGTGATGGCGCGGCGGAAGCGGCGCCCAGCCGATCACGCCGCCGCCGAAGCGCCAGTCGACCCACGCCGGCGCCCACACCGAGCCGGGCACCCAGACCCAGCCCCAGCGCGGCTCGCGATACCAGCGGCCGTAGTGGAACGGCGCCCAGCCCCAGCTGTAGTCGCTCGCGAACATCCAGCCGTTGTCGCTGTAGACCCAGCCTCCGCCGGTGGCGTACGGGGTGAAGCCGGGACCGACCGCTCGGCGCGACGGGACCCAGACCTGCCCGTACTCGGGGCTCTCGACCCACTGCCCGTACGGCGCGAGGGCGTCATAGAACGTGTCGATCGAGCCGGAGTCCTCGGGCGGCGGCTCCGCCTCTTGCGGCTGGTCGTAGCCCTCGTCGGCGGGCGGCTCGACGTCGTAGTCGTCGTACGGGGCGTCGTTGTCCTCGTACGGAACTTCGTAGTCGTCGGACGGGGCGCCGGCCTGATCGTCGGGCGGCCCGTCCGATGGTTCGTCGGACGGCGGCTGGTCATACGACTGGTCGTCGTACGGCTGCTCGTCCTGGGCGAACGCGGATCCCATTCCCACGCACCCGGCCAGGGACAGCGCGAGGGAGAACGTGAAACGCTGCATCACCACCTCCTCATGCCACTCAGACGCATCATCGCCTGGTGACTTCATTCAGAGAGGTCCGTGCTCGACGGAACCTCGACCAGGAGGTGCATATGACGCGCCAGCGGCGCGGAGTGTTCTCGGGGCGAACAATCGCCCTTCTTGCGTGATGTGACACATATCACATGAGACCTGTTTTTCACGATCTCCTGCGGATCGAGCGGGTCGATCTGCGGGCCCGCCGCCCGCCGTGTCGCGAGCGACCGCCGCGTTCGCGGGTCACGCACACCCGCGCGATCGCCGATCGGTCCTCACGTTCGCCGCGCGCGATGGGTCGGCGCGTCCGCCATCGATGCGCGCCCCGAGACGTCGAGCGCGATGGTTCGCGCGTGCGCCGGCTCCGCGGTCGCGGTCGATGACGGGGCCGGGGTGCGATCGCGCCACCACGCGGCGGCGTCGTCGACCGTCCAGCGCCCCGCGGCGCCGGTCGACAGCAGGCGATCGCGCAGCGCGCGCGCATCGGGCGGCCGCTCGTCCTGTTGCTTGGCCAGGCAGGCGAGCACCGCGTCCTCGACGTCCGCCGGGATCGCGCGGCCGAGAGCGCTCGACGGGCGCGCGGGCGGCGTCGAGAGGTGCTGGCTGCACACCTCCAGGACGTTGTGGCCGCCGAACGGCGGCCGGCCGACCAGCAGGAACCAGGCGACCACGCCGAGCGAGTAGAGGTCGCTGCGCGCGTCGACCGAGCCGGGCGCGCGGATGGCCTCGGGCGACATGTAGAGCGGCGTGCCGGTGATCGTGTTGGTCCCGGTGATGCCGATCGGCTCCGCGCTGGTCTCGATCGCCTTGACCAGGCCGAAGTCGAGCAGCTTGGCGAACTCGTGCTCGCCCTTGCGCGGCGAGACGAGCACGTTGGCCGGCTTGATGTCGCGGTGGACCAGACCCAGGTCGTGCGCCTCGGCCAGCGCGCCGCACACCTGGGCCAGGACGTGCACCACGCGGGCGGCCGGCTGGGCCCCGTGTCGAGCGACGAGGGTCTCGAGGTTGGTGCCGTCGATGAGCTCCATCGCGTAGTAGAAGATGCCGTCGCGCGTGCGGCCGTAGTCGTAGATGGCGACCGTGTTGGGGTGGGTGAGGCGCGCGGTCAGCTGCACCTCGCGCTCGAAGCGGCGGATCGCCGCCTCGCCCATGCGATCGGGCGGCAAGAGCTTGATCGCGGTCGGCCGGCGGAGGAGCGCGTGGCTGGCCCGCCAGACCTCGCCCATCCCGCCCTCGCCGATCTTCGACTCGAGACGGTACTGGCCGAGCACGCGCGCCTCGTCGACCTGGCGGCGCAGCCCGAAGATGGTGTGCGACGCCAGCACGCCGACCACGATGCCGGACAGGGTCCAGCACGCCGGCGGCACCACGCGGAAGACCAGCGGCGTCGCCGCCCCCTGCAGGCGCCACGCCGCGAACGCGACCACCGCGACTCCGGCGGTGAGCCCGATGAGCAGCGTGCGGCGCGCCGTGCTGGGCACCACGATGGCGCGCGTGAGCGAGCCGATGATGAACGACAGGATCGCGATGAAGCCGCCGGCCATCGGCACCGTCTGGACCCCACCGGCGGCCGCGAAGCTGACGATCATCCCGAATGTGATGCCGATGTCGAGGGTGTGGAGGACGGCGGGGCTGCGGCGGCCGCGCCGCGTGGCCAGCCACAGCGCGCCGACCTGGAGCACGCCGAGCAGGTGGAGGATGGCGCCGGGCGAGAACGGCCCCAGCCCCGGCGGCCGCGCCACCGGCCCCGCGAAGAAGTAGGCGACGAGGAGGGCCGTCCACGCGAGGCCCGAGAGGACGAACAGCGCGAGGCCGAAGATGGCCAGCCGGGCCTGAAAGAAGGCGCGCGCCTCCTCGGTGCCGGCGACCGTGGTCGTGGCGTCGGTTCCAGACCCGCGGTCGGCGCCGCGCGAGACCATCGGCGCAGTATAGCCGCGGCCCGCGGCGTCAACCCCGGGCCGGGGCGGTGCTCGATGACAGTCGCTACTTCTTGCCGCCCGGCGGCGGGGTCGCGTCGGGCGCGGATGGCCGGGCGGGCGCCTCCGCCGGAGCGGCGTGCACGTCGGCCGGCACCTGGAAGCGCTGGGGATCGATCGGCACGTTGTGCTCGATCTTCTCCAGGGTCAGCACCTGCTCCATGCTCATCGCTCGCACCACCGCCTTGTGCGAAACGAGGATGCCGCCCTCGGCGCGGTAGTCGGAGGTCACCGTGTCGACCGGCACCTCGCCCATCGGCGACTTGTCGACGGTGCTGGTGCGCAGGAGCAGCTTGCTGCCCACGTCGTAGAAGCGGTGCTCGACCGTGCCCTCGGGCGTGTGGAGCGCGACCTTGTACGCCTTGTGGCCGTCCACGTCCTCGACGCCGACGGTCTCCGCGCTGGTGTAGAGCTGGCGCCACTCGATCTCGGCGCGCAGGGCTCCGGTGCGCAGGAGCTGGGCGCGCTCCGGCCCCTCGAGGATGCGGTTGCCGGTCATGTTGCTCTTCGACCATGCGGTCTGGCCGTCGGTGCCGCGCTCCTCGGTGCCGACGCCGGGCAGCTCGATGACCAGGCGCATCTTGCGCGGCGCCTCCTGGTACATGGTGAAGCGGGCCGGCTGGCTCATCGACGGCACGCTGACGGTGCCGCTGGCGACGCGGGACTTCAAGCTCTCGTACGCGGCCTTTCCTCCCGTGGCCGCGACGTAGGCGTCGAGCACCTGCGCGGCGGGGGGCAGCGCGCCCTCGGCCGCGCCGGGGCCGGCGCCCGCGGCCGTGGCAGGGGCCGCCGCACCGGACGATCCGCCGCAGCCGGCGAGCGGCGTGGCGAGCCCGAGGGCCGAGAGGAGCAGGGCGGCGGATCTCATCGATCTCTCCTTGTGGTTCGGGCGCCGTCGTCGGCGCGAATCCAGGCCAGCGCGGCCTCGAGCGCCGGGTCCTTGCCGGCGAGGAGCGCGGCCCGGGTGAGCGGGACCTCCTGGTCCGGCACCACGCCGTGGCCCTCGAGCGGCTTGCCGCCGGCCGACACGTAGCTGCCGAGCGCGTACTGGAAGCCGTCGCCGTTGGGCAGGCGCTCGATCGCGGAGGGCAGCGCGGCGCCCGGCGTGCGACTGCCGAACACGCGCGCGCGACCCAGGTCTTGCAGTCCGCCGGCCAGCATCTCCGAGGTCGACATGCTGAGCTCGTCGACCAGGATGGCCAGCTTGCCGGCGTAGGGGCGCGGGCGCGGCGTGAGGATGAGGTTGAGCGCCGCGTCGCGCGTCTTCATGGTGCCGAGCACGTGGATGTGGTCGCGCACGAACCAGCTGCCCATGCCCATCGCCATGCCCGCGATGCCGCCCGGGTTGCCGCGCAGGTCGAGCACGAGCCCGCGGGTCGCGGCGAAGCGGTCCATGTCGCGCGCGAAGTCGGCCAGCACCACCTCGGCGTCGATGAACACGCTCAGCGACACGTAGGCGGTGTTGCGCGGCAGCCGGCGCGCGCGATAGGACAGGCGGAGGGCCGGCAGGTTGCCGAACACGACCTCGCGGCCGGCCGGCGCCGCGCGCGCGAGCTCGACGGTGACGGGGCGGTCGCCGCGCCCGCGCGCGCGCAGGCGAGCCCGCTCGCCGATGCAGCCGCTCGACAGGCGGAGCACCGCCTCGATCGGGGCCGCGCGCTGGGCCGGCAGCGACTGCCGCACGTCGGCGATGAGCGGCGCGATCTCGGTGTCGCCGATGCGCTCGATGAGCCAGCCCGGCTGCACGCCGGCCGCGGCCGCGGGGCCGCCGGCATGGGCGCGCGTGACCACCACGCCGTCGTCGATGAGGCGCGCGTCGAGCCCGAGGTCGCCTGGCTCGCAGGGGCGCGCGTCGGTGTCGGCGGCGGCGGGGATGATGCCGAAGTGGGACAGGCCGAGCCGTCCGAGCAGCTCGTTCATCACGGCGCGCGCCTCGGGCTCCCCGCGCGCGGCTGCCACGCGCGGGCGAAGCTCGCGCCGCGCGCGCTCCCACGACGCGCCGACCTGCGCGCGGTCCCAGTGCTTGTCCTTGATCGTCTGCCACACGTGATCGAACGAGGCCAGGTTCGCCCGCGCCTGGGGCGTGAGCGACGCGGCGGCGGCGGCCGTCGACCCGGATCCGGCCGGGGCCGCCCCCGCCGGCGAGGCGGTCGCGGACGACGACGCGGACGCGGATGACGACGTCGCGGAGGTCGCGCCGGCGCAGCCAGCCAGCGCGGCCGCTGCGAGCCCGCCGACCATGCCGAGCACGCCGAGCGCGGCGAGCGCTGGCTGCGCCAGGCGACGAGCGCGCGCGGCCGGTCGAGTCATGCGCCGCTCTTACCACGAGCGCGATGTGCCCGACTCGCCGCCTTCCGCGTCCGGCCTCGCGCCCCGGGTAGGCACGCGCGCTCCTCCGCGCTGAAGGTGTGACATTCGCGCATAGCTCCGTGGCGCGACGACATCGACTGCATCGGTGCGCCAAAGAATTGTAAGCGACAATGACGTCCCCAGGCGGCGAGATGATTGTCCGCCTTCGCGGCTCCGCGATAAACTGAGCCTCATTTTCGACGCCGCGCACCGACCAAGTGTCCATGCCCGGAAGGCGAGTCTGAGGATTCACCAGCGGATGGGGGGCATCCATAGCTTCAGCAGCGGCGGCGCCGTCTATCGCATCAGTCGCTGCATCGGCCGCGGCGGGATGGGCGAGGTTTACCTCGGCCTACAGGAGGGTATCGGCGGACTCGAGCGCCTGGTGGTCATCAAGCGCATCTACGCCCAGTTCGGGGAGGATGAGCACTTCACCCGCATGCTGCTCGAGGAGGCGCGCCTGGCCGCCTCCATCCGCCACCCCAACGTCGTCCACATCCTCGACATCGGGCGCGACGCCGACGGCTACTTCCTCGTCATGGAGTACCTGTCGGGCGAGACGCTGGTCTACATCACCCGCACGCTGCGCTCCCGCGGGGAGAGCGTGCCGCCGGCGGTCGCGTGTCGCGTGGCGGCCGACGTCGCGGCAGGGCTCGAGTGCGCGCACACCGCGACGGATCCGGCCGGGCAGCCGCAGCCGATCGTGCACCGCGATGTCACCCCGTCGAACCTGATCGTCTGCTTCAACGGCGTGGTGAAGATCGTCGACTTCGGCGTGGCCAAGGCGACGCTGCGCGAGGGCCACACCCGCGGCGGGGTCAAGGGCAAGATCGCCTACCTCGCGCCGGAGCAGCTCCACGATCGGCCGGTCGACGGGCGCACCGACGTGTTCCAGCTCGGCATCTGCCTGCACGAGCTCCTGACCGGACACAGGCTGTTCAAGGGCACGAGCGATCACCAGCGCGCGGTGGCGGTGCTCGAGCAGCGCATCCCGCCGCCGAGCGAGCTCGATCCGTCGCTGCCAGGAGTGCTCGACGAGGTGGTGCTGTGGGCGCTCGAGCGCGATCCGGCCAGGCGACCGGCGAGCGCGGACGAGCTCCGGCGCGCGCTGGAGGCGGCGGCCGCGGAGGTCGGACAGCTGAGCGGGCACGACATGGGCGCGTGGATGACCGGCGCGCTGGCCGATCGCCTGGCCGAGCGCACCCGGTTCGAGCGCGCGTGCGTGGCGGAGATGCGCGAGGGGCGCTCCGCATCGGGCGAGGCGCCCGCTGCCGCGATGCGCGAGACATCGCCGCCGCGGTCGACCGTCGCCCGGCCAGCGCCGGCAGGCGGGCTGGCCGAGGTTCGCGCGCTGCCGGTGCCGCCGCGCATCGATGGTCTGTCGCCGGCGCCGGCCGACGGAGACTCGGCGCCGGCGCCGGCGTCGGACGATCCGCCGTACCAGCCGCCGAGCGCGGCGAGCTCGGCGCCGCCGGCGGTCGCCAGCGGGCGGCGCGCGACGACCGGGCTGATCGGGCTGGCCCTCCTTCTCGCGATCGGAGTCGGCGTCGCCTGGCGCCTCGGCGGCGGCTCGGCGACGGCGGACGGGTCCGGCTCGGCACCGGCGAGCGACCGCGGGGCGAGCGCGCCGATCGCGGCGGCCGCAGCGCCGGGCGTGCGCGCGGCTGCGGCAGCGCCCGCAGCGCCGTCGGCGCCGCCGACCTCGGCGCCGGCGCCGAGGACATTCGACGTGGCCGTGACCGCGGTCCCCGACCAGGCGGTGATCGAGCTCGACGGGATGGTGATCGGCACCGGCGGGCTGCGCACCGCGCTGCCGGTCGACGGCACCCGCCACATCCTGACCGTGCGGGCCGACGGCTACGAGGCGGTCGGGCTCGACTTCACCGATCGGCCGCCGCCGGCGCGCGTGGTGCTCGACCGGGCGCGCGCGGCGCCGGCGCGGCGGAGCAGCCGGCCCGTGCGTCGCAGCGCGAGGCGCGAGCGCCCGGCCGGGTCGCGCGCCGGGAGCGACGCCGACGAGCCGGCGATGACCGACAACCCGGATCCGTGGGCGAACGAGCAGGGCGGCGGGAGATGAGCCGAGGAGGGCCATGACGACGAGCAGGATGCGCGCGCTCGCCGTGGCCGCGGTGGCCGCCGCGTGGGCCGTCATCGCGCTGGCCGCCGGTCCGGCGCTGGCGGACCCGCCGCGCGCCGACGACGACCGGAAGGCGCGCGAGCTGTTCCGGCTGGGCGAGACCCACTACGCGGCCGGACGCTACGAGAAGGCGGCCGTGCTGTACGACGAGGCCTTCCGGCTGAGCGGGCGCGTCGAGCTGCTGCTGGCGCTGGTCAACTCCTACGAGCGCATGGGCGACTACGCGCAGGCCAGCGAGCGGCTGCGCCAGTACCTGGAACACCCGCGGGCCAGGAACGTCGCCGCGCTGCGCGAGCGGCTGCGCCGGCTGGAGCGGGCCGAGCGCGAGCGCATCGAGGAGCGCGACCGGGTGCGCGCCCTCGAGCAGGCCGAGCGGGAAGGCGCGCGCGAGCTCAGCCGCATGCGCGCGAGGCGGCGCGTCGCGGCGGTGAGCGCGCGGCCCGCGGCCCCGCCGCGCCCGTCGCGCCTGCCCGCGTACCTGTTCCTGGCCGGCGGCGCGGTCGGCCTGGCCGGCGCGATCGGCTTCGGCCTCGCCGCCGGCGCGGCCGGACAGGACGCCGAGGTCCAGTGCTCCGACGCCGGCCTGTGCCGCACGGAGGCCAGGAGCGCGCTCGACCGCGAGCTCGCCTTCTCGGTCGCCGCCGACGTCAGCGCCGTGATGGGCGTCGGGTCGGCCGCGGTCGGGGCCTACCTCCTGTGGAAGGGGCGCCGCCACGAGCCCGAGGGCTCGCGGCGCGCGCTGCGCATCGGGCCGACCATGGTGGCGGGCGGGCCGGGGGTGAGCGTTGCGGGCGACTTCTGACGCCGTCGCGGCATGCATCGCCGCCGCCGCGATCCTGGCCGGCTGCACGCTCACGCGGACCGACGTGGTCGACTGCGACACCGACGGCGACTGCCGGGCCGCGTTCGGGCTCGGCTTCGTGTGCAACCGCGACGGGCTGTGCGACGAGGTCGAGCCGGCGCCGCGCTGCAGCGAGACGTTCCCGCCCGGCCTGTTCGACGACCGCTTCCAGGAGCGCGACCGCATCCTGTTCGGCAACCTCATGGACCGCTCGGTCCAGACCCAGGTGGCGCGCGAGCGCTCGGCCCAGCTGGCCTACGATCAGGCCAACCAGGAGGACGGCGTCGACGGCCGCAGCTTCGGCGCGGTCTTCTGCACGGTCGAGGAGAACCCCGACTACGATGACCTCGCCCGGACCGACGCCGCGGTCGCGTCGGCCGAGTTCCTGGCCACCTCGCTCGGCGTGCCGGCCATCGTGGGGCCGGCCGCGTCGAGCGACACCCAGGCGGTCTTCCAGGCGCTGGCGGGCACGGGCGTGCTGGTCATCTCGCCGTCGGCGACCAGCCCGTCGTTGACCGATCTCGATCCGGCGACCGTGTCGGACGACGCGCCCGGCCTGCTCTGGCGCACGGCGCCGTCCGACGGGCTCCAGGGCGCGGTCATCGCCGCCGACATGCTCGATCCGGGCGAGGGGCGCGCCGCGCCGGTGGCACACGTGGCGGTCATCCACGAGGTGGGCGCCTACGGGGAGGGGCTGTTCGACGTGTTCGCGCCCGCGTTCCAGGACGGCGGCGGCACGGTCGACCTCCTGCGCCCGTTCGACGGCGACGGCCAGCTGGCCGACGCGATCGCCGACGTCGCCTCCAGCCGGGCCGAGGAGGTCCTCTTCATCTCGAGCCAGCCCGACGACATCGCCGGGTTTCTCGACTCGGCCGCGACGCTGTCGGGCTACGACGGCAAGGGCATCTTCCTGACCGACGCGGCGGCCAACCCGGACGTGCTGTCCCAGGCCAACCCGGCCCGCTTCCCCCAGATCCGCGGCACGCGCGCCAAGCCGCTCGACGAGGGCAAGGACCTGGTCTACGCCAGCTTCATCGCCGCCTACACCGCCGCGTTCCGCGAGGACGTGCGCTCCTTCTCGTTCGCGGCCAACGCGTACGACGCCGCCTGGCTGCTGGCCTACGGCGCCGCGTGGGCGCTCCTCCAGGAGGACGGGCTCGACGGCACCCGCATCGCGCGCGGCCTGCGCCACGTGAGCGACGGCGAGAGCGTCGCGGTGCGGCCGGGCGGCTGGGTCTCGGTGCAGCAGGCCTTCCGCGACGGCCGGTCGATCGACGCGGCCGGCGCCTCGGGTCCCATCGACTTCGATCCCGACAGCGAGGAGACCGCCGCCGACATCGAGGTCTGGCGCATCGACGGCGGGCGGATCGAGGGCCTCTACCCGGTCAGCCCGTAGCCCGGCCGCGCGGGCGCGCCCCGGCCTTCCTCTATATAGTGGAGGCGTGAAGCTCGAAGACCTGCGCCGCGAGTACGCCGGAGCGCCGCTCGACGAGGAGGCGGCGGGACACGATCCGCTGGCGCTGTTCGAGCGCTGGCTCGACGAGGCGGTGGCCGCCCATGTGCCGTTCGCCGACGGCATGGTGCTGGCCACCGCCGGGCCCGACGGGCAGCCGTCGGCGCGCGTGGTGCTGCTCAAGCGCTTCGACGCGCGCGGCTTCGTCTTCTACAGCAACTACGACAGCAACAAGGGCGAGCAGCTGGCCAGAAATCCGGCCGCCGCGCTCCTCTTCTGGTGGCCCGACCTCCACCGCCAGGTGCGCGTCGAGGGCGCGGTGGAGCGCCTCGGCGCCGCCGACTCGGACGCGTACTTCGCGACGCGCCCGCGCGCGAGCAACCTCTCGGCCATGGCCTCGCAGCAGAGCCGGGTCGTGGCGAGCAGGGCCGCGCTCGAGGCCGGCGTGTCCGCGTGTGAGGCTGCATGGGAGGGACGCGAGCTCGAGCGCCCCGACAGCTGGGGCGGCTACTGCCTGGCCCCGCGGTCGATCGAGTTCTGGCAGGGCCGCCCCGATCGCCTGCACGACCGGCTGCGCTACCTCGCCGACGCCCAGGGCTGGACACGAGAGCGGCTCTTTCCCTGACCCCGGAGCTCACTTCGTCGACCTCGGCGAGCTCCGGTGTCAGGGCTTCGCGCTTTCGCGCTCGGCCGTCGATTTCGACGGGGGCACCTTGGGTGGCCCCGCAGGCAGAGTGTCGCTCGACGACGTGGGGGATTGAGCGGGGGGCCCGCCGACTCGGTCGGCACCCCGTCCGACCCACAGTTCGCCCGGTCGGGTCGACACGAGCGAACCGTGGGTCTAAGATGAAATCCATTTCACGTTAACGCGTCGCCTCGCCGTCCGGCCGCGGCCGCCGGTGGGTCCGCGCCGGAGGTCTGTCATGCAAGAGCGGTTTGGCGAGGAGCACGAGGCGTTCCGCCGCACGGTGGCCACCTTCGCCGAGAAGGAGCTGGCCCCGCACGCCGAGGAGTGGGAGCGCGACGAGATGTTCCCCGACTGGGTGTTCCGCCGCGCCGGCGAGCTCGGCATCCACGGCGCTCACTATCCGGAGGAGCACGGCGGCGCGGGCGGCGACTACTGGTTCAGCGCGGCCAAGGCCGAGGAGTACTGGCGCATCGGCTCGGCCGGCGTGGCCATGGGCCTCCTGGTGCAGAGCGACATGGCCACGCCCTGCATCTCGGATCTCGGCACGCGCGAGCAGATCGACGAGTTCCTGCGCCCGGCGCTGCGCGGCGAGCGCATCGCGGCGCTGGGGGTCAGCGAGCCGGGCGCGGGCAGCGACGTGGCCGGCATCCGCACCGTCGCCCGCAAGGTGGGCGGCGACTACGTGGTGAGCGGCGCCAAGACCTACATCACCAACGGCACGCGCGCGTCGTTCGTCACGCTCCTGGTCAAGACCGACCCCGAGGCCGGCTACGGCGGCATCTCGATCCTCCTGTTCCCGACCGACGCGAAGGGCTTCCAGGTGGCGAAGAAGCTGCGCAAGGTCGGCAACCACGCCAGCGACACGGCCGAGCTGGCGTTCGACGAGTGCCGCGTGCCCGCCCGCAACCTCCTGGGCGAGGAGGGCAAGGGCTTCTACTACCTCATGCAGAACTTCCAGACCGAGCGGCTGGTCGCCGCGGTCAGCGCGGTGGCCGGCTGTCAGGCCACGCTCGAGCGCACCGTCGCGTACGCGCGCGACCGGGTCGCGTTCGGCAAGCCCATCATCAAGCGCGAGGTGTGGCAGCACCGCCTGGTCGACCTCTACACCGAGCTGGAGGCGGCGCGGCAGCTGACCTACCGCGCGGTCGAGTGCTACAACGACGAGCGCCACGTGCGGCGCACCGGGCTGCTCAGCTTCGAGACCGTGAAGCTCATCTCGATGGCCAAGCTCTACGTCGCCGAGCTGGCCGACCGGGTGGTGGACGAGTGCATGCAGCTGCACGGCGGTATGGGCTACATGGAGGAGACGTTCATCGCGCGCGCCTGGCGCGACCAGCGCCTCCTCCGCATCGGCGGCGGCACCAGCGAGGTGATGCGCTACGCGATCGCGAAGATCCTGGGCTTCTGAGCCTCGCCCCTGGGCTCGCGCGGCGCGCTCAGTTGGCGTGCGCGTCGGGCGGCTTGTCCGAGGGGGGCTTGCCGCCCAGCAGCTGGTGATGGTGGTGCGGGTCCTCCTCGAGGAGGACCACCGGCGTGGCCTCGCGCCGGCCCGGGCTCCAGTGCAGGAGCTCGCCCTGGTGGCCGCGCACGCGCAGGAACGTGTACTGCACCCGCTCGCGCGGCAAGAGCGCGTCCGCGGTGAAGACCGCGATCCAGGTCCCGGTGTTGAAGTACCAGGCCGGCGCGCCCTCCACCTCCAGCCGCGCGATGACCTCGTCGTGTGTGTGGCCGAACGTCACGATCGGCACCCGCGC
>DATFRY010000046.1:0-8127 GCA_035262925.1 Kofleriaceae bacterium | reverse complement strand
AAGGCGAGGTTGAGGTCGCCGCTCACGATGCTCGGCCGCGAGCCGTCGCCGTGCCCGGCCCGGAACTGCGGGAGGACCGGGTCCATCAGCTCCTGGCACTGGAGCAGGGCGACGTCGCCGTGGCGCGACTGGAGGTGAGTGGTGCAGGCCTCGACGCCGCCGAGGCTCGCGCACGCCCACGCCCGCATCTCGTTGTCGGTGAGATCCTGGTGCGCATAGCGGTCGCCGTCGAACTCGAAGCCGCTCCATGCCGCCGCCGGGACGTGGCCGATGATGCCGACGCCGTAGCGCTGGCCGTCGTTGCAGGGCAGGGGCCCTCCCGTGCGGCGGCTCTTGGCCGGGGCGAAGACCCAGTAGGTCCAGTCGGCCGCCCACGCCTCTCGCAGCTCGCCGAACAGCTCCGTGGCGACGTCGTCCTCGCAGATCTCGTTCAGGGTGACGACGTCGGCCTGGACCCGCATGGTGATCTGGTACGCCTCGGCGACCGACTGTCCGCCCGAGAAGCAGCCCGGGTTCTGGCCGCTGTTGCAGAGGTTCATCTGTAAGATATGCAGCGGCCGCCCGGCCGAGCCGGCGCGGCTGGCACCCGCCGGCCCGGCGTCCGCATCCCCGTCCGGGGCGGTCGGGGCGGCGGATCCTCCGGAGACCTCGACGTCGTGCTCGGCGGCGCCGGCATCGGCGGCGCCTGGGGCGCCCTGTCCATCGGGTTCTCGGGCCGCATCGTCCGCCGCGCAGGCGGCGCCGGCCCCCGCGATCCATGCGGCGCCGATGGCGATGCGGAGGCCGACGCCGATGCCGATGCGCATGCGGATGCCGGCCAGCACTGGGCCTACTCTACGATCCCTTCGCGCAAGATGTGCCGCCAGCGATGGGCATCCCGATCCGTTCCAGCCCGGTTGCGGTAGGGCCGCGGGAGACAGCAACACTGTTGTCGACCTCCGGCGCCGAGCTGAGCTAGTCTGGAGTTGCTTGGGGCGGACGGGGCGCGGGGCCAGGAGGGGTAACTTGCCGTCGCCGGCGGCGGGTGGCCTGCGTCTGCCTGCGCACCGCCGGGCGCTTCGCGCGGCGCTGGCGCCGGCGGTTCTCGCCGCGGCCTGCAGCTTCGATCCGGCCGGAAGCGGCAGCCCGCCGACGCAGAGCGGCGGCCTCGACAGCGGGTCGGGAAGCGTGGCCGACGCCGGATCTCCCGACGGCTCGGTCGCGCCTCCGCCCGACAGCGGAGGGGGAACGCCCGACGCCGACTCCTGCCGCGATCTGCTCCCGTTCGCGCCCTCCAACGTCGACTCCTGCGAGCTCGGCGCGGTGCGCGCGGCCCTCTCCCTCGAGGACGACGGCGTCTACTCGCTCGACACCGACACCGGGACGCTCACCTCGCCCGGCGGCGAACAGGAGACGCTCGTCGGCGTCGTCGTCGATCAGGACGGCGGGCCCGACATCTTCGCGACGGCGACGGCGTCGTTCACCCTGGGCCCCGACTCGCGGCTGCGGGTGACCGGATCGCGAGGTCTGGCCCTGGTCGCCGTCGGTGACATCTCGATCGCCGGTGGCGGCGATGGCGGCATCGACGTCGGCGCGATGGCGGATGCGAGCGGCCCGGGCGGCGACAGCGACGAGGGCTGCGCCGGCAGCGGCCGAGGGGACCCCGGCGCCGCGCAGGTCGACGGTGACTTCGATCCCGCCGGATCGGGCGGCGGCGGCGGCGGGTTCGCCGCGGCCGGCGGGATCGGCGCGGAGGTGGACGCGGTCCCTGGCGCGCCGGCCACCGGCGGCGGGAGCCCGGTCGGGACCCCGCGGCTGGTGCCTCTGCGCGGCGGCTGCGCCGGCGGCGCCGGCGGCGTGAGCGGCGGGACCGCGGGCGGGGCCGGCGGCGCGCTTCAGCTGGTGGCCGGCGGCGGCATCGTCGTCGACGGGATCGTGACCGCGCGCGGCGGTGGCGGCGGGAATGTCACCGACATCCACGCCGGCGGCGGAGGAGGCGGCGCCGGCGGCGGACTCCTGTTCGAGGCCACCACGATCGACGTGAACGGGGCCGTGACGGCCAACGGCGGCGGAGGCGGCGAGGGCAGCCGCAGGTTCGTCCCCACCGCCAGCGGCGACGACGGCGGCGACGTGGTCGGGCAGCCGGCGCCGGGTGGCGGCGGGACCGGCTCCGGCGGGGACGGGGGCAACGGCGGCGCGCTCGACAGCGAGGAGGGCCAGGGCGGGCTGGTCGGCGAGCCGAGCGGCTTCGACCTCGCGGGTGGTGGCGGAGGCGGAGGGAGCGCCGGTCGCATCCGCCTGCGCTCGATCGCGCGGCAGACCCTCATCGGTCCCGGGGCGGTCGTGTCGCCCGCCGACGGCTGAGCCAGGCCAGTCGCCCAGCCCGGCCAGGCAACTCGCCGCCGACCGAGCGCGCCGCATCCCTTGCGCGGCGTCTGCGAGGGAAACCGACGGCCGCTGATCGGAGATCCGACAGCGCGCCCGACGCATCGCGCGATTCCCGCCTGATGCGCCGGGCCCGGCCGGGTACGCCCGGTGCATGGCAGATCCGCGCGCCGGATCTCTGGCGGGCCGGCAACGTGTTCGCGCTGGACCGCACGGGCTCCGACAATCGCCGTCAAACATTGCGGCGCGAGGGAGTATTCTGCGCCGCGGGAGGGTGGGATGAGGCTAGAAGCTCGCGTTCTCGTGTTCTGTCTGGCCGTGACGGGGTGCAGCGCCGCGGAGGAGTCGCGCGCCCGCGCGCCGACGCCGGTGCGGATCCGCGTGGTGGCGCAGGCCACCGGGGTAGGCGCGACCCGCTACTCCGGCACCATCGAGCCGGCCTCCAAGGTCGACCTGGCCTTCAAGGTCGCCGGATACGTCCGCGAGGTGATGGAGGTGACCGCCTCGGGCTCGTCGCGCAAGGTGCAGGAGGGCGACTGGGTCAAGAAGGGCATGGTCCTCGCGACCGTGACCGAGTCCGACTACCAGCAGCGCATCTCCGCGGCCCGCGCCTCGCTCGCCGAGGCGGTCGCGTCGCAGAAGCAGGCCCAGCTCGACTTCGATCGCTCCGCCTCGCTCCTGCGCAGCAACGCGGTGCCGCAGGCCGAGTACGACACCAACTCGGCGAAGCGCGACATGGCTGTCGCCAAGACCGCGGCGGCGCGGGCCAGCCTCACCGAGGCGGAGCTGTCCTACGCCGACTGCACGCTGCGCGCGCCGTTCGACGGCGTGGTGATCCGCCGCAACGTCGAGGTCGGCACGCTGGCCTCCGCGGGGCTGCTGGCCTTCACCATCGCCGACACGCGCAAGATGAAGGTCATCTTCGGCGCCCCCGACACGCTGCTCGATCGCATCCGGCTGGGGGACAAGCTCACCGTCAGGCTGGAGGCGCTCGGCAAGGAGATGACCGCCGACATCACCCGCATCTCTCCGTCGGCCGACGTCAGGAGCCGCACCTTCGACGTCGAGGCGACGCTGCCCAACCCCGACGACCAGATCAAGGTCGGGATGATCGCGTCGCTCAAGATCGCGGAGGCCACCGGCGCGGCCGCGGCGTCGACCCTCGCCCTGCCGCTCACCGCCGTGGTGCGCGCGCCGCGCGATCCGCGCGGCTTCGCCGTCTTCGTGGTCGACGCCGCCGGCAAGGGCGACGTCGCGCGCCTGCGCGACGTGAAGCTGGGCGACGTGATCGGCAACTCCGTCCTCGTCACCTCGGGGCTGAGGTCGGGCGAGCGCGTCATCGAGCGCGGCGCGACCATGGTCAGCGACGGTGAGACCGTGCGGGTGCTGAAGTGAACCCCCACGGACGCGCCGACGAGGAGCGCATCCGCACCACCCGCAACACCGCGCGCTACTTCGTCGAGACCCGGCACGTGGCCTGGGTCCTCCTGTTCGGCACCGTGCTCTGGGGCCTCTTCTCCTACTCGCGCATGCCCAAGCGCAAGGACCCGGAGATCCCGGTGCGGGTGGCGGCGGCGACCGCGGCGTGGCCCGGGGCCAGCGCGGTGAAGATGGAGGAGTACATCACGCGGCGCATGGAGGAGAAGATCGCCGAGAACTCCAAGATCAAGAAGATCGAGTCGAGCACGCGCGGCGGCGTCGCCGTCATCACCATCGAGCTGCAGGACGACGTCGAGGACACCGCCAAGGAGTTCGACGACATCAAGCTCCGGCTCGACACCATCCGCGACCTCCCGTCCGGGGCCTATCCGATCGACTTCATCAAGGACTTCGGCGACACCACGGCGCTCATGCTGACCGTGGCGAGCCCCAAGGTCAGCGACATCGAGGTGCAGCTCCGGGCCGAGACGCTGCGCAAGGCCATCGCCGACGCGCGCTCCCGGGCCGCGCCCGACGCGACCGGCCGCCGCGTCACCCTGGCCTACGCCTTCCCCGCCTCGCTCGTGCCCCACGACCTTCGCCGCGTGATCGACCAGCTGGGCGAGTACCTGCGCGGTGAGCAGATGGCACATGACACGATCGCGATCGAGGGCAGGGGTTATCTCGGCCTCGATATGGCCACCGAGCTCGACGCCGAGCGCGTGCGCGAGGGGGCGCTCCGCTTCCTGCAGGAGCGCATGCGCACGGTGGAGCTCCACCCGGACGTGTGGCGCGCGGTGGTGGTGGTGGATCCCAACGAGACCGAGGCGCGGCTGGCGGAGGTCGCCGAGAGCAAGTACTCGTACCGCGAGCTCGACGACTTCACCGAGAGCCTGAGGCGGCGCCTGCAGGGCGTGGACGAGGTGTCCAAGGTGGGGCGCACGGGAGTCCTGCCCGAGCGCATCTACCTCGAGTACTCGCAGGAGCGTCTGGCCAGGTACGGGTTCCAGCTCGATCAGCTGAAGGACGTCCTGGGCGCCCGCAACATCACGCTGCCGGGCGGGACCATCGAGTCGGGCGGCAAGTCGATCGCGATCGACGCGTCTGGCGAGATCGCGTCCGAGGCCGAGATCGGCGGCATCTTGCTCAACGCCTCGGGCGCGACCGCGTACCTGCGCGACCTGTTCGAGGTGACCCGCGACTACGAGAACCCGCCGCGCATCCTCAACAAGTACACCTGGCGCGACGACCAGGGCCACTGGCAGCGCACCCGCGCGGTCACGCTGGCGGTGTCGATGCGGTCCGGCCTGCAGATCGCCGATTTCGGCAAGAACGTCGACCGCGCCCTGGCCGAGGCCAGGGACGAGCTGCCCGAGGACCTCATCCTGGCCCGCACCTCCGACCAGCCGCTGCAAGTGGAGGAGGCGGTGCACCTGTTCAACAACAGCCTCTACGAGGCGGTCGCCCTGGTCGTCGTGATCGCGCTGTTCGGCTTCTGGGAGTGGCGATCGGCCGTGCTCCTTGCCACCTCCATCCCGATCACGCTGTGCATGACGTACGGCTTCATGCACCTGGTCGGCATCGACATGCAGCAAGTTTCGGTCGCGTCGCTCATCATCGCGCTCGGGCTCCTGGTCGACGATCCGGTGGTGGCCGGCGACGCGATCAAGCGCGACCTGGCCCTCGGCCATCCGCCGGTGGTCTCGTCGTGGCTGGGGCCGACCAAGCTGGCCCGCGCGATCATGTTCGCCACCATCACCAACATCGTGGCCTACCTGCCGTTCCTCAGCCTGCCCGGGGACACCGGCCGCTTCATCTACTCGCTGCCCATCGTGCTGACCGCGTCGCTGGTCGCGTCGCGGCTGGTCTCGATGACCTTCATCCCGCTGCTCGGCTACTACCTCCTGCGCCCGAGCGGCGAGTTCCGGTCCGACGAGGTGCGGCGCACCACCGGCTTCGGCAAGCAGTACGCGCGGGTGGTCGGCTGGGCCATCGATCACCGCCGGCTCGTCCTGCTGGCCGCGGTCGCGCTGGTGGCGGGCGGCCTCATGTTCGCCGGCCGCATCAAGACGGCGTTCTTCCCCAAGGACCTGTCCTATCTGTCGTACATCGACGTGTGGCTGCCCGAGGACGCGCCCATCTCCGAGACCAACGCGGTGGTGCGCCAGGTGGACGAGCTCACCCGGTCGACGCTGGAGGACTACGAGCGGCGCCACCCCCACGGCGACGGGCCGCGCCGCGTGCTGCGCTCCATCACCACGTTCGTGGGGGGCGGCGGCCCCCGCTTCTGGTACTCGGTCAGCCCCGAGCAGCAGCAGCAGAACTACGCGCAGATGATCCTCGAGGTGCGCGACAAGCACGACACCGACGAGATCGTGCCGGTCCTGCAGGAGGCCCTGTCGGCCGCCATCCCGGGCGCGCGCATCGACGTCCGGCAGCTGGAGAACGGGGCCGTGGTCGGCGTGCCGGTGTCGTTCCGCATCTCCGGCCCGGAGATCGGCACGCTGCGGGTCCTGTCCGAGCAGCTGCAGGCGGCGCTGCGCAAGGTCCCGTTCGTCGAGCGCGTGCGCGACGACTGGGGTGCCGACAGCTTCGCGGTCGCCCTCGAGGTCGACGCGGACCGCGCCAACCTGGCCGGCGTCACCAACCTGGACGTGGCGCAGTCGTCGTCGGCCGGGCTGACCGGCTCCCAGGTCGGCTCGCTGCGCGACGGCGACAACACGATCCCGATCGTGTCGCGCATGCGGGCCGCCGAGCGCGGCCAGCTGTCCGACGTGCAGAACCTCTACGTCTCGTCACAGAACGGCGTGCGCGTGCCGCTGCGGCAGGTGTCCAAGGTCTCGTACCAGATGCGCACCGAGAAGATCCGGCGGCGCAACCACTACCGGACCATCACGGTCGGCGCCTTCCCCGAGGCCGGCCGGCTCGCCTCCGAGGCGATGGCGGCCGTGCGGCCCGAGGTCGATCGCATCGCGGCCAGCCTGCCGACCGGCTACCGGATCGAGGTCGGCGGTGAGGAGGCGGAGCAGAAGAAGGGGTTCGGCAACCTGGCGGTCGTGCTCCTCATCTCGGTCATCGCCATCTTCCTGGCGCTGGTCATCCAGTTCAGGAACGCGGTCAAGCCGCTCATCGTGTTCGCCGCCATCCCCTTCGGGGTGGTGGGCGCGCTGATGAGCCTCGCCATCATGGGCAGCCCGTTCGGGTTCATGGCGTTCCTGGGCATCATCAGCCTCATCGGCGTCATCGTCAGCCACGTGATCGTGCTGTTCGACTTCATCGAGGAGCGCCACCAGGAGGGCGAGTCGCTCAGGCTGGCGCTGATCGACGCCGGCATCGTGCGGCTGCGGCCGGTGCTCATCACCGTCGGAGCGACGGTGTTCGCGCTGTTCCCGCTGGCCCTGCACGGCGGCCCGCTGTGGGAGCCGCTGTGCTACGCGCAGATCGGCGGCCTCACCGTCGCCACGGTGATCACCCTGCTCATCGTGCCGGTCCTGTATGCCATCACCGTGCTCGACCTCAAGCTGGTGAAGTGGGAGCTGGTGCACCCGAAATAGCGCGACTCCGTATTTGCACGGCGAGTTCGTCGTCGGGCCCAGAACGCACCGTCGGCTGGGCCTCCGGCCCGCCCTCCGCCGTGATCAGTGCCACTCGAGCGCGCGGGCGGGGGCCTGTGCCCCCGCCACCGGCAGCTCCAGCGTGAACACCGCACCCAGGCCCGGGCCGTCGCTGTGGGCCGAGAGCTTCCCGCCCAGCTCGGCGGCGGCGTTGGCGCTCGAGTGCAGACCGAAGCCGTGACCGTTCTCGCGCGTGGTGAAGCCGAAGTTGAAGATCCTGGTGAGGTTCTCGGCCGGGATGCCGATCCCGGTGTCGCGGACGACGATGCGCACGCGATCGGGGTCGGCCTGCTCGACCGAGATGGTCATCGGCTTGTCGCTGCGGTGGACCTCGTCCATCGCGTCCTTGGCGTTGTGGACCAGGTTGACCAGGATCTGGAGCACCTTGTGCCGGTCCACCTTCACGGTCGGCACCGGCTTGAAGTCGCGCACCACGGTGATGCCGTGGCGGGCCAGGGCGATCGCGCTGATGTGCAGCGACTCCTCGACCAGCTCCGAGGCCTGGCACTCCTGGGCCAGGCTGGACCCGCGCGCGTAGTTCTGCTGCACCGCCACGATCTCGCTCATGTGCTCCACGTTGAGTCGGAGCTGGTCGATCTCGCGCTTCATCGAGTCGCGCTCCTGGGTCAGCACATCGGCGAGCTTGACCAGGTAGCCGGGCAGCTCCTTGCCGCGCGGGTCTGCCGTGAGGAACGCGGCCCGGTCGCCCGCGCTCTCGAGCATGTGCGCG
>DATFRY010000045.1:0-4841 GCA_035262925.1 Kofleriaceae bacterium | reverse complement strand
TCGACGTCGTCGCCGCCCGCGGTGAGCTCGCCGCCCGGGTTCACCGCCCCGTTGCAGCCGTGGCCGTCGTCGCAGTCGACGTTGGTGATGGTCGTCTGCGCCTCCATGAGCACGTGGCTGGCATGCTCGCCTCGCTGGTCGGTCGCGCCCCAGCCGACGATGGCCACCGGCGCGCCGTTCTGCACGTAGCGGTCGACCACGCAGCCGGTCGCCAGGACCCGCGGTGTCACCGCGGACGGCTGCTCGAGCACGAGCAGGCCGACGTCGTAGGTGGTGAGGTAATCCGGGTAGCGGATCTCCTTCGCCACCGCGATGGTCTCGCCCCCCTCTGCCGTGAGGTCGTTGACGCCGAGCTGGACCTGGCTGGCGCCGCCGATGCAGTGGCCGGCGGTGAGGACCACGTCGGGCGTGATCAGGGTGCCGGTGCATCCGGGCGAGTCGCCGAAGTAGACGGCGGCCGCGTCGCTCCAGGCCCCCTCGTCGGCCGGATCGCCGCCCACGACCGGCGCGCCTGCCCCCGGCGGGGAAGCCCCGGCCGGGGCGACGGCGCCCGCGAGCGCGGCGGCGGCGAGGGCGAGCGCGGGGCCGGATGTGCGCATCGGTGGGCCAGTTTCGCATGGCGGCGCGCGGAGCGACCGCACTTTCGCGCCGCGCCTTGCTGCGGATCATCGAACCTGGCAAAAGAACGCCCGTCAACTCGCTGTACCATGGGGCGCATGAGAACCAGGGGAGCGCGGGCGATCGCGATCGCCGCGCTGGTGGCCCCACTCGCGATCTCGTGCAGCGGCAGCGGCGAGGATGGCGGTGGCGGCGGAGATGACGGCGGCGATGGCGGCGGCGACGACGATGGCGGCGACGGCGGCCATCCCATCATGCCGCCCGCGCCGGTGTGCGATGGGGCCGGAGGCCCGGCCGACGCCGCGACTCCGGAGCTCTCCTTCACCCTGTCCGATCGCGGCGACGAGTCGTGGCTGGCCTCGCCGGTCGTCGCCGACCTCGACGGCGACGGCGAGCCGGAGATCGCGGCCGGGCGCGACGAGCGCATGATCGTCTGGCGCGCCGGCGGCGAGGTGGCGTGGAGCGCGGGCACCGACGGGCGCATCTGGTCTTCGCCGGTGGCGGCCGACCTCGACCCCGACCGCGACGGCCTCGAGCTGGCCGCCGCCTCGCGCGGGCGCATCTACGCCTGGGACGCGTCCGGCGAGCCGCTCGACGGCTTCCCGTTCGAGTGGCGCGACGAGATGCGCTCGCTGGCCGCCGGCGACATCGACGGCGACGGCCGGCTCGAGCTGGTCGCGGTCACCACCAACCCGCTCGACGCCGGCGACCAGCGAGACATCGTCATCGCGGTGGAGCCGACCACCGGCGAGATCGTGGACGGCTTCCCGGCCAACACGACCGGCCGGTCGGGCTGCGACGACGCCTGCTACGTCACCGGCGGCTACGACCAGAACCTGGCCCTGGGCGACGTCGACGGCGACGGCCGCGCGGACATCCTGGCCCCGCAGGACAACGCCTACATGAGCCTGCACGACGGCACCGGCCGCGCGTTCGACGCCGCGCCCATCTTCGAGGGCAAGACCAAGTTCATGGGCATCCGCTTCCTGCACGACTACGCGCTGGCCAGGCAGGGCTGGGCCGACGACGAGGAGACGGCCGACCAGGCCCACTTCACCAACTCGGCGCCTGCCATCGCCGACATGGACGGCGACGGCGTGGGCGACCTGGTCGTGCTCGGCTCGGTGCAGAACGCGGCCCAGACCGACCGCGAGCGCGGCGTGGCGCTGTGGGTGGTGCACAACGACGGCACGCGCCCGCCCGGCTGGGAGACGCCGGTCCACTTCCCCGACTATCTCGGCGGGCTGTGGGACTTCGAGGACACCAACGTGGTCGCGGCGACCAACCAGGTCGCGGTCGTCGACCTCGACCCCGACCGCGCCGGACCCGAGGCGGTGTTCGCCGGCTTCGACGGGCGCGTGCACGCGGTGTCGGCCGCGGGCGAGGATCTGTGGTCCGCGACCTTCGCCACCGACGGCGACGTCCTGACCGGCGGCGTGGCGGTGGCGGACCTGTCGGCCGACGGCGTGCCCGAGGTGGTGTTCGCCACCTACTCGCCCGACGACGATCGCGGCGCGCTGTTCGTGCTCGACGGCGGCGGCAACCAGGTCGCCCGCCTGCCGCTGCCCGGGCGCGGCGCCATGGCGGTGCCGACCATCGCCGACGCCGACGGCGACGGCCAGCTCGACATCGCCGTCAGCCTCAAGGACGCCGACGACGGCGACGGCGGCGAGGTCATGGTCTTCACGGTGCCCGGCTCGGGGACCGGGTGCCTCCTGTGGCCGACGGGGCGAGGCAACGACCGCCGCGACGGGTACCTTCCGGTGGAATAGAGGAAGAGGACACCGGGGACGGGCCACGGGCTACGGGAGACAGGAACCCGCCGCGCGGAGACGGGCTCGTGGGGTCCGGTCTCCCGTCTCCTGTCTCCTGTCTCCTGGTCTCCTGGTCTCCTGTCGCCTCAGGCGGCTCCGTGGCACTTCTTGTACTTCTGCCCGCTGCCGCAGGGGCACGGATCGTTGCGACCGACCTTTGGCTGATCGCGCACGACCGGGCGCGGGCGCACCATGGCGCCGTCCCAGTAGTACCAGCGGCCGTCGTGGCGGCGGAACTGGGCGCGCTCGTGGTGTGACAGCGGCGAGCCGGCGAGCTCGTAGCGGGCGATGAACTCTACCTCGCCGGTCTCGTCCGCCTCGCCGCCCGCCTCGGTCGACACGATCTCGAGGCCCACCCACGTCGCCTCGCGCGACCACTTCTCGGTCGACTTGCGGTCGACGTCGGCCTGCGCCTTGGGGTGGTGGGTGGCCATGATGTGGTCGACGGCCCCGAGCGCGTACGCGCTGTAGCGCGAGCGCATGAGCGCCTCGGCCGTGGGCGCGGCCGCCGGGCCCACCTCCGCGCCGTCGGGGATGAAGTAGCGCGCGCAGCAGTCGGCGGCGGCGGCGCCCGACCCGCACGGGCAGGGCTGCGCCAGCCGCTCCTCGTCCTGGGTCCCGGGCTGGGCCTGCGGTTCGCTCTCCGGCGCCATCACGAGTACCGCGGCACGGTGGGGTCGACCTCGCGCGACCAGGCGTCGATCCCGCCCGACAGGTTGTAGACCTCGCGGAAGCCGAGCGCGACGAAGCGCTGCGCCGCCGCCCTGCTGCGCACTCCCGTGTGGCAGTAGAACGCCAGCGGCGTGGCGCGGTCGAGCGCCTCGATGTGATCGAGCGCGTCCTGGTCGAGCAGGCGGCTCTCCGCGATGTGCGCGCGGGCCCGCTCGTCGGGCGGGCGCACGTCGTAGAGCTCGCGCAGCTCGCCGGCGTCGAGCCTGGCCTTGAGCTCACCGGCCGAGATGCCGCGCACCGACGGCGCCGCCGCGGGCGCGTTGGGGTTGTCGATGCGGAAGCCCGCCCCCTGCGGTCCGTCGACGAAGTCGACCTTGAGGCCGCGCGCGCGCCCGGCCGAGATGGGATCGATGAGCAGGGTGATGCCGCCCGACGAGACCTCGATGTCGCCCGGCCGCCGCGGCCCGAGCTCGAGCTCGTGCTCGAACGCCGGGCTGACCGCGACGTGCACGTGCTCGTCGGGCCCCGCCTGGCCGAGCGCCTCGCGCAGCGCAGCGGCCGCCGGCGGCGTCACCTCGATGGCGGGCGGCTCGACCGGCTGGGCCTCGACGCCCAGCCGCTTCTGTAGATCTCCCGACGCGAACATCTCCTTCACGATGTCGCAGCCGCCGACGAACTCGCCGCCCACGTAGAGCTGCGGCACGGTCGGCCACGACGAGAAGTCCTTCACCCCCTGGCGGATGGCCGGGTCGGCGAGCACGTTCACCGTCTTGTAATCGGGGAGCAGGCTGTTCAGGATCTGCACCACGGCGGAAGAGAAGCCGCACTGCGGGAAGCTGCGCGACCCCTTCATGAACAGGACTACCTTTTCCGACTTGACCAGATCCTCGATCTGGCGAAGGGTCTCCGGGCTACTCGACATGGCGTACCTCGATGTGACGGCGAAGGATAGCCTCTCGCCGGCGGCTTTGGCCAGGGGGGCTGCCGACCGGCCGGGTGCGGGCGAGTGATCGCGACTCGGGTGATCCGCCGGATCGCCGGCGTCGACGGCGCGGCCTGGGACGCGCTCGATCACGGCCGTGCGCCCTTCCTGCGCCACGGCTTCCTGTCGGCGCTGGAGGAGACCGGCTCGATCGGCCGCGAGGCGGGGTGGGAGCCGCGCTACATCCTGGCCGAGCGGGCGGGCGCGCTGGTCGGCGCGGCGGCGGCGTTCGTCAAGAGCCACAGCTTCGGCGAGTTCATCTTCGACTGGGAGTGGGCGCACGCCGCCCATCGCGCCGGCATCGACTACTACCCGAAGCTGGTGGTGGCCGCGCCGCTCACGCCGGCGACCGGTCCGCGCCTCCTGCGCGCGCCCGGCCTGGCCGAGGGCGACCGGCGCGCGGTCGGTCAGGCCCTGGTCGCCGCCGCCGAGCGCGTGGCCGAGGAGGAGGAGTGCTCGTCGCTCCACTTCCTGTTCTGCACCGAGGAGGAGCGCGACCTCCTGGCCGACCTCGGGCTCGCCCCGCGGGCCAGCTTCCAGTACCACTGGCACAACCGCGGCTACCGCGACTTCGACGACTTCCTGTCGCGCATGAGCTCGCGCCGGCGCAAGCAGGTGCGCAAGGAGCGCGGCCGGGCGCGCGCCGCGGTGGACGCGGTCGAGCTGGTGCCCGGGCCCGCGCTGACGCGCACCGATCTGCGGGACCTCGACCGCTTCTACCGCGTGAACGTGCGGGCCCACGGCGGCTCCGCCTA
>DATFRY010000044.1:0-3759 GCA_035262925.1 Kofleriaceae bacterium | reverse complement strand
CGACGAACCCCGCCATCTCGCCGCGCTTCCGCTCGACGACGACCTCCATGCTCACACTGCCCTGACGACGCGGCTTGGCTCCCA
Organism: Kofleriaceae bacterium; assembly: GCA_035262925.1. Classification (GTDB taxonomy): domain Bacteria; phylum Myxococcota_A; class Polyangia; order Haliangiales; family Haliangiaceae; genus DATFRY01. Next base: position 3,675 of record DATFRY010000044.1, on the reverse strand, counting down.
TGGCACACGCCTCCACTGACAGCCACGCACCCTATCACGCTCGGCCGCCGTCCAACCCATGCGCGCCGATCAGCGATTGCGTGCTCCGACCCAGGTCATCAATGACCACGACACGATCCTCAGGATTTCCAGCGACGATGCGAGCGCGCCGCGGAAATGCGACCGTCGATCACTTCTCGATGATCAGGTCGATGCCATCGAAGTTCGGTCATCTCGAAGAGCTCCTCGGGGAGCGAGGCGAACGAACCGTCGGGTCGGCTCGACCGGCGGCCTCGCTTTCGGCAAGGTAGTCGGCGAAGGAGGCTCCATGCACGCGTTCTCTTCCGACGGAATCGCAAGCTGGCTGTCCGGGTTCGGCGAGGGCGGGAGCGCTGCCGGCGCGGCGGCGGCGCTGCTCGTGGGTTTCGCTGTCGCCCTCCTGCTGCGTGCGCTCACCCGCCGCCTGGTCGAGCGCTTCGAGCGGGCGGTGCGCGCGCGCCGGGGAATGGACGAGATGGTGGGCAGCGGGCAGGCGGCGGTCATCGTCTCGCGGGCTGTGTTCGCCATCGTCATGGTCGTGTTCGTGATGGCCGCGACCGAGCTGCTCGGCCTTCCGGTCATCACCGCCTGGCTGAGCGGAGTGGCGAGCTATCTGCCCCGCCTCCTGGTCGCGGCGCTGATCATCGCGGTCGGGCTGGTCGCCGGGCGGCTTCTTCGCGGCGTCGTCGCCCGCGCCGCGGTCTCGGCCGAGGTGGCCCACGCCGACCGTCTCGGCCGCATGGCGCAGGCTGCGCTCGTGCTCGCGACCATGCTCGTCGCGGTGGAGCAGCTCGGCATCCAGGTCACCTTCGTCACGACGGTGCTGTCGATCGTCATCGCGTCGCTCGTGGGGAGCGCCGGGCTCGCGTTCGGGCTGGGCGGACGCCTGATGGTCGCCAACATCCTTGCCGGGCACTACGTGCGCAAGCTCTACGGGGTGGGGCAGGTGGTGCGCATCGACGGCGTCGAGGGCCGGATCGTGCGCATGCTGCCCACCGCGGTCATCCTCCACACCGGCGACGAGGAGGTGGCGGTGCCCGCGCAGGACTTCGCCAGGCTGCGCTCCACGCTGGTGGCGCGCGAGGTGTGACATGAGTGCCGAGACGATCCTCCTGGAGGCGTTCGCCGAGGCACATCCCGCCGGTTTCGCGCGCGTGCTGGAGCAGGCCAGCGCACCCGACGCCGCGGCGGTCGTCGGCGCGCTCGAAGCCCGGCACAGCGCCGCTGTCATCGGCGAGATGGTGCCGGTCCAGGCCGCGCGCTGCGTGGAGGCGCTCGCTCCCGCGCTGTCGGCCGAGGTGATCGCCGCGCTCGACGTCGATGCAGGCGCGGCGCTGCTTCGACGGGCCGGCGACCATGCGCGCGCGGCGGTGCTCGCGGCGCTGCCTCCACCACGGGCCCAGGCGCTGAACCGGCTCCTCGCCCACGAGCCGGGGACCGCGGGCGCGCTCATGGATCCCCTCGTCCTCGCCGTCCCGCGCGAGCTCACAGCGGCACAGGCGCTGGCGCGCGTGCGCGCCGACGCCGCCAGCGCCATGTACTACATCTACGTGCTGGGGCCGGGCGGCGAGCTCGTGGGCGTCACCACCCAGCGCGAGCTCATGGTCGCCGCGCCCGACGAGGCCGTCGCCGCGATCATGACCGCGAGTCCGCTGCGCATTGCCGCCCACGCCCACGCCGAGGCCGTCGCCGACCATCCCGCCTGGCAGGTGGTCCACGCGCTGCCCGTGGTCGACAGGAACGGCGCCTTCCTCGGCGCCATCCGCTACGAGGTCGCGCGGCGGGTCGAGCGCGAGCTCGGGCGCGGCCGGCCCACCGCCGATCCTTCCGCCACCGCGGCGGCGCTGGCGGAGCTGTTCGGCCTGTCGGTCGCCGGCCTGGCCGAGTGGGCCGCGGGCATGGTGCGCGGGCCGGTGAAGTCGCCGCGCGATGGAGGTGGAGCGTGAGCCAGGCCCTGTCCCTCGAGGCCCCGCTGGTGCTCCGCCTGGTCGAGCGCTTCCTCGGGCAGCACCCGGATGAAGCGGCGCGCGCGCTCGAGCGCCTCGAGCCCGACGAGATCGCGCGCATCCTGGCACAGGCGTCCTCTGCCGCCGCTGCCAGCGTGCTGCGCCGGCTCGGCACCGACGACGCCGCGCGCGTCCTGTCCCGCTTGCCCCGCGAGGGGGCGGCGGGCGTCCTGGCCGAGCTCGACCCGTCGCGCACCGCAGGGCTGCTGGCGCGCCTGGACGACGAGGACCGCGCGGCGCTGGTGGCGCTCCTGCCGCCGCCGGTGGCGCACGCGATCGAGCAGCTGCTCGAGTTTCCCCCCGGCACCGCCGGAGCGCTGATGGACACGCGAGTCACCAGCTTCGCCCCGGGGACGCGCGTCGACAGCGCTCTGGCCGTGATCCAGAGGCTGCGCGACCGCCGCATCGCCGACATCATGCTGATCGATCCGGACGGGCGGCTGGTCGGCGCCGTGAGCCTGCAGGATCTGGTGGGCGCCCCGCCCGAGCAGGCGCTCGAGGACCTGGCCCGCCAGCAGGTGGTCTTCGTCCATCCGATGACCCGGCGCGACGAGCTGGTCGACCTCCTGCAGCAGCACAAGGTCGCCAGCCTGCCGGTCGTCGATCTGCAGGGGCGCCTGATCGGCATCCTGCGCCAGTCGACCCTGCTCGACGCCGCCCAGCAGGACGCGATCGCCGACCTGCAGCAGATGGTCGGCGTGTCGCGCGAGGAGCAGGCGCTCTCGGGCCCGTGGCTCGCGGTGCGCACCCGGCTGCCCTGGCTGCACATTAATCTGCTGACCGCGTTCGCCGCGTCGGCGGTGGTCGGCATGTTCGAGTCGACCATCGCGCGCTTCACCGCGCTGGCCGTGCTCATGCCCGTCGTGGCCGGGCAGAGCGGAAACACGGGCGCGCAGGCGATGGCGGTGACGATACGCGGCCTGGCGCTGCGCGAGATCCGCGCCTTTCACTGGTGGCGAGTCGCCCGCAAGGAGCTGGCGGTGGGGCTCATCAACGGGGTGGTCATCGCCCTGGTCACCGCGGCCGGCGTCTGGGTGTGGAGCGGGACGCCGGGGCTGGCGGCGGTCATCGGGCTCTCGATGGTGACCTCGATGTGCATCGCCGCCGTCGCCGGAGCGAGCGTTCCCATCCTCCTCGCCGCGCTCAAGCGCGACCCGGCGACCGCCTCGAGCATCATCCTCACCACCATCACGGACATCGTCGGGTTCTCCAGCTTCCTCGGGCTGGCGACGGCGCTGAGCGCTCTGCTGGTGCCCGGCTGACCCGGAGGATCGACGGCGCAGCCACCGACCCACCCGGAAAGGCGGGCCTCGCCGCGTTCACCGCCGACCTGGTCGACGAAGGCACAGAGACCAGGAGCGCGCTGGCGACCGCACGCGCCGCCGAGTCGCTGGGAGCCCTCGTCCTCACCTACGCCGACCGCCGCGCTGCACACATCTCGATGAGGACCCTCTCGCCCACGTTGCCGCAGTCGCTCGACCTGTTCGCGGAGATGATCACCCGGCCCGCGTTCCGCGATGCCGACGTGCGGCGCGTCCATGACGACCGGATGACCGCGCTCCGCCTGCGCCGGGACCGCCCGCGCGAAGTCTCCGCCTTGCGCCTCGACGCGGCGCTGTTCGGCGCCGACTCGCCGCAGGGCCACCCGGTC
>DATFRY010000043.1:0-8967 GCA_035262925.1 Kofleriaceae bacterium | reverse complement strand
CGTCCGGCTCGTCGTCCGCCTCGAGCGCCCGCCTCACCTCGGCTCGCGCCCGGTTGATGCGCGACTTGACGGTGCCGACCTCGCACTCGAGTGCGCGCGCGATCTCGCCGTACTCGAGCCCGTGATAGACGCGCAGCAGGAACGCGGCCCGGTACTCCGGCGCCAGGGCTGCCACGGCCGCGGTCACCCGCGCGGCGAGCGCCGCGTGCCGAGCCCCCTCGTCGGCGCGCGACGGCGAGACCGCCTCGACTCGCCCGCGCGAGCCCGAGGAGGACGACGAGGACGACCAGGACGACGACGAAGACAAAGACGGTGACGGAGCTGCCGTCACCATCTCCATGTCCATCTCCATCTCCATCTCCATCTCCATCTCCAACGCCGACGCCGAGCCCGCTGCCGGAGCCGACCGAGACGCCCTGTCCGCGCGCCCGCTCCGGCGCAGCTCGTCGACCGCCCGGCGCGAGGCGATGGTCAGGATCCACGTGGACAGGCGCGCCGGCCCGAGCGGGGCGAAGCCGGCCAGCGAGCGGAAGACGTGCAGGAACGTCTCCTGGGCCAGGTCCTCCACCCGATCGGCCCGCCCGGCCCCGACCATGCGATGGAGCAGCGCGAACACCGGGCGCTGGTAGCGCTCGACCAGCGCCCGGCAGGCCGCCTGCTCCCCGCGCTGTGCGCGCCGCAAGGTCAGCGCGTCCAGCTCGGCCGCCGGTTCGATGGCCGGGGGAGAGCTGTCACGATCGGCACGGGCTCTTGCCACGCTCACTCCCCGTTTCTCGCTGCCGGGCCCCGAATGTTCCCGACCGGCGCGCGCCGAGCAAGGCGCGCAGCGGCGCAATGCTGCCCTCGCACGGCCGCACATCCGGGGGGACGGTCCTCACCTGTGGCGAATTTGCACGCAAAGTTTTCGGGACTTGGCCGCTTCTCGTGGGTCGCTGTGAGCCCGATTGCCATTGCGGTGCGCGAACGACCACTGGGCGCGATTCGCGAGAGGGCAGTCGAAAACTCGGCCCCCCCGCGCGCGGCCTCCCCGTTTGCCGCATTCAGTGACTCCCCGAGGGGCCGCTTCCGGACGAGCAGCGAGCCGCGTCCTTTTCGCCCCCTCGTCCTCGCCGCGCGCGGCACCTGCTATCTTTCAGACTTCATGCCGCGCCGCCTCAGAGTCTATATGAGCGTTTCCGCGCTGGTCGTTCTGACGGACCAGCTGACCAAGCTCTGGGCGCGCACCAGCCTCCCGGTCGACGGTTCGGGGCGCGGCATCCGGGTACCCATCCTCGACGGCTACTTCGACCTGGTCCTGGCTCACAATCCCGGCGCTGCGTTCAACTTTCTGGCCGGGGCAGACGGCGGCCGGATCGTCCTGACCGCCCTGGGCCTTGTCGCGGTCGCGGCCATCTCGTGGATGGCGGCTCGCGCGCGGGAGGACCAGATCGGCCTCATCGTGGCCCTGTCGCTCATGGTGGGCGGGGCTGTCGGCAATCTCATCGACCGGATCCGGTTTGGAACCGTCACTGATTTCGTGCTCTGGCACTGGCACGAGCACACCTGGCCGGTGTTCAACGTCGCCGACGCCTGCCTGTCAGTCTCGATAGCGGTGTTCGTCCTGCACATCATGCGCGGTGGTGCCAGGGCGAGAAGAGCGGCGCAGAGCGCCTGAATCGCACAGAGAACCGGCGCAGCCGGCCGCCGTTAACTGGAAGTTTCGCGGTCGGGATGATTCGAACCGCGGATTATCCCGATAACCAGTTGTGTAACGCCACAACCTTGTTTACTTTTGGCCCAGAGTTTCCCCCCGGTACAGGTTCTTCGGCGGCGTAGGGCCGGATCTGGCCGGCTCCTCCCCCAGCGAGCAGGAAAAGCAGGAAGAGAGAGAGAGGCTGCCAAGTGCCCAATTTCGAGCAGATGATCGCGCAACGCGTCCAGGCCTTCGTCACCGAGATCGCCGAGCTCGCCCGCCAGCAGGCGCTCGAGACCCTTTCCGCCGCGCTCGCCGCCGGCGGCCGCGGGCGCGCCACGCGCGGTCGAAACGGCACCGCGCCGGTGCGCGTGGCGCGCCGTGGGCGCGACGCGGGCGGCAACCGTCGCTCGCCCGAGGAGATCGATCGCGCCTCGCAGGCCCTGCTGTCCGAGATCCAGTCCAACCCGGGTCTGCGCGTCGAGCAGATCGGACGCGCGCTGGGCGCCGCCACCAAGGACCTCAGCCTGCCGCTCAAGAAGCTGCTGTCGCAGCGCATGGTGCGCAGCGAGGGCCAGCGGCGCGCGACCCGCTACTTCCCGGCGGGAGCAGGATCGCGCGGCGGCCGCGGCAAGGGGCGCGGCGCCGGGCGCGGCAAGGGGCGCCGCCGCGCGGCCACCGCGTCGGCGGCCGCCGCCAGCGAGTGACCCGCGCCGCCGGCTGACATCGCAGCAGGGAGGATGACGTGACGATCGAGACGATCCCGGCCCGGCTGTTCGAGACAGCCAAGCAGCGCGGCAGCGCGCCCGCCTATCACGTGAAGGTCGGCGGACAGTGGCGGCCGACCAGCTGGCAGACCTACGCCGACGAGGTGAAGGCGGCCGGCAAGTCGCTCATGGCGCTCGGACTCGCGCCCGGCGGGTCGGTCTCCATCCTCGGCTTCAACCGGCCCGAGTGGGTCATCATGGACGTCGCCGCCATGGCCGTCGGCGGCACTGCGACCGGTGTCTACACCACCTGCTCGCCCGAGGAGGTGCAGTACATCGTCGACCACGCCGAGTCGATGGTGGCGCTGGTCGAGAACCAGAACCAGTGGAAGAAGATCCGCGCGCAGCGGGATCGCCTGCCGCGGCTCCAGGTCGTGGTCGCCATGAAGGGGGCCGGCATCGAGGGCGAGGGCGTCCTCTCGTGGGAGGACTTCATGTCCCGCGGCTCGGGCGTCAGCGACGCGGACTTCTTCGCGCGCCTGCACGCGCTCGATCCCGCCGGTCTGGCCACTCTCATCTACACCTCCGGCACCACCGGCCCGCCCAAGGGCGTGATGCTGACCCACGACAACCTCTACTGGACCGCGACCGCGCTCAACGACTTCCTCGGGGCGGACCCCGACGACAAGCTCCTGTCCTACCTGCCCCTGTCTCACATCGCCGAGCAGAACCTCAGCATCCACGGGCCGGTGGTGACCGGGGCGTCGATCTACTACGCCGAGTCGCTGGACAAGATCGCCGAGAACCTCAAGGAGGTGCAGCCCACGCTCATCTTCGGGGTGCCGCGCATCTGGGAGAAGTTCCACTCGGGCGTGTCGGAGAAGCTGCTCGCCGCCACCGGGTTCAAGAAGTCGCTGGTCGACTGGGTGCGCCGCGTGTGCGCGCGCAAGGCGGAGCTGGAGAACCGCGGCGCGAAGATGGGGCTGGCCCTGGCGCTGCAGTACCGGTTCGCCAATCGCCTGGTCCTGTCCAAGCTCAAGCCGGCCATCGGGCTCGGTCAGGCCCGCATCTGCATCAGCGGCGCCGCGCCGATCGCCAAGGAGGTGCTCGAGTTCTTCGCCACCCTCGACATCGTGGTGCGCGAGGTGTACGGGCAGTCGGAGGACACCGGCCCGACCACCATCAACGTGCCGGGCAACACCCGGCTCGGCTCGGTCGGCGCGCGCATCCCGGGCATCGAGGTCAAGATCGCCGAGGACGGCGAGATCATGGTGCGCGGGCGCAACGTGTTCGCCGGCTACTACAAGGACCCGCAGGCGACCAGCGAGGCGCTCACCGACGGCTGGCTGCACTCGGGAGACCTGGGCGAGTTCGACGCCAACGGCTTCCTCAACATCACGGGCCGCAAGAAGGACATCATCATCACGGCCGGCGGCAAGAACATCGCGCCCAAGAACATCGAGGCCGCGCTCAAGAACTCCCGCCTCATCGCCGAGGCGGTCGTGATCGGCGACCGGCGCAAGTTCCTCACCGCGCTCATCGCGCTCGACCCGGACGTGACCGCCGTGTTCCTGAGGGAGAAGGGCGTGCAGGACGGGGTCCCGTTCCACGAGCACGACGCCATCCGCAAGGAGATCCAGGCGGTGGTCGACGAGGTCAACAGCCACCTGGCCCAGGTCGAGACGGTGAAGAAGTTCACCATCCTGTCGCGCACACTCACGATCGAGCACGGCGAGCTGACCCCGACACTCAAGGTCAAGCGCAAGATGGTCAATCAGAACTTCGCCCAGCAGATCGAGGCGATGTACCAGGGCGGCTGAGCGCACATGAGAGGATGTACCGCTCTCCTCGCCCTCGTGGCCGCAGCTGCAGCCGCCTCCGCCGGATGCGGCCCGGGCGATGGGATGGAGCCGGACCGGCGCCCGAGCGAGCCGAAGCCGCCTGGTCGCGAGGCGACCCGAGCGCGCGAGCTGGCCCGCCGCTTCATCATCATGGACGGCCACGTCGATGTGCCGCACCGGCTGATCACCCGGCTCGACGCGCACGGGCGGCCGACCGAGGACCTGTCGCGCCGCACCGCGAGAGGAGACTTCGACTTCCCGCGCGCGGTGGAAGGCGGGCTGGACGCGCCGTTCATGTCGATCTACGTGCCGGCCAGCTTCCAGGAGACCGGCGGCGCCAGGCAGCGCGCAGACCAGCTCATCGACCTGGTCGAGGGGCTCGTGCGCGAGCACCCGGACAAGTTCGCGCTCGCCCCGTCGCCCGACAGCGTGGTCGAGAACAGCCGCAAGCAGCTCATCTCGCTTCCGCTCGGCATCGAGAACGGCGCCGCGATCGAGGATCAGCTGGACAACCTGGCCCACTTCAAGGGCCGCGGGGTCCGCTACATCACCCTCACCCACGGGAAGGACGACCTCATCTGCGATTCGTCCTACGACAAGCGCCACACGTGGAAGGGGCTGAGCCCGTTCGGCCGCCAGGTGGTGGCCGAGATGAACCGGCTCGGCATCATGATCGACGTCTCGCACATCTCCGACCAGGCGTTCGATCAGGTGCTCGCGCTGTCACAGGCGCCGGTCATCGCGTCGCACTCGTCGGCCCGCCACTTCACCCCCGGCTGGGAGCGCAACCTGGATGATCAGCGCATCGTCAAGCTGGCCTCGCGCGGGGGCGTCATCCTCATGAACTTCGGCTCCTCCTTCATCGACAACCGGGCGCGCGCCTACTTCGACTGGAGGGGCAAGGCGGTGGCCGCGCTGACCCGGGCGCGCATCCCGGAGCCGGGCGAGCTCGAGCGCGACGAGCTGGAGGCCGCCTATGCGGCCCAGTTCCCGCCCACGTTCGCCACGGTCGACCAGGTCGCCGATCAGATCCAGTACGTCATGAAGCTGGTCGGCGTCGACCACGTCGGGCTCGGCTCCGACTTCGACGGGGTGAACGACACCACCCCGCTCGGGCTGAAGGACGTGTCCGCCTACCCCAACCTCATCCGCGTCCTGCTCGAGCGCGGCGCCAGCGAGGCCGACATCGAGAAGATCTGCGGCGGCAACTTCCTCCGCGTGTGGCGAGAGGTCGAGGCCCGCGCCGCGCGATGAGGCCCCGCCCCGTCGGTCGCTCGATCAGAGGAAGCTGACGATCAGGGTGGCCTCGGTCCTGGTGTCGAGCTCCTCGGCCAGCGGCGTGAAGCCGTCGGCGTAGGGCAGCGCGAACGGCGGCCGCGGCGCCGGCGCGTGGTCGTAGCGGGCCTCGAAGGCGACGCGGAAGCTGATGTCGAGGAGCAGCTTGGTCGTGAGGGCGAGCTTGCCGTTGACCCGGTTGTCCTCGAACGCGCCGACCTCGCCGGCGGCGCCGTCGAGGTGGTTGAGGTTGGAGAGCTCCTCGGCCGAGACCTCGAACCCGGTGTCGGCGCTGAGCTTGGCGGTGTAGCCGGCGAACACGCGCAGCGAGTGAATCGACACGCCGTCGCCCAGCACCTGGTCCTCGTACGTGTAGTCGTAGCCGGCCTCGGCCACCAGCAAGTGCACTCCGTCCCGAAAGACCTGCCGGCTGTAGCCGACCTGGCCGCCGCCGACCAGCTGCTTGCCGGCCGGCTCGTCGGCGCCGATGCTCGCGGCGCCGTAGAGCGCGTTGGCCGCGGTCAGATAGCGGTCGTAGCGCCCGCGCGCGAGCCACGAGCGCGTGGTGGTCTGTGACGGACGCGAGATCTCGCCCGGCTCGATCGTGCCGTTGCCGTTGGCGTCGGTGGCGAGCAGGAGGCGCGAGCGCGCGTAGGCGGCGGCACCCTCGAGGGTGAACTTGTTCCGGCTGGCCTTGCGCGATGCGCTCAGGCCGGCGCCGATCGCGGTCGCGCGCGAGTTGCCGGTGGAGAGGAGGAGGCTGCCCTGGGCGGCCAGCTTCCACTCCACCACCGCCGCCTTGGCCAGCGCGGCCGCGTCCTCCTTGCTCGTGAACGTGAACTTCGGCTGCGTGGGATCGGCCGCCGGCGCGGGCGGCTGCGGCAGCGGCAGGACGGGCGGCTGCGCGCCCGCGCGCGCGGCGAGCGCGAGGCCGAGAAGGCAGACCCCCGCCGATGCGGCGGCGGGCCGGCCAGTGACACGACGACGGCGGATCACGGAACGGCTCCGTCAGCTCGGCTGCTGCGAGGTGCAGGCGCGGCAGCGCCGCGCGGCCAGCGGGATCACCTCGAGGCACTCGGCGCAGGTCTTCGTGGTCGGCGCCACCGGCGACTCGGCCAGTCGGCGCAGCCCGCCCAGCACCTTCACCACGACGATGAACAGCACCACCGCCACGATGAGGAAATCGACCACCGCCCCGAGGACGGCGCCGATCTTGATGCCGCCCGCGGCGAAGTCCTGCCAGTTCTTGTCCGGCAGTCCCTTTCCGACGATCGGCATCACGACGCCGTCGACCAGGGCGGTGACGATCTTGCTGAAGGCTGCGCCGATGACGACCGCGACGGCCAGGTCGATGACGTTGCCCTTGACGGCAAAAGCCTTGAATTCTTGCCAGAGAGACATGAGGCCATCTTCCACGAGCCAGTCGAGACTGCAAGTCACGGATCGTGCTCCCGGTCAATTGTCGAGATCCGCGCGCCGCGACATGCCAGCCAGGGTCAGCGAAAAGCGCGCACCGATTTCGCGATTCCGCGCGTGTGATCGATCCATGCTCGACAACTACACGAACGCTCACCGCGCCCGGCCGCGCCGGCTCCGCCCGCTCGCATGGATCTCGATCGCCGCGCACGTGGCCGCCCTGCTGGCCGTGCTGGGGGCCGGCGCCTGGCGCATGGACAAGCTCGAGGCCGCCGATCCGCCGCTGGCGATCGCGTCCCTCGCCTTCCCGCTGCCCTCCGCCGGAGGCGACGAGCAGCCGGCGGCGAAGCCGAGAAAGCCGCCCGGGAAGCACCCCGCGTTCGGCCAGCCGACCAGGCAGCGCATCGATCGCGATGAGGCGCCCGAGCCGTCGAACGGAGGCGGCGACAAGGGGCCGGCGCCGGGCATCGACCTGCTCCAGGGCTGCGCGCCCGGGGCCGTGTGCCAGCCCGGCCTGCTCGACGGTGTGAAGGACCCGGTATGCGGCAACGGTCAGGTCGAGGCGGGCGAGCAGTGCGACGACGGCGGCCGCGCCGGCGGCGACGGCTGCTCGTCGTCCTGCAAGCGGGAGGTGACGATCGTGCGGGCCAAGATGATCGAGGGCCAGCGCATCTCCGGCGACCCGCAGATCCAGCCGCCCGACGAGGTGCGGGTGCAGATGTTCGACAAGGGGCAGAAACAGGCCGTGGGCACGATCTACATGTGCCTGGCCCGCGACGGCAGCGTCGCCTCGCTGACCGTCATGCAATCGACCGGATACCAGGCCTACGACGAGCGGCTCACCGCGCGCATGCGCGAGTGGCGGTACCGGCCGTATCGCCTCGCCGATGGAAACGCCGTGCCGGTGTGCACGGAGGAGATCTTCGTCTACCGCGTGAACCTGGGCGCGCGGTAGACGGACGGCGAGCTCGCGCGGCCCGCGCGTCGTCGGCCAGGAGGACGACCCGTCGGTTTGGGCTTCGGCCCGCCCTCCGGTAGCCTCTCGGCGTGGTGCGCAAGATCGTCTCGGGCGGGCAGACCGGGGCCGACCGCGGCGCGCTCGACGCCGCGATCGAGCTCGGCATCGAGCACGGCGGCTACTGCCCCGCGGGGCGGAGGGCCGAGGACGGCCGCATCCCCGATCGCTATCATCTGATCGAGACGGCGAGCGCCGACCCTGCGGAGCGCACCGAGCAAAACGTGCTCGAGTCGGACGGCACGCTGCTGGTCACGCGCGGACCGGCGACCGGCGGCTCCGCGCTCACCGCCGCGCTGGCCGCGCGCCACCGCCGGCCCTTCCTGCACGTGGATCTCGACCGCGACCTGGACCTCGGCGTGGTCGGCGACCGCACCGGCGACGGCGAGCCGGCGGGCCGGTGCGCCGAAGTGATACGGGAGTGGCTTGGCACATGGGGTATCGAAGTCCTCAACGTGGCGGGACCTCGCGCCAGCGGCTGCCGAGAAATCGCGCAGGATGTGCGGGCCCTCTTGCTGCGCGCGCTGGGCGCCGGAGTTCGCCGCGGATGACGATGGTCCATCTGATATGCTGGCCAAGCCGTGAGCGAGCAGCACAAGCCGCAGCGCCGAGACAAGCGGTTCCGCACGCAGCTTCCGGTGCGGACGCGGATCAACGGCCGCCTGCAGTCGCTCTTCACGGACGACGTCAGCTACCGGGGGCTCTTCCTGTGCACGGAATCACCCCCGCCGGTGCGCCAGCTCATCCGCATCGAGACCATCCTCCCGCCCAACAACGTCCCGTTCGCGACGCACGGGATGATCGTCTACCTGATCGGCAAGGACGATCCCAGCGGACGCGCGCCCGGTGCGGGTGTCCAGTTCTACGGCATGGGCGACGAGCGGCGCGTGTGGGACAGCTTCGTGCAGTTCGTGCAGCGCGCCTCTGACCCGGTCCCCGATCGCCGGAGCGGTGAGGTCGAGGCGGTCCCGCCGGAGACGAGCGATCCGGTGCGCCGGAGCGCGAGCGCGACGCTCCCCCCGGTGGGGCGCGCCACGTCCG